>UQIY01000008.1 GCA_900541195.1 uncultured Collinsella sp. | reverse complement strand
AGAGTTCGTCGGCAGCGTCAGATGTGTATAAGAGACAGGTGCGGTACCCCCAGCACCCCGAGCCCTCGCGGAAGATGCGCACCACGCGGTCTCGTATGTCGGCGTCGCGGTCGCGCGGCGCGGCGACGCGGGGCCTCCAGTACTCATAGGAGCTCTTCGATATCCTCAAGAAACCTGTGATCGAGCGGAGGGGCAGGGCGGTCGCCCGCCTCAATCTCTCGCCGAGCTCGCACTTGCTCCTGTTCGAGATCGAAGCCGGGTCCCACCCTTCCGCTTTTAGGTCGGCCAACACCGCCCTGAGCAGCAGGTTCTCTATCTGGTCCTCGTTGAGCCCGGCGAGCGGGCCGGTCGCGGGCGGGGCGTAGATCGACTTGTCGGGGCCCAAGCTGGCCTCCTTCCGTGGCGGTTTCCTCGCCACGATTCTACAGCGCGCCCCGGTGTAGCTGTGCGGGAGGTGGCCCGTCGCCCACTTCTTGGCCGCGCCCACCGAGACCCCCGCGAACTTCGCGGCGGCGGTGGGCCCCATGCCGTCCTCCGTCGCCAGGAGGAAGAGCTCGACCTTCTCCCTGCTGTACATGCGAACCTCCAGTCCGGACCGCCCCGCGGTCCAACTTTCTGTCCGCACCCCCTTTTAGGGACTATTTCACCGCAACTGAGGGGCGGGATGTGGGGTTAGCGCTCGTAAATCAAGTTGCCTGCCAGGTAGGTGGCCTGAACCTTGGTGGCTTGGAGCTCTTGGGGGTCAACGGTGAGCGGGTTTTGGTCCAGGACTACCAGGTCGGCGTACTTGCCGGGCTCCAAGCTGCCGAGGTTTTGCTCGTCGCCCGCTGCATAGGCGCTGCCCAGGGTGTAGTTGCGCAGAGCCGTTGCTGCATCGATGCGCTCGCTCGGCAACCAGCCGCCCTCGGGCCAGTGGCTGCGACGGTCCTGGCGCGTGATAGCCGTGTAGAGCACGTTCATGCTGGTAACGGGCGTGATAGGGCTGTCGGTACCGAAGGCTTGGCGAATGCCGCGCTGCTTATAGGTTGCGAACGGCCACATGATGCGGCTGCGCTCCAGGCCCAGATCGCGCTCCGGGCCACCCGGGTCGAGCGTGATGTGGCAAGGCTGGCTCGAGGCAATGACGTTGAGCTTGCGCAGACGATCGATGTCCTGAGGCAGCAAATTCTCCAGATGCTCGAGCGTGTTATGGCCGTGCTGGGGCAGGCCGTACAGGTCGGCTGCCTCCTCGAAGATATCCAGCGCGGCATGAATCGCACCGTCGCCGATAACGTGGATGCGCACGGTGTGGCCACGCTCGGCTGCCGCCAGAACCAACTTGCGCATGCGCTCGGCCGGGACCGTCAGACGGCCCTGGTCGCCCGGGAAGCGCGGATTGGTATAGGGCTCAGTGAGATATGCCGTGTGTTCGCTCGACACGCCGTCGAAGAACTGCTTAAAACCTGGCGCCGAAAGCAGCGCGTTGTTCGCGTAACGTACCTGGAGCTCTTCTAGACGCGACTGGTCATCCAGCAGCGTGGGGAACAGATGGGCACGAATGCCCAGCTTGCCGGCCGTCTGCAGTTTGTCGTAGACATCGTCGCGGATAAAATCGCAGCCCGGCATGGGCATGAGCGACATATCGCAGATCGAGGTAATACCCTGCTCGGCCATGCGCCTCATTTGATCGGCGCAAGCGCTTGCGATGCGATCTTCGCCCAGCCACTCAAGACAGCGCGGCAGCAGCTGCATGGCAGCCGCTTCGTGAGCAATGCCCGTGAGTTCGCCGTTTGCGTCTTTGTCGTAGCTACCGCCCGCTGGCGGCTCGCTGTCGCGCGTGACGCCGAGCGCCTCGAGTGCGCGGCTGTTGAGCCACAGCGTGTGCCCGTCGCCCGAGTACATAACGCAGGGACGATCGGGGAATGCCGCATCGAGCGACGCCTTGGTAGGATGCTCGGGCGGGTCCCAACGGTAGTCGCGCCAGCCTTGCGTCACAACCCAGGCGTCATCGGGCAGGTCCTGGGAAAACTCGAGCGCGTGCTGCACCAGCGCCGCCTCGGACGTGCCCATATCCATGAGCATGTACGGCGAGGAGCCAACCGAGGTATGGAAGAAGTGCAGATGAGCGTCATGGAAACCGGGGCAGACAAACTGCTCGCCGTAGTCGAGAACCGGCGTGGCGGCGGGAGCGGCGGCAATCACGTCATCGGGCGCACCGACTGCGACGATACGGTCGCCTGCGATGGCAATCGCCAGCTCGCGGGCGGAATCGATGCCGTCTTGCGCGGTAAAGACGTTCTTGGAGCGGATAATCCGATCGATATGTTGCATGGGCATCCCCATCTCTGGCAGGAAATTCAACACCCCCGAGTGTACTCCCCCGCCCTTGTAACAAAACCCCAAGCGGCAAACGGCAACTTTACCAGCCCTAGCGGCAGGTGGCATACTGGAAAGAGCCTGTACGATTTTGCGATCAACCCAGCAAGGAGCAAATCGATCATGACGAAGACCAAGGCACAGCAGATTATGGCGGCGACCGAGACTCGCGCGGCTGACGATGTCACCGCAGCCATCCAAGATATCGCCGCCGAGTTTGAACCCTACATCATTAAGCAGCGCCGGCACTTCCATAAGCACCCGGAGCTGAGCCTCGCCGAAGAGCGCACGACCTCCGACATCGCCAACCAGCTCGACGCCATGAATATCCCCTACGAGCGCTCCCTTAAGACGGGCCTGGTGGCGACCCTTCGCGGCACCGCACCCGACGCCTATCGCGAGGACGGCACGCCGCGCCGCCGCATACTGCTGCGCGCGGATATTGACGCCCTGCCCGTCACCGAGCAGACCGGCGAGGAATTCGCCAGTGTCAACGAGGGCTGCATGCACGCCTGCGGCCACGACTGCCACATCGCCATGATGCTCGGCACGCTGCAGATCCTGCGCCATATGACCGACGACATCCACGGCGAGATCCGCATCGTCTTCCAGCCCAGTGAGGAAAACGGCCAGGGCGCCAAACTCATGATCGGCACGGGTGTGCTCGACGGCGTCGACGGCGCCTACGCCGCGCACATCTGGAGCGAGGTCGACGCCGGCACCGTAAGCTGCGAGCCCGGCCCGCGCATGGCCAATACCGACTGGTTCCGCATCGATGTCCGCGGCACCTCGTGCCACGGCGCCATGCCCCAGCGCGGCCACGACGCCGTCATGGTTGCCGCCGAGATCGTCAACGCCCTGCAGACCATCGTCTCGCGCGAGATCAGCCCCTATGAGCCGGCCGTCATCACCGTCGGCGAGCTGCACGGCGGCACCGCGCGCAACGTTATCGCCGGCACGGCCTACCTCGCCGGCACGGTGCGCACCTACGGCGATTCAACCCACGAGGAAATGCCGGAGCTTATGCGCCGCATCGTGGAGCATACTGCAGCCGCCTTGGGCGCCGAGGCAGAGCTCACCGATTACACCATCGCCAACTACAAGGTCGAAAACGACGCGGCCTCGAGCGAGCGCTGCCGTCAGGCCGTAATTAAGTGTCTGGGTCCCGCCGGCCAAGGCCATTATCGCGGCACACTTTCGGGCGAGGATTTTTCGGAGTACCTGCGCCGCGTGCCGGGCGTGCTCGCCTTTGTAGGTACGCGTAACCCCAAGATTGGCGCCACGTACGCCCAGCATTCCTGCTTTTACAAGATTGACGAGAGAGTGCTGGCCAAGGGCTCCATGGTGGCAGCCCAGTATGCCATCGACTTTTTGGCCGAGCCCACGCAAGAGGAGCTCGACGGCCCCGCGATCACCGCGGTCGCCGAAACCAACCCCGATCTGGCCGCCAAGTTGCGCTCTGCCAAGGCGACGACCGCCGAGGCTCGTGACGCCATCCACGACGCCCGCACGGCTCGCCATGCCGCAATCAAGGGCATCCACGAAGCCCGCGCCGCCGCTCGCCGCGAGGAGAAACACGACGAGTAGTCGTCACACCCATCCATAACAGCCTGGCTAAAGCAAAGCGGGGGCGGACGCGTCGAAACGTCCGCCCCCGCTCATCTGTCAAGCGTTATTTCCACCATTTCTACCCCGTCCCCAAATGGCAGGCGGCATGCTACTCGTCCTGAGGGCCCTCGTCGGAACTTGACTCGGGCGCCGGCTCAGGCGCAGGCACAGGCGCTGGCTCAGGCTCGGACTCGGGCTCAGGCGCAGTCTCAGGTGCAGGTGCCGGCTCAGGCTTGGGCTCGGGCTCAGGCTCAGGCACGGGCGCCGGCTCGGGCGCGGGCTTGGGCTCAGACGCAACATCCGGAGCGCTGTAACCCGAAGGAGCGGACTTCTTCTCAAAGGGCAATACAAAAGTCAGGACGTCGTCCTTGTCCTCGTCAACCCACTCGCTTGCATAACGTGCGACCCAATAGCCAACGGCACGATGCTTGAGCATCTTGCCAAAGACCGTAAGAAATACGGTGACAAAAGCGACCAGCACCAGGAACAGCACGAGTGTGATGCCACCGCCGGCAACAATCGCCTCAATACCCGTAGGACGATAGTAGTAGCTATACATACCGACAGAGGCAACGGCGCCAAAGACGACCGTCAAGATCCATGTGACAACGTTGGCGACCAGGCCCGTCAAAAACTCGGGAAGGAACGAAGCGCAGAACAGCTTGGTCTTATTGTTCTTAAAGGCTGCCCAAACCTTATCGAGCGAAAACGCGCTCTCGACGCGACCGGTCACCGCAAAGTGCATCACGGCAATGTCGGCGAACATCTTAAAGAAGACCCCCAGGACCGCCGTGGCAATCATAGCCAGGACAAGCAGGCCAAGCGAGCCAAACAGCGCAGCCTCGAGCGCATAAGAGCCGTAATAAGAATACGAGCCCGCGGCGCCAATTACCACGCCCTCCACCAGCGAAAGCACTACACCGATAATGGGAATGGCAGCGATAACCTCGAGCACGACCGAAATAACGCTCGAAAAGATTCCGAGACCAAACGACGTGGAACGCATCAACGGACGACCCATGCCGTCATCGATCTTAAGCGACAGGTCGCGACCCCACTCGATGCCAAAGCCCGAACCGCACACGCTCGCCACGTAGGCAGCCAAAAAGCCGATGGCAGCCGCAATACCGCCGATAACGGGGATGAACAGCACGAGTACCGACACGACACAGATAAGCGCCGGCAAAAAGGCAATCTGGCACACGCGCTGCAGCACGCCCGGAGTCTTGGTCATATCCTCAAACGCCTGAGCCGTGCAGCCCTTGGACGCGTTCGCGACAGGTTGAGGAACAAACTGCTGAGGCTGAGGCTGACCCTGAGGGGTGGAAGCTGCAGCACCGGCATTGGGGGCACCACACACGCCGCAGAACTTGTCGTTATCGCCCATGGGGGCGCCACACTGCGAACAGAACATCGAAATCATCCCTTCGTATCTAGAGCGAATCACCTGGATCGCAAACGATGTCTTTGGCATCATTATCACCCAATGTGAGGACAAATACTCTTAGATGACGTATTTGCAACGCGCGAGGCGCTTTTCGATTGTTTGACGAGTGTGTCCGCGCTAGTTCGTGCCGCGGAAACCCTTGCCGACGATCTCGGAGCTGTCGACGATCGTGATAAAGGCACCAGGATCGACCTCGCGCGCATAACGGCGCAGATGCACGGCCTCGCGACGGCTCAGCACGCTCATGATCACCGTCACGCACTTGCCCGAGAAGGCGCCGTAGCCGCGGCTGATGGTCGCCGTGCGGTTGAGATGCTTGACGATAAACTCCTCGACCTTAAGGGGCTCGGAACAAATGATCGTGCAGACCTTACGAAGATGAATGCTCTCGATGGCCTTGTCGACCACAAGCGTCTTGGCAAACAGGCCGAGCACGCAATACAGACCGATACGCGGACCATACAAAAAGGCCGCGATGGTCACGATGCCGATATCGACCAGCAACAGCGCGCGGCCAATCTCGAGTGTGGTACGGCGTTTGAGGATCATAGCGAGGATGTCCGTGCCGCCCGTCGAGGCGCCGATATCAAAAACGATGGCGCTGCCGAGCGCCGGCAGAATCACGGCAAAGCACAGGTCGAGCCACATATCGCCCGTCATCGAGACATCGGTCGGAATAAAAAGCTCAAACAGCGAAACATAGGCGGACAGCGCAAACGAGGCGAAGACGCTCCACAGGATTGCCTTGCGCTCCAAAAAGATAAAGCCCAAGACGACGAGAACCGCGTTGATAATCCACATAAAGACGCCGACGGGCAGGGTCGGGAACAGCGTGGACAGAATGACCGACACGCCCGAGGTGCCGCCAAAAGCAAAGTGATTAGGGGTTTTAAACGCAACGATGGCAAAGGCCGTAAGAATCAGACCTAGATTGAGCTCGGCGAAAAAGCGCGGGAAGCCTGGCTCCTGGCTGCGCTTTTGGCCGGCACGCTCGCCGCGCTCGATATCGGTGCGATCGACCACGCGCTCCATCGGCACCACGGGAGGACGATGTAGCTCCTCGGCAGCTCGCGATGCCGCCTCTGCCGCGGCGGCCTCAATCGCCCATGCCTTGCTTTCTGTTTCGCGCTCGTCAGCCATTACGGCAACCCCTCGTTAACAATTTGGAAACAATGCGCCCATTAGGGTAACGCGGAACGTGACGATTGCAACCCCTAGTTAGACGAGCGGTATGCCTACATCGGGGGCATACAAATAACGGCCGGCCGCACATACATCCGTGCGACCGGCCGTTTGACGTTTTCGCAGATAAAACCTGCCAAAATAAACCTGTCCCTTTTTGGCAGGTTACCTTTTTGGTAGGTTACTCGTGCTGGTTGGTGCGGTGCTCGTACTCCTCGGGGGTGATGACATCCTCGATGCGCAGGTTGACGCCTGCCACCTCAAGGCCGGTCATCGCAGCCAGACGCTCGGTCACGCGCGCCTTAACGTCGTCGAAAATCGCGGGCGCATAGGCGCCGTACTCGATAATGACGGAAATGTTAACGACCACGCGGTTGTCATCGGTGACCTCGACTGTCACGCCCTTGGTCAGATTCTCGGCACCAAACTGCTCCTGCACAAAGTGCATGAGGTTGCCCTTCATGCCCAGGACGTGCGGTACCTCGCGGGTGGCCATGGCGACGATCTTCTCGATCACACCGTTGGAATAGGTCAGCGAGTCCTCGGACTCGTCCGCTTCCCCATCATCCTCGTCCGCATCGTCGGCGGGTTCGGCCTCGACGAGCGCCTCGTCCTCGAGCGTTACGTCCTCGGCCTCGGCGGTGACGGTCTCGTCTACCTCGAGCTCGGTATCGGCCACATCGACCTTCGTGTTAAAAGCCATGGTTCCTCCTTATGCCCACCGCACACGCGGCGGTCGAATACATGCTAGCGGCCGCTAAACAGACGGCCGAAGAAGTTGACGATCCCGTTCTCGCCGTCGCGGATCTGGCCAATCACGGCGCCGATCAGCACAAAGAAAGCGATGACGAGCGTATCCCACAGGCCGAGCGTGAGCACCAGCACGGCGAGCACAAAACCAGCGACGGCTCCAAGCGTGGTGTTGGGATGACGGACGGCATAGCTCCAGATGGCTGCCCCCGTACCCTTGATGAGACCCATGGCCTCATCAAAATCATCGGCGACCGCGTCATGTGACTCGGTACCCTCTACCTTGGGATCGACGACCTCGCCTGCCGGCGCGGCGCTCTGATCGATAGTCAGGCGCGGCGTGCGGGCGGTCTTGTCTTGATTGGTATCACTCACCGGAAACCTCCACGGTCTGGACGGTAGTCTTGGACGGCAAAAAACGAACGCGCGCAGTCGTGCCCGGCGTGCCGAGCATAGTGTCGCAGGCCTCCTCGATACGTTGCTGCATCGCGGCTGCAAGGGAGGCCACGTCCCGGTCGTCGAGCGCGATGGCGTCAACCTTAAAACGGACGTGCGATTCGTCGGAGCCCTGCACGCGCGCCTCGACATGCTCGATCATCACTCGGTCGTCGCGCTCTGCCGCGGTGCGGGCACACGAGGAGAGAGCAGCGAGCGTGACCTCGATATTGCGCTCCCCCGCCGGATGCACGCAGGACGGCTCGCGACGAGCAAACATCAGGCGGAAGAAACCCACGAGCACGCCGAGCGCCACGACACCGCCGCACGCCGTAACAACGATGCGAGGCAGCGGATCGCGCATCAGCAGCATAAAGCGATAGGTATATGGCCCCCAAAACTGGCAGACTAACGTACCCAGCGCCACGACGGCGGAGGCAAGATACACGATCGCCAGGGCTCGTTTGAGCACGCGCATGCAGCGCTCCCTTCAAATCTCGATCCACAGAATGCAAAACGATTCGCATCATTATAAAAGAGCCGGGTCCGGTGCCTCATGCACGCGGATCCGGCTCATCTATTCCACGAGGCTTGCATGCTCGCTTCATTATGCCCAGATATGCACGGCTCAATCCGTGCGGGCGCTACTCCTCCTCGAGGGCAGCGATGACCTCGTCGGTCATGTCCATGGTGCTGTAGACGTCCTGGACGTCGTCGAGCTCCTCAAGACGGTCGATGAGGCGCTGAACCTTCTTGGCGTCGGCACCGGAGACCTCGGTCGGAGTGGTCGGGACCATGGTGGTCTCGGAGCCCTTGACCTGGACGCCCTGCTCCTCGAGTGCCTTGGAGACAGCCATGACGTCGTTGGCAGCGGTCCAGACGATCCACTCCTCGCCGGCGTCCTCGTAGTCCTCACCACCGGCCTCGGCGATCGCCATCATAAACTCATCCTCGTCACCGGCAGCACCGTTGGCGATCATGGTCTCCTTCTTGGCGTTCTCGTCCAGGATCTCCTTGGCAACGACGATCTGGCCCTTGCGCTCAAACTGGAAGGCGACGGAACCGGAGGTGCCCAGGTTGCCACCAGCGTGGGAGAAGGCGGAACGGACGTCGGCAGCGGTGCGGTTGCGGTTGTCGGTCAGGCAGTCGACGTAGACGGCGACACCGGCGGGACCGTAACCCTCGTACACGATGTTCTCATAGACGGCGGCGTCGGCACCCGAACCAAAGGCCTTATCGATAGCAGACTTGATCTTGTCCTTAGGCATGGACTGAGCCTTAGCCTTGGCAACGGCAGCGGCGAGGCTGGCGTTGTTCTCGGGCAGCGGGTCGCCGCCGAGACGGGCAGCAACGGTGATGTTGCGGCTGAGCTTGGAGAAGAGGGCGGAACGCTTGGCGTCCTGCGCGCCCTTACGATGCTTGGTTGTGGCCCACTTAGAGTGTCCGGACATACGTGTCTCCTATCGGTTTCGACCTAAAGCCCAGCGCGAATGCTCGGGCAATATAAACAAACGTCGTTATGATATACCTACCGGCCTGCAAGATAAACCCCAAAATGAAGGCGTCGTGATGATGCAGCCCCTTGGCACAAAGCAACCTGACCCCAATGCGCCAATCTTTGGTTAGGTCCACAGGCGGTCGCTGCGGGTGATCGTGGCGCCGATGGCGAAAGGCATGCATGCAATGACCGGGTACAGGTAGCGCATGTAGGTCGACCCGTTACATGGACCAATCAGGCACACAGCGAGCACACCCAGCAGCGGTATCCAGATGGCCAGCGCGCGCCACGAATGGCGGCGCAACAGGTAGACCATCACGACGATCATGATCCACACGTAGGTGGCCGAGCTCATGGTGAGCGAGATAAACGGAATGCGCTGCACCGCCACGCGGTACAGGTTAATCAGGTGGTCGCACCAGCGCACGGCTTTGCTATCGACCGGATGGAAGTCAAAGTACTTGAGGTTATCGGGCTTCGCCATGATCTCGGCACTGCGCGCCGTGCTGTAGACCCACGCATCGCGAGCGCTCGGATAGAAGTACCCATAGTAGTTATTGACGAGCGCCGAGATATAGCACTCGGGGTCCTTTTTGAACATCTGGGCCCACACCTCAAAATAGGCCTTGATGTCCTCCTGCGAGGCGTACTCATTGAAGCAGTTTTTGACGGCATCCGATTTGTCGGGGTTGTAGCGACGGCCCAGGTTCTCGTACTTAAGCACGTGATCGATCACAGCGCGCTCCTCATCGGTCACCAAGCCGTCGCAGGGAGCTTCCTCAATCGTGCCATCGTCTTTGACCTTGGGGTTAACGCCCGAATTAAGGCCGTCGTGCTTTTGGACGAAGCGCGCCGTCTGCTGAAACGGAATCGAGAGGATCTCGCGCTTGGAGCCCGGCGTGATATCGTGCGCCGGCATAAAGACCTTGGTGAAATACATGTTGGAGACAAGGCAGAGCGCAAGCACTGCGAGCACGCCGACCCAGCGGAAGCGTGGCGTGGCGTACGAGGGCGTGACGCCAGACTGTTTGGCCACGCGACGGGCCACATGCGCGTCCCAAGCGCAAAACGCCGCCGCAATCACGCAGGCCGCCAACGGAAAGACCAGGCCGCCATTGCGCAAAAACGTGGAACCCATGGCACCCAGCACGAGCAACAGCCAGTCGTGGCGTGCAAAGAGCACAGGCGCCTGTTCGCCCGCGCGCTTGGCATTGGCATCGCGACGGGGCAGGCCGCAGGCCACGAGCTTCACGGTCTGCACCAACAGCACCAAAAACGCGTCGGCAAACAGCACATCTTTGGTCAGCAGCGCCGCGTAATTGGATAACATCGGCATAAATGAAAAGAACAACAAGATGACGCCGCGGACCGGCAGGCTCACGCCCAGCTTGCGCAGCGAAGATATGGAATAGGCCATGCAGGCGGCCGTGATGACAAATTGGGCACAGGTGTAGATGGCAAGGCCCGCATTGGCGCTGCTGAATAGCGAAAGCCCCAGTTGCACACATGAGCCGATGATGGCCGTGTGCACCACCGGATGATGGCCGTTGAGCAACACATTGGGATTGAGCAGGCGCAGGTAGTCACTCGTGCCGTTGGGGTAGTTGAACCACTGGCGAATCTGCGCACCCGTATCTCCCATAAAAAGGCCGGGCAGCGAGGCGATAAGCGTGGGCGCCCAGGCGATCATAAGCACCAGGAAGGGCCCGGCAAAGGGATGGACCGAGAGCACGGCGTGAGCCACACGCCATACGCGGCCAAAGTGGGTCTCCGAAAACGGAATGCGGCGGGAGCTCAACCAATCCAAAAACTCAAAAGCCAGATAGAAGGCCACAATCGCCAGAAGCATCCAGCCCGCGCCGCCAATCCAGGCGCAGATAACGCGTGCCTTGTCGCCCAGCACAATCTCTGCCGAATCGGTAAGGTCGTAGCTACGGCCGAACACCATGCAAACGGCAAAGAACAGCGATGGCAGCACGACCGACGGGCGCCAAGCGTCACCGCGGCCAAAGAATACGTAGCGAAACGGCAGCGTAAGCAGGCAGGCAAGCGCAAGCAGCATGACCGCGTCGGTATGGCCGGCAAACGAGAGGAGCACCTCGTAGCACACGTACAGCATGCCCGAGGCTTTGGGGTCAATTGCCAAGACTGCGTTGCTCGACACCGGGGCGGGATCGATGGAAAACGCCGTGGTCGCCAACAGCGCGAGCAAAAATGCGATGAGCGTCTGCTTGGCGGGATAGCGCTTAAACCAAACGATGCGGGCGGCGTCGCGCGCAGCCGTTGCGGAGAGGTCGGAATCCTTCACAGTCCGAATAGCCTTTCTAGAAACCTGCCAAAAAGGGACAGGTTTATTTTGGCAGGTTTTATCTGGGGAAACGTTACGGTTCTGTCATCGTTGCCCGGCAAAACCACCACAAAGGTGCCTGTCCCCCTTGTGGTGGCATGTGGTGGCTAGGCGTCGAGGTAGATGCGCTGGGGGCGATTGCGGTGGAGGGCAAAGATGACAAGCGCCAGGCCCGCAATCACGAGTGGCAGACTCAACAGCTGACCCATGGTGATGACGCCGCCCAGCAGATAGCCCAGCTGGGCATCGGGCACGCGCACAAACTCAATGAGGAAGCGGACGATGCCGTAACCCATCACAAACACGCCCATAAACGTGCCCTGGGGCAGCAGCGGTTTTTTGCGGCTGAGCACCTGCAAGATGCAAAAGAGCACAATGCCCTCTAGGAATGCCTCGTAGAGCTGGGAGGGATGGCGCGGCATATCGCCCGCGGCGCCGCCGAAGATCACGCCCCAGGGCAAATCGGTCGGCTTGCCCCACAGCTCGCCGTTGACAAAGTTGGCGCAGCGCCCCAAGCACAGGGCCAGCGGAGCACCGATAACGGCAAGGTCGGCGATAGTCCAGGCATCGAGCTTGTACATACGGCACACGAGCACGCCACCGATGATGCCGCCCACCAGGCCGCCGTGGAAACTCATGCCGCCTTCGTTGGTGGCGAAGATCTCGAGCGGATGCGCCCAGTAGTAGCCATCACCGTAAAAGATGACGTAGAACAGGCGGGCGCCAATGATAAGGCCAAAGACCACACCGACCACGACGCTCGTCAGGTCGTCGACCGTAATGTCGAAACCCCAGCGACGCTGCGTGCGATACATGACGACCGCCGTGAGCAGAGCGCCGACCACGTAGGCCAAGCCGTACCAGTAGATGGTGATGGGCCCCGCCGAAATCGCGACGGGATCAAGCATATGGTAGAGGTCGTTGAGCATATCGGTCCCCCTGCTCCCTACATACAAATGCGGCCGCCGGCCTTGCGCTCGCAGCCGCATATTTGGGCGTGACGTCTATGCGGAGCACATCGCCCGCAGCTTTCGCATCTTAGAACGGCGCATACTCGTCGTACAGGTCCTCGGTCTCGCCGGAGGCATTGACCTGCTCGACACGGGTAACGCCGGGTACGTGCTCCTTGAGGATACGCTCGATACCCATGGACAGGGTCAGTGCGCTCATAGGGCAGCCGGCGCAGGCACCCTGAAGCTCAAGCTGGACGACGCCCTCGTCGTCGACGCCCACATACTCCATATCGCCGCCGTCAGCCTGCAGGTTGGGGCGGATCTCCTCAAGAACCTTCTTAAGCAGCTCTTCGTTAACAGCCACAGGGGCTCCTTTCTCACAATAACGCGGGCGCGCCCGCGGACAGAGCTATGTTACTACAGCCATGTACCCGCTCACGAGCCGTCCATGCGCGCGGACACGACTTTCACGAGCAGTCAATTTGGGACGGGGCTTTTTTAGCTGCTTTTGCCGACGCCCGGCGCTAGCACACGCTGCCGCTACTGCTGAGTTTGTTCCCCGGTGCCGATGTGGACATCGACGATGACCTGGCGGTAGCTGATGCCGCAGGAGTCGAGAATGCGACGGCTGATACGGCCATCGTCGGTGTCGGCGTACTTATTGTCCAGGTAGACAACCTCGCCCACACCTACCTGCGCCAGGATCTTGGCGCAGTCATGACACGGGAACAGCGTGACGTAGACCGTGGAACCCTCAAGGTCTTTGAGCGAGCCGCGGTAGTTGAGCACGGCATTGGCCTCAGCGTGGACTACGTAGTTGTGCTTGTCCTGTAGCGGGTCATCGCTCGTGCCCCACGGGAAAAAGTCGTCGTTGAGTGCCGAGGGCGTACCGTTGTAGCCCACCGAAAGGATGCGGTGGTTGGTGCTGGCGATGCACGCGCCCACCTGCGTGTTGGGGTCCTTACTGCGGCGCTGCGCGGCGATGGCCACGCTCATAAAGAACTCGTCCCAGCTAATAACGTCGCGGCGCTTGCCCGACGTGGTTTGATGAAGATCGTCCGACATGGCAGACACCTCCGTAATCGCAATAGTTTGACCCATTGTAGCAGGTGAAAGGTGGGGTTGTTTCCTCTCCCGCCGACGTCCTCGGCTTTATGCGCGACGAGGCTTTTGGTTGATGCGGTACAGCTCGGCGAGACCCCGCAGCGTCAGTGCGTCGTCTACCGTCAGGCTGTGGCCGACCAACGCAGCGAGCGCCTCGGCATCGTCGCCGGTAATGACGATGGGCACGATACCCTCCCCCGCCTCCTTGGTCGAGCGCATCTCGGCAAGCACCATGTCGAGCATGCCGTCGATACGGGCCACCTCGCCCAAGACCACGCCCGAGCGCATGGCCTCGCGCGTGTTGCGACCGATCACATGTGTGGGTGCCGAGGGCTCGACCTGCGGCAGGCGCGCCGCAGCGGCCGAAAGCGAGCGGGCGCCAAGTGCCAGACCCGGCGCGATGACGCCGCCGACAAAGGTTCCGCGCGCATCGATGACCTCGATATTGGTCGTAGTGCCCAGGTCGATCACGATGCACGGCGAGCCGTAGACGGCGCGGGCAGCCACGGCGTCGGCGATGCGGTCGGGGCCGATCTCGGCCGGATCGTCGTAGTGCACGGGCATGCCGGTCTTAAGTCCCGGCCCCACGGTGAGCACGCGCCCCGTGCAGGTGCGGGAAAGCGCCGCCTTCCACGGGCGCTCGAGCGCCGGCACCACACAACTCAGCACGGCCGCCGCGGGAACGAGTACACCCGGCATGCCCGCATCGATTGCCAGCGCGCCCATGACCTGCACGAGCCTCATGCGCGCCTCGTCGGCCGTGATGCTCGACGGCGTCGTGATCTCGCACGTCGCAAGCGGGCATTCCTGCGCCGCGGCCGAATCCTCGGCAAACAGGCCAAAGCGAATGAATGTGTTGCCCACATCGACCGTCAATATATATGCGCACCCATTAAGCATCGTCGGCGCTCCTTTCGTCTGCCCAGCAGTATATCGCCTACCCAAACCAGCTAAAAAGCCCCGTCCCAAATTGACTACCTTGCGGCTATACTGATGCGCGGTCGTACGTGAGCTCACGCGTCGGCCCTTGGTAACCCGACTTCCCGCGCCGTATCCGTAGCGGCGCTTGCGGGGGAAGCGGATATACGCAAAGGAGTTCTATATGAGCAATCCCTCGAACCGCACCTCGATGCGCGGTCAACTCACGCTGCGCGGCGTCGTCATCGGCGTCCTTGGCTGCGTGATTATCACGGCAAGCTCGGCCTATACTGCCCTCAAGATGGGCGCCCTCCCCTGGCCGATCATTTTCGCTGCCGTCATTTCGCTGTTCTTCCTGAAGCTCATGGGCAACGCCAGCCTCAACGAGGCCAACGTCACCCACACCATCATGTCTGCGGGCGCCATGGTCGCCGGCGGCCTGGCGTTTACCATCCCGGGCGCCTGGATGCTGGGCTATGCCGACCAGATCAGCTGGCTTGACATGTTTATCGTGGCACTCGCCGGCACTATCCTGGGCCTACTGGCCACGGCACTCATCCACCGTCACTTTATCGTGGACGCCGCGCTGGAGTTCCCCACCGGCAACGCCGCAGCTCAGACCCTACGCGCGACCGAGGCCGGCGGCAAGACCGGCAAGCAGCTCTTTGGCTCCATGGCCATCGCAGGCATCTACAGCGTGCTGCGCGACGCCCTGGGCGTGGTGCCCAGCATGCTGTGCACGCTCAACATCCCCGGCGTGACCTTTGCCATCTACAACTCGCCCATGTTGCTGTCCATCGGCTTTTTGGTGGGCTTCGCCCCCGTCGCGTTCTGGTTTGCCGGCGCGCTGCTGGGCAATTTTGGCATCATCGTCGGCGGCACCGCTGCCGGCCTGTTCGATGTTGTGACCGCGCAGGGTATCGTCAAGTCCCTCGGTATGGGCCTTATGATGGGCTTTGGCGTCGCCGTCGTCCTTAAGGACATCCTGCCGCAGGTCGCCGGTATCGTCCGCGGTCTCGCCGCCGACAGCTCCACCGACACCGACGCGCAATCGCTCATCTCGGGCTCGCTTAAGCTCGACGCCGGCATCATCGGCCTGGGCACCGCCGCCATCGCCGTGATCGTTGCCATCGCGCTCGACCTCGGTCCCGTCCCGGCCGTCATCGTCACGCTGTTCACCTTTGTCACCACCATCATGAGTGCGCAGAGCTGCGGCCAGACGGGTATCGACCCTATGGAGATCTTTGGCCTCATCGTCATGCTCATCGTGGCAGCCTTCGCGCAGCTCGCACAGGTCAAGCTGTTCTTTATCGCCGGCATCGTGGCCGTGGCGTGCGGCCTTGCGGGCGACGTCATGAACGACTTTAAGGCCGGAGCCGTACTGGGTACCAACCCGCGTGCACAGTGGGTCGGCCAGGCCATTGGCGGCATCGTGGGCGCCCTGGTCGCTGCCGCCGTCATGGTCGCGCTCGTCACCGCCTATGGTCCGGACGCCTTCGGCCCCGACAAGAGCTTTGTGGCCGCGCAGGCAAGCGTGGTCGCCACCATGGTCTCGGGCATCCCGAGCGTGCCGTGGTTTGCGGGCGGCTTTATCGCCGGCATCGTCATGTACTGGCTCGGCATTCCGGCCATGATGATCGGTCTGGGCGTGTACCTGCCGTTCTACATGTCGCTCACGGCCTTCTTGGGCTCCTGCGTCAAGCTCGCCTACGACAAGTGGGCCGCACACCGCGACGCCGAGGCAGGCCTTTCGGACGAGGAGAAGGCTGCCAAGGATGCCGCCTTCCAGGAGCAGGGCCTGGTCGTTGCCAGCGGCCTGCTGGGCGGCGAGTCCATCGTCGGCGTTATCCTGGCGTTTGTCTCCGTGGGATTGAGTCTGCTGGGCTAAACCCAACAACAACGTACCCGTGCAGAGCGCGGGGTCGGAGACCATCCGGCCCCGCGCTTTTTTGTATCTGCCGAAACCCTCGGCTTCAACCTCATTTGACGCGCCCCCTTTACCTACTCGTCTAAGTTTCACGTCAAGATGACCACCCCGCCTGCCGCGGTGTAGAGTAGAGGCAGCGGGCGCGATGCATAGCCCGCGGCGAAGCGAGGTGAACATGAAACTCGATAACCAGCAGCTCAAGCGACTGCGCGAGCGCCATCACCGGCGCCACGGCATCCGCCCTGCCTATAGCGAGGTCATGGAGAACGCCGGCCGCTTCCTGAGGCGCGCATTCAACATTCGCGAGGGACGCGCGCCCTATCACGTAATTCGTAAGCGCTTTGTAAACGGGGCGCGCCTAACCGGCTCGCACCTGTGCATCCTCATTATCGCCATGCTGATCGCGAGTGTCGGCCTCGATATCGATTCGGACATCGCCATTGTGGGCGCCATGCTCATCTGCCCGCTCATGGGCTCGGTCCTTGCCATGGCATACGGCATCGCCACGCTCGACCGTGAGATTACCCTCGAGGCAATTGCCGGCCTCGCGCTGCAGATGGTCCTTTGCCTGATCACTTCCACGCTGTATTTTAAGCTCTCGCCCCTTGGCACCACCACGGCCGCCATCATCGATAACTCGACACCCACCGTATGGGACCTTGCCGTCGCGCTCGCGGGCGGCTTTGCGGGCGGGCTGGGTAACTCGCGCGACCAGGAGCCTTCGACGCTCATTGCCGGCGTAGCCGTGGCGACCGCACTCATGCCGCCCCTGTGCGCGGCAGGTTACGGCATTGCCATCGCAAGCGGGTCGCTGTTCCTCTCGGCCCTCTACGAGTTTGGCATCAACGTCGTCTTTATCGCACTGGCGGCCGAAGCCGTATTGCTTCTTTTACGTGTACCGCTCAAGCGCGACCTCAACGGCGACGGCATTGTGACCGCTGAGGAAAATGCCGAGGTCGATGAGCTGTCGCACAAGGTGCGCCGCCGCATCATCGTGGGTACGGTGATCTTTGCCATCCCCTGCATCGTTATGACCGCGGGGTCCATTGGCTCGGCGCAAGCCGGCGTGCAGGACGGCTACGGCGTCACCGAAACTACGCGCGAACTTGCCGCGGTGCTGCCGGGCTTTAAGGATTACACCGTCGCCGTCGAGACTTCGGCTACCGAAGGCGACAAGGAGGGCCTTGTCGAGCGCGAGGTTGTCGCTCACGTGACGACAAGCGAGGCACTCGGGGCGCACGACCGCCGCGTTGCCCGCAAGCTCATCGACCTCAACGTGCCCGAACTCGATCGCGTGGAGTTTGACGTGGAGTGATGCCGGCGCGAGGTGGGCCCGGCACGAGAGCGCAGCCGCGGGGCGCAGGCACAGCCAAGCGCAGCGCTACAGCTCGTACTTGTACACGCGGTAGATGTACTTCTCGGCTTCCATCTCATAGGTAGCGATGGGCAGTCCATAGCGATCGTACTCGGTGAAGGTCTTGGTCTGGCCCGATGCCACGAGCATACTATTTGAATCGCCGACACGTTGCGCGCTGCTCACGTAGCCCGAGAACGGCACTGCGATCTGGTCCACAAGCTCGTAGGTGCGCGCGGTCTCGTCCACCGTAAAGATGCGCCCAAACGAATGCGTTCCCTTACTGTAGTCGGTCACCACCGCAGCGCCCAGCTGGCCCCAGTCGAACTTGGGATAGCTCTCGGCCGCACCAAAGTTGTTGTCGTACAGCAGCACCTGGTAGCGACCGGTCGTTACCGTGTCAGAACTCGGCAGATAGGTCACGCTATGCTGGCCCGCGTTGAGCGAGAAATCGCCTTGGGCCTGAAGCAACTTGTCCTCAAAGCCCGAGTCAGCCCAAAAATCGGGCGAGCCCATAAGCCAATCGACCGTAGGCGTGCCGTAGATATCCGTGAGCTTGATGACCGTTGAGGTCTCGCGCGAGCTGAGCAGAACGGTGCCGCCGCCGAGCCACTGAATCGTGTTGATATGAATCCAATCCAGATCGCCGTCCGAGGCCACCTTAGCGCTTGCCTTGAGGTCGGGGAATATATCGCCCAGGTCCACGACGAGATTGGCGTCACCGGTGGTCACGTCAATCTTAATGATGAGGTCCTCGACATTAACGCGATCGTCCTTGTCTTTTTTGGCGGCCGCGCGGTCGACGTCCAAATCGGCCTCGGAGCCGGCATGGCTCGCCAGCACCAGCAGATTGCCGTCGTCATCGAAGGCGTAGTCGTGGTGTAACTCATAGTCGCCCGTGCTCCAGACATTTACCACCTGGCCGATGGCGTTAATCTGAGCCATCTTAGTCGTCGAGACGCTCATGATCATGCTGTCGTCGCCCGGAAACAGCAGGCGGTGGCTGCGGTAGCCGATGATCGGCACCTCGCCGCGAATCTGGCCCGCGTTGTCGTAGAGGTACATGAAGTCGAGCTTGGATGAGTCGTTGCCCAGAATAGTAAAGAGGCCATCGGCGAGCGGCGTGTTGGACTCCCCCGCCGTGACGGCGAGCCGCTCTTCTTCCTCGCCCTTGAGAGCCGGCGTCTTGACGGTAAAGGTTGAGGTGCGACTGGTACCGTCTTGTGCCGTACAGGTGAGGGTCACCATGTTTTTGTGGTTGGGAATGAGGCCGATGACCTTGAACTCGTGCTCTATGGCCGGCGTGTCGCCGCCGCGGGGTGTACGGGAAAACGCAGCGACTTTGGGGGCGTCGCCGGCCTTTTTGCGTTCGGCGACCTTGTAGGAGACGGTTACGGGATCCGCCGTTGCAAAGCGCACGTAGCAGCTCAGGGTATCGGTGCCAAAGGGATCTGCCTTGACGAACGGGGCGGTTTCGTCGAAGCTGCCTGCGGCGTAATCAGCATCGAGCTGGTCTTTGATGGCCGCCTGCTTCTCGACGTCGTAGGTCGCGAGAATCTGCTTGTGGAGCTTCTTTTGCTCGTCGGTGAGCTCGTTGCTCGCAGTGGATGCGGCACCCGTGCCGGCCCCGCCGACTGAACAGCCCGTAAGCCCTGTCCCGGCAAGTGCCAGCGCGCCCGCCGCACCCGCAAGAGCCGCTCGACGCGAGAATAGCCTAATGTCCTTGTCACTCAATTCCATATCGTTACCGTCTTTGAATACCACCGTCGTTTTCCTCATATACCATGGCGTTTGCCCAGCCCTGTCCAATTATGACTCGCAGCTTAACAAACGCCCCTTAAGGCTAGCTTAGGCTCACGGCAGCCGGAGCTGTTAGCCGCAAGACGCACAGGGGACGCAATAATGCGATGATCCGTTTTCCTCCGTCCCCAAGGGATCATTTTTTAGTACTTGAAGAAGCCCTCGCCCGAGCTTTCGCCCAGCTTGCCTTCGTCGAGCATCTGCTTGAGGACGGATGCCATGGCCTTAAAGTTGTAGGGCATCATCATCTTTTTGAGCAGCGGGCTCACCAGACCCGGAACCTTTTGGTACTGCATGACGATGTTGTACGCCGTCTGGATGCCCACGGTGTCGAATACGCGGAACGGACCCTTGGGGGCGCCGGTGCCACGCGTCCATGCGAGGTCGATGCTCTTGGGATCGCTCACGCCCGAGACATACAAGTCGAGGCCCGAAAGCAGCCATGGCACCAGCATGGAATTGAGCAGGTAGCCGTTCTTTTCCTTGTTGACGGGCAGGGCAAGCATGCGAATGTCGTTGGCGAAGTCGACGAGCTCGTCGAAGTAGCGCTTGTCGGTTTGGTCCTGCGCCATGACCTCGGTCATGTTGTTCTTCCAGATGGAGTTGGCAAAGTGCAGCGACAGGTACTTCTCGGGGCGGCCGGTGTACTTGGCAAAGGTGCTCGGCAGCAGCGTAGAGGAGTTCGTCACGACGACGGTCTTTTGCGGGAGAACCGGGGCGAGCTTTTTGTAGAAGTCAATCTTTGCCTGGGTGTCCTCGGCCATAGACTCGATGACCAGGTCGGCGTCGGCTACGGCCTTGGCAAGATCGAGCTCCAGCTTGAGCGTGGAGTAAGCACGCTCGACGGCGGCGAGTGCCGCCTCCTTGTCGAAGGGCTGGCCACTATCGGCGATACCGGCGCACCACTCGCCTGTGCCATCCGCCATGCCCTCGATTGCCGCGATGTACCCCTCGCGCACATGATCGATCTTGGGCTGAGTGCGACCGATGCTGCCCTCGCTGCGCAGCCAGATCGTCACATCAAAGCCGCAGTAGGCAGCCTGAAAGGCAATCTGGCTTCCCAACACGCCGCCGCCGGCAACACAAACGGTCTTGTAGCTCATAGGAACAGTCCTCTCTTACGTAATTCCATAGATGTGTATTTATTCAACCGTAAGGGGACAGCACGCTGGGGGTGGGTTCTATAAACGGACGGTAATTTGCGGCGAACGGCTACACCTGTTCATTAACTCTCGATTTTGAGGGCATTTTTTGGCGCTGCTGAACCGCTGTTTTCGGAAGTGCGGGGAAAAATCGGGTTTCGCCGACCAGACCGGCTTTTTTTACAACAAAACCGCAGGTCGCGAGAGTCTAAAAAGGCGGTGTGCTCGGGAGGTTCGCGTTTTTCCCCGCACTTCCGAAATTCGAGTGCACAGAAGGCTGCGACAAAACGATTTGCGCAACATATGTCCAGCAAAAACGGGTGGTAGCCGGCACGGCTGCCACCCGTTTGTCTTATATCCGGCTCGAAGCAGACCAACTACTTCTTAATGCCGCGTCCCAGGCGCTCAGCGACCGACGCCACGGCACTCTCGTCGACCGAGCCGCAGCTCACGCAGCCGTCATGGGCACGCATCTGGCCAGTGACCTCGTCCATCGTGAGCGGCGCCACCTTCTCGAGCTTAAAGCCCTTGCCGGCGCGCATGTTTTCCTTGGCCACGCTGATCATGAGCTTAATGCGGTTGAGCTGGTTGACCTCGGATGCACCGGGGTCGTAGTCCACCGCAACGATGTTGCTCTCGGGATGCTGGCGGCGCAGCTCCTTGATCACGGCCTTGCCCACCACGTGGTTGGGCAGGCACGCGAAGGGCTGCGTGCAGATGATGTTGGGCGCACCGTGATCGATCAGATCGAGCATCTCGGCCGTGAGCAGCCAGCCCTCGCCCATGTTGTTACACACCGAAAGCACCGTGCGGGCCTTGTCGGCCATGGTGCCGATGCGCTCGGGCACCTCAAAGCGGCGGGACTTCTCGAGCAGCTCTTCCACCGGCGTACGCATCCAGTCCACGAGCTTAATAAGCGCTTGCATGCCCGCGCGCGTAGTGGCAGAGCTTCCCAGCTCGTCCTTCTGCAGCTCGGCGTTGCTCATGGAGTACAGGAAGAAGTCAAGCAGACCCGGTACCACGGCCTCGCAGCCCTCGCGCTCGATAACGTCGACCACGTGGTTGTTGGCCGTAGGGTGGAACTTGACCAAGATCTCGCCGACCACGCCCACGCGCGGCTTGGTGCCCTCGCCCACGAGCGGCATGGTGTCGAACGCGTGGATGGCCTCGCGGCACAGCTTGGTGTAGTTGTGGCGGTTGAACTTGGGCGCCAACTTGCGGGCGCGCGCCATATACTCCTCGTAGAGCGCGTTGGCAGCACCGGGCGTGGCCTCGTACGGACGGCAGCGGTAGAGCATCTGCATCATCACGTCGCCAAAGAGCACCGCGTACACGGCCTGCTTAAGCAGCGCCGGCGTAATCTTAAAGCCGGGGTTGTCCTCGCCGAGCGCCACGGCCGAAAGCGAGATCACCGGGATCTCGGGGTGACCGCTCTCACGCAGGGCCTTGCGGATGAGTGCGATGTAGTTGGTGGCACGGCAACCGCCGCCGGTCTGGCTGATGACCACGGCCGTCTTGGACAGGTCGTACCGACCGCTCTCGATGGCCTCCATGATCTGGCCCGTCACCAGAATCGACGGATAGCAGATGTCGTTGTTCACATAGCGCAGGCCGGCCTCGACGGCGTCGTGGTCGGTCGAGGGCAGCAGCTCCAGGTTGTAGCCGGCACCGCGGAACACCTCTTTGACCAGGTCAAAGTGAATCGGCGCCATCTGCGGGCACAGGATGGTATAGCCCTCGTCGCGCATCTGCTCTGTAAAGGGCACCTTTGGCCACGCGGTCGAAGCACTCTCGCGCTGCGCCTCGAACGTGTACTTACGGCTCGCGAACGCGGGGGCATCCGTGGAAGGCGCCACCGGCGCAGCGTCGCCCTGCTCGTAGGCCTCGCCCGCGGCCGTGGCCACGGCCAGGCGCTCGGCCTCCTGGTCCTTGAGCGCCGCCATGAGCGAACGGATGCGGATGCGCGCGGCGCCCAGATTGGACACCTCGTCAATCTTGAGCACGGTGTAGATCTTGCCGCTGGCCTCCAGGATTTCCTGCACCTGATCGGTAGTCAGGGCGTCGAGACCGCAGCCGAAGGAGTTGAGCTGGATCAGGTCCAGATCGTTGCGCATCGTCACAAAACGGGCGACGGCGTACAGGCGGCTGTGGTACATCCACTGGTCGACGACGCGGATCGGGCGTTCGGGCTTTACCAGGTGCGCAAGCGAATCCTCGGTAAAGACCGCAAAGCCAAAGCTCGAGATAAGCTCGGGCAGGGCGTGGTTGATCTCGGGGTCGTTGTGGTAGGGGCGGCCGGCGAGCACAATGCCATGGCCACCGTGGTCCTCGACCCACTTAAGGGCCTCCTCGCCCATGGTCTGGATGTCCTCGTGGAAACGCGCGTCAGCCTCAAAGGCAGCGTTGACGGCGGCATCGACCTCGGAGCGCGTGATCTTGGGTCCACGCACGCGACCGCGACCGGCTTGCGCATCGGCCACGCGGTCGACGGCGAGCACCTGGTACAGGCGGCGCTTGAGCTCGGTCTTGTCGTGATAGGGCACAAACGGGTACAGGAACTCGATGTTCTGCTCGCGAATCTCGTCGATATTGAGCGCCAGCGCCGTGGGGTAACTCATGACGATGGGGCAGTTATAGCAGTTGCCAGCCGTCGGATCCTCCTTGCGCTCCCAGCGCACGCACGGCATCCAGATAAAGTCGACGTCGCGGTCGATGAGGTTCATCACGTGGCCGTGGCTCATCTTGGCCGGGTAGCACACGCTCTCGGACGGCATGGACTCGATGCCCGCCTGGTAGGTCTTCTTGCTCGACTGGTCGGACAGCTGCACGCTAAAGCCCAGGCGCGTAAAGAATGCATGCCAGAAGGGGTAGTTCTCGTACATGTTGAGCGCGCGCGGGATGCCGACGGTGCCGCGCGGGGCCTCGTCGGGGCTCAGCACCTCGCGGTTAAAGAGCAGCTCGTTTTTCTTTTTGAAGAGGTTGGGGGCCTCGGTCTTCTGCTTTTTGTGGCCGGCACCCTTCTCGCAGCGGTTACCGGTAATGAAGCGCCTACCGCCGCCAAAGTCGTTGACGGTGAGCTGGCAGTTGTTAGAGCAACGGCCGCAGCGGACATGCTTTTGCGTCACGGTGAGGTGCGCGATGTCCTCGGCCGAAAGGATGGTCGAGGTGCCGTCGGCGCCGGCGCGATCGCGGGCGAGCAGGGCCGCACCGTAGGCGCCCATGCAGCCGGCGATGTCGGGACGCACGGCATGAACGCCGGTGAGCTGCTCAAACGCGCGCAGCGTGGCATCGGACATAAAGGTGCCGCCCTGAACGATAACCTGGCTGCCGATCTCCTTGGGGTCGCGCAGCTTAATGACCTTGAACAGGGCATTCTTGATGACGGAATAGGACAGGCCGGCCGCGATGTCGCCCACCGTGGCGCCTTCCTTTTGCGCCTGCTTAACGCGCGAGTTCATAAAGACCGTGCAGCGGCTGCCCAGGTCGACCGGGGCCTTGGCATGGATGGCCGCGTCGGCGAACGCGCGCACGTCCATGTTCATAGAGACGGCGAAGCTCTCGATAAAGCTACCGCAACCCGACGAGCAGGCCTCGTTGAGCATGATGTGCTCGATGACGCCGTCCTTGACGCGCAGGCACTTCATGTCCTGGCCGCCGATGTCCAGGATAAACTCGACGCCGGGCAGGAATGCTTTGGCGCCGCGCAGGTGCGCAACGGTCTCGATCTCGCCGGAATCGGCTTTGAGGGCCTCGATGAGCAGCGCCTCGCCGTAGCCCGTAGTGGTCACGTGGCCGATGGTGCAGCCGGCGGGGATGTGGTTGTAGAAATCGGCCATGATGACCTTGGCCGTGCCCAGGATGTCGCCGTTGTTGTTGCCGTACCAGGTGTGCAACAGCTGGCCGTCCTCGCCCACGAGCGCGGCCTTCATGGTGGTGGAGCCGGCGTCGATGCCAATGAACACGCGGCCGGTGTAGCCTTCGAGCTTGCCCTTGGGGACGACTTCCTGGTCGTGGCGGGTTTTGAACTCGGCGAAGTCCTCGTCGGTGGCAAAGAGCGGATCCAGGCGCTCGACCTCGGCACCCTGTGTGTCACCCAGGGCATCGATAGCCTCGATGAGCTGCGGGAACGTGCTGAGCTTGTTGGACTCATGCGCCATGGCGGCGCCGCTCGCCACAAACAGGTGAGCGTTTTGGGGCACAATGCGGTGCTCCTCGTCCAGGTTGAGCGTGAGGTAGAAGCGGTGGCGCAGCTCGGAGAGATACTGCAGCGGGCCGCCCAAGAAGGCGACGTTACCGCGGATGGGACGGCCACACGCCAGGCCCGAAATGGTCTGGGTCACGACAGCCTGGAAGATGGAGGCGGCCACGTCCTCGGGGCGGGCGCCCTCGTTGAGCAGCGGCTGCACGTCGGTCTTGGCAAAAACGCCGCAGCGGCTGGCAATGGGATAGATGGTGGTGGCGTTTGCCGCGAGCTCGTTGAGGCCGCTGGCGTCGGTGTGCAGCAGGGTTGCCATCTGGTCGATGAAGGCGCCCGTACCGCCGGCGCAGGTGCCGTTCATGCGCTGCTCGATGCCGTTATCGAAGTAGATGATCTTGGCGTCCTCGCCGCCCAGCTCGATGGCGACATCGGTGGCGGGGATAAGGGTCTCGACGGCGCGCTTGCTGGCGATGACCTCCTGGACAAACTCCAGGTCGAGCCACTGGGACAGCAGCAGGCCGCCCGAGCCGGTAATGGCACAGGTCATCTGGGCCGTCGGCAGCACGGTCGCGGCACCCTCGAACAAGTCGCGAGCGCAAGCACGGACGTCGGTGTGGTGGCGCTGGTACTTGGCGTAGACAATCTGGTTGTCGTCATTGAGCACGGCAAGTTTGACGGTGGTGGAGCCCACGTCAATGCCCAGGTGCAGGTTGCCGTGGGCGTTGCCGGGGTTGAAGATCGCGCCTTCGGGGGCGTGGACGGCGGCTACGGGCTCAGCGGCGGTGGCGGGATTGCTAGCGACGGACGTCTCCCCTGCCGCGTTCTTGGCATCGGCAACTGCCTCAGCAACTTTCTCGGCAGCGGCAGTCGCGGCCTTCTGCGCGGCGTCCACCACGGCGGGCGCGGCCTCGCGCGCAGCAGCGACCATACGGTCCTTGATGCCCTCGACGAGTTTGCTCATCTGTCTCTCCTCTTAGTTGTTGGACTCGACGGTTGCGACGGTGTCGGCCGCATCCTCGAGCTGCAGGTTCAATAGCTTCAAGCCGTATTCCGGCACGTTGATATCGATGGGTTGGCCATATAAGTCGCCGGGACGCACAAAAGCGATAACCGTCATAATACGCGCCATGGCCTCGGGCGATTCGGTGAGCCCACGCTCAAACCAGCGCTGAATCAGGCCGACCTCGGCACTCACGACGTAGGTGACGTAGTAGTCAAAGAACGTGCCCAGCGCCAGGCCCAAAATGCCCGTCTGCGCACGCGGCACCACAGCCTCACGTGCGGTGTCGATGATCCGCTTAATGAAGGCCTGGTCGCCGCCCGGACCCAGCAGCGCACCGATTAAGTCGCGATTGGCCGCAAGATAACGCAGCAGCTCAACCGAACCGGGTGCCGGCTCGAGCTCATCGATGTTGTGATAGAGGTCGGGCAGCTGAGCTGCGGTGATGAGCTCAATGCGTTCACGGATCTCGGCCAGCAAGCCGTCCTCGATTTGATTGATAAAGTCGGGGATATCGCGGTAGTGCGAATAGAACGTGCGGCGCGTAAGGCCAGCGCGCTCGGTGAGCGACGCGACATTAATGCGCGAAAGGTCGCCGCTTTCGGCAAGCTCGCTGGCAAGTGCCTGGCGAAGGGCACGCTGCGAGCGAAGGGACCGGCGGTCGCATTTTTCGAGCTGGGACAAGCGTCCTCCTTGTTACTCAGCCTGTGCGCTATTGCACAGTGCGAGTATTATTGCACACCGTGTGCATCAACACGTAAAGGCAATATTTTGGATGTGACGAAGGGACCGTCCCTTTGCCACATTATTCGATGACGGTGCGAGAGTTTTGCTTGCGCATGGTGGCAAGCATGTGTTTGGGGACGGCGTGGACCATGCAGCTGCCGATGGTCGCACTAGCGGCGGCCTTAGCTGCATCGCTTGCGTTTTTGGTCGCGTAGCTGTGGCGGAAACGCTTGAGCATGGCGATGTCGTTGCCGCCGTCGCCGTAAACCGCGACCTCGTCCTCGGCAATACCGTAGTAGCCCGCCAGCCAGGCCACGCTCTCACCCTTGTTGCACGCCACGTCCGTGATCTCGAACATCACCGGATCGAACGGCGCGTTGACCACACGGTCTGAGCGCTCGGCCAAATACGCCTTAAGGTCGCGCTCCAGCTCGAGCGAGGTCACGCGACAGTTGATCTTGCACACATCGTGGCGCAGGATGTCACCGATCGACTGGTCGAAATACTGCTCCTCGTGATACCCGCCACGTGCACGCATGCCACGCATCACGATGCGCTTGATAGGGCTGTCCTTTTTAAAGCCCGCCTGATGCATCTCAAACGATCCGCTCGAGAACATGCCATCGGGCGTGGAGCAATCAAAGCAAATGTCCGGGAACGCCTTGAGCAGTTCCTCGGTAACCTGCGGGTCGATGGTCCAGGTCTTGAGCACCTCGCCATGACTGTCGCGCACGATGGATCCGTTGGAGCAGCAGGCGTCAAGCGTCAGGCCCGTAAAGCCATGCTCGCCGACCGGCAGCGTCGAGCGTCCGGTCGCGGGAACCACATGCAGGCCAGCCTCGGTCAGCTCGCGAATGGCACGGCGGATGGTCCCATCCGCCTCGTGCAGGGCGTTCAGCAGCGTTCCGTCTAAGTCACTCGCAAACATCTTGATCATGGGCATGCCTCTCCTTCGTCTGCACGATATTGTAGACGAGAACGGGCGCGCCCCAAGAGAGGCACGCCCGTCAGTCGAAAGATTGTCCTACACCGCAGAAGGGCCGTGTTCGCCAGTACGGATGCGGATAACCTCCTCGACCGGCTCGACCCAGATCTTGCCGTCGCCGACGGCTCCGGTGCGAGCAGCGTTGCAGATAATCTCGACAATGCCGTCGACATGCTCATCGGCACAAATGAGCGTGAACTGCACCTTAGGGATCGTGTTAACAAGCAACTCGTTGCCGCGCACGTATTCCTTCCAGCCATGTTGCGCACCGCAGCCCTGCACCTGGTTGATGGTCATACCACGAACATCAGCAGCAAACAGCGCGTCTTTGAGAACCTCAAGCTTTTCCTGGCGCACAACAGCCGTGATCTTTTTCATAATGAATTCCTCTCTTTATCAAATAAATGAATTGCCATTCAATGACGCGGGTTTCCCAGGTGCCGCAGATTGGGTTGAAAGAGGAGCGCCGCGTACTTTTGTACGCAAGCGACGGTTTGAAACCCAAGGTGCGGTGCCTGGGGAAGCCGCGCGACGGTTTGAAGGGCAAGGTGCGGAGCCTGGGGAAGCTGCTAATCGAGTCCGGAGAACGAGGGATACGCGCTTTCGCCGTGTTGACTCGCATCCAGGCCCAGCGCCTCGTCGGCCTCGTCCACGCGCAGGCTGCCGTGGAACAGCGCCTTGACCACCGCGGCGATCACCAAATCGAGCACCAGCACAATAGCGACCGTCACCACAATGCCCAAGATCTGCGAGATGAGCAGCGACGCGTCGCCCGTGTAGAACAGGCCGCCCTTACCGGTCCACGAGAGCTCCGGCACGCAGAACAGGCCCGTGAGCACGCCGCCCAAGATGCCGCCAATGCCGTGGCAACCGAACGCGTCGAGCGCATCGTCGTAGCCGAACTTGGTCTTAAGATGGCTGATGGCCAAGTAGCAGACGGGCGAGACGATCAGGCCCATGACCAGCGCTGCCCACGGCTCGACAAAGCCTGCCCCGGGCGTGACCACCACAAGACCCGCAACCAGACCGGTGCTGGCACCCACCAGCGTGGGGCGGCCGGTATGCACGCGCTCGACGGCAAGCCACGAAACCATGCCCGCCGCGCTGGCCGTCACGGTGTTGAGGATGGCAAGTGCCGCCACGGCGTCGGCCTTAAACTCGCTGCCGCCGTTAAAGCCAAACCAGCCAAACCAAAGCAGGCCGGCGCCCAGCGCCACAAACGGTACGTTATGTGGACGGTAGCTCACCATGCCAAAGCCACGACGACGGCCAAGCTTTAAGCAGAGGATCAGGCCGGTAAGACCAGACGAGATGTGTACCACGTCGCCGCCGGCAAAGTCGAGCGCGCCGATAATGTCACCGATAAAGGAGCCATCGCCGCCCCAGACCATGTGGGCGAGCGGCGCATAGGCCACAAGCAGCCAAATGCCCAGGAAGGCCGTCATGGCACCAAACTTAACGCGGCCGGCCAGGCTACCCGTGACGATAGCGGCAGTGATCATGGCAAACGCCATTTGGAAGGCAATGTTGATAATCTGAGGGTAGACGGCACCGTCCGCAGCATTGTCCTCGGCCGCCTGCAGCACCTGGTTGAGCACCGGCAGGCACAGCAGCTGGTCAAAGCCTCCAATAAACGGGCTCGAGCCGTCGCCGCCGTAGGCCAGCGACCAGCCGGCAGCAATCCACAGCACACCAACCAGGCCAATGGCGCCAAAGCACATGAGCATGGTGTTGATGACATTTTTACGCCTGGACAGGCCGCCGTAGAAAAACGCCAGACCCGGTGTCATTAAAAACACGAGCATGGTGCAGATGAGCATAAACGTTGTCGAACCCGTATCGTACATTCGCCCTCCCTTAGTCGCATGAACGTTGTCGGCGCCCATAATGCGGCTGAGGGACAACTGGTGTAGACCAGATACGGCGTTGTTAAACGCTGCGTTGTCGAATGGAAACGGTGCCGCAATCTTGGAAACGGCGCGGCAACGGGCGCGAAACGAACGGGAAATAGGCGAGCAAGGGAGCCGTGAGCGCGTCCGTTCCGGCTAGCGCCGGAACAGCTCGCGGGCTCGGTCGCGAAGGTCGGTAGCTCGGATGACGCCCTCGTAGCGGTTGATACGCAAGCGCGGGAAGGCATTGAAGAAGCGTAGGTCGCGGCGGCTGAGTGACACGCTCGGCACCGGACGGCCCATGCGCTTGCCGGCAAGGCGACGACTGAGCGACGGACGCGGCATGCTCGGCGCGGCATCGGCCACGCGGCGGGCGGCAAGTGCCAGGCCGCGAGCACCATCCGCGATAAACGTCGGCATCGAAGCCTTCTCGCGCAGGGCATCGAGCGCGGCGTCGCCCAGCTCGGCCAGCCACGCGTTAACGGCACGGCTACGGATGTGCGTCTGTGCCACCGAGTCAATCGTCGAATCGGGAATGCGCTCGAGCATTGAGTCCGAGGCATCGGCAAGCGACTCGTTGATGCGGTCCGCAAGGTCGGCTCGGACGCGCTCCAGCTGATCGGACAGACGCCGCCAGCTCGCCAACGAGCACGCCGCGTCGACCATCATCGCGACCGCGACGATAAAGGCGGACAGCCGCACAATCAGCACCGGCAAATGGCCAAGCAGCCCCAGCAATGCCGGCTCCACTAAACGGCAAATGCACAGCGCACCCAGGCCAAACGCGCATGCCCAGTACAGGCAAATGCGTCCGTGCAAGTTAAACGGCAGGTGCGAGTAATCCCAAAAGCGAGCGCCCGTTGTTTTTTCCAGCAGCACGCCTACGCTGTACTCAATCACGCTGCATACGAGCGCTGCAGCGACAAACTGGCTCGAGGCATCCGGAATCCCGCGCAGCAAAAGCCAGCAGGCAATGCCGCCCACACCATAGATAGGACAACACGGCCCCAGCAAAAAGCCACTGTTGGCGAAGCGTCCGTGGTTGAGCATGGCGCATACTGTCGACTCCCACGCCCAGCCGCAAAACCCGTAAAAGGCAAACGAGAGCACCAGTGCCGAGAGCGGGCAGGCGGCAAGCGTCGCGCCGTCAAATGCCATGTCGACCGCGGTCCCCACCGTCTACCCTCTCCACTTTTCGTTCGATTCGCTGCTCACGCCATCGTCCGCCTCGTCCTTGCGCCGCAGGCGACCGGCGACCGTCTCGCGCAGAGCACACCATTTATCCGCCAGACACACAATCCAAGCCTCACGACACGTCGGCGGCACCGGCACCAGCGGAAACATATGGCGCACGATAATATTCCGTTCGCGCGGCGTCAGCTCAAAATCTTCCTCCGCACGCGCCAGGGCAAAAAACGGGTGGCGAAAGCCATGCAGCCGATGGCTTGGGTCGGGATCGTGCCAGTCATAGAGAAAGTAATCGTGCAGCAGGGCCCCGCGCAGCAACGAGGCGCGGTCGACCGAGACACCGACGCGGCCCAGGCGCTCGGCAAAGGACAGGCTCGCCCGCGCCACCGAGGTCACATGCGTATACACCGTCACATCGCCATGCTGGATAAACTCGCGCGTCAGGTCCAAGCGGCCCGCTTGGGCCAGCTGGCGGGCAGCATGGTCTACTTCGCACGCGATTTTCTCGGCACGAACGACATCAGACATGCTGTCTCCTTCCAGCGACTCACGGCGACAAGCTACGGCCTGTGCACAATCGATAAAAACATCATGGAACACATTAGTATGGCATCGGACAAAACGTTTTGCCCCACCAGTTGGCGAATTACCGCGCCGCCGTCACATATCAAACGCCAAAATGTGCGAGACTGTCTTGTGCAATTGTGCCGGCCGAGGGAGTGCCGGCGCACGATTCGCATGGAGTAACCCACAACGATGCTGCTTACGCAAACGACAACGCCCGAGGACGTCAAGGCTCTCGACCGCACCGAGCTTCCGCTGCTCTGCGGCGAGATCCGTCAGGCAATCCTCGAAAGCTCCGCTGCCGTCGGCGGGCACGTTGCCCCCAACCTGGGCGTCGTTGAGCTCACGGTCGCGCTCCATCGCGTGTTTAACTCCCCTATCGACAAGATTGTCTTTGACGTTTCGCACCAGACCTACGCCCACAAGGCGCTAACCGGGCGCGCGTACACCTATATCGATCCGGAGCGTTATGGTGAGGCTTCTGGCTTTGCCAATCCCGACGAGTCCGAGCACGACCTGTTCGCCATGGGCCATACCTCCACGTCGGTGAGCCTGGGCTGCGGCCTGGCGCACGCTCGCGACCTGGCGGGCGATGCGTACAACGTCATCACCGTTATTGGCGACGGCTCGCTTTCGGGCGGCCTGGCGTTTGAGGGCTTTAACAACGCCGCCGAGCTCGATAGCAATCTGATCATCATCGTCAACGATAACGACCAGTCCATTGCCGAGAACCATGGCGGCCTGTATCGCAATCTGGCCGAGCTGCGCGCCAGCAACGGCACCTGCGAGCGCAACGTGTTCCGCGCGATGGGGCTCGACTACCGCTATCTGGACGCCGGTAACGATGTGTTGGCCCTCGTCGATGCGCTGCAGGAACTGCGCGATATCGATCATCCCATCGTGCTGCACGTCTCCACCGCCAAGGGCAAGGGCTTTGAGCCAGCCCAGAGCGACCCCGAGCGCTGGCACCACGTGGGTCCGTTTGACATGGCGACTGGGCGCAAGCTCTGCCCGGGCCATCCAAGCGAGCCTGCGCCGCGCACCTATGCCGACATTACGGGCGAGGCGCTCAGCGCCGCCATCGAGCACGACCCGCAGGTCGTGGGCATCACGGCCGCCACGCCCTACATCATGGGCTTTACACCCGAGCTTCGCGCTGCCGCCGGCAAACAGTTCGTCGATGTGGGCATTGCCGAGGAGCACGCCGTGACCTTCGCCACCGCGCTTGCGCGCTCGGGCGCCAAGCCGGTCTTTGGCGTGTACGGCACGTTTTTGCAGCGTGCCTACGACGAGCTGTGGCACGACCTGTGCCTCAACGACGCCCCCGCAACCATCTTGGTGTTTGGCGCGTCGATCTTTGGCACTACATCCGAGACGCACCTCTCGTTCTTTGATATTTCCATGCTGGGCGGACTTCCCAACATGCACTACTTGGCGCCGGCCTGCATGGAAGAATACCTGTCCATGCTGAGTTGGTCGCTCGACCACCGCGAGCATCCCGTGGCAATCCGCGTACCGGGCATCGGCCTGGTAAGCCGCCCCGACCTTGCGCCCGCCGAAGACACCGACTACAGCGCCGTTCGCTACAACGTGGTGCGTCAGGGCCGCGACGTTGCCGTGCTCGCGCTCGGCGATTTCTTTGAGCTGGGCGAGCGTGTGGCAAACCGCTTGGCTGCCGAGTACGGTATTGAGGCCACACTCGTCAACCCACGCTTCGCAACCGAGCTCGACCGCGAGTTCCTCGACAGTCTTGCCGCCGAGCATCGCGTTGTCGTCACCCTCGAGGACGGCATCTTGGACGGCGGCTGGGGCGAGCGCGTAGCGTGTTACCTGGCCTGCACGCTCGTGCGCACGCGCACCTTCGGCATCGCCAAGGGCTTCCCCGACCGCTACGATCCCAACGAGCTGCTCGCTCAGAACGGCATGACGGTCGAGAACATGGCCGCCGAAGCCGTGAGACTACTCAACGAGTAAGAAAACCTCCGCAAGGGAAGCATCCCTGCGGAGGTTTTTATTTTCGCGACGCGATTATCTCAATCTGTAACATCTAGGGCCCGAATTCCCATCTAACTGTTACAGATTGAGACAAAACAGCAAGTCATGGTCGGCGCGAAAAACGAATAGCCGTTCATACGCGATCTCCTTACTTATATACGTGTCGCGTTGCCGCCATTATAGCGACCGCTGCGGGCGACCACGCCGTCCGCAAAGCGCTATCTCAGCTGCAATAATCGACGTTTGCCCAGATAAAACCTGCCAAAATAAACCTGTCCCTTTTTGGTAGGTACAATAACCCATAAGGTAAGTATGTTTCTGAGTTATTTCGTGTTGACCCATTTGAGCGCGATAGGGTATAACTCTACTCAACCGCTAGGGATTTTATTGAGAAAGGTGTTCTACCATGAGCAAGAACCTCTCCCAGCAGGTCGTTCTCGACCGTCGCGGCTTCGTTGCCGCCACTTTCGCAACCGTCGCCGGTCTTGGTCTTGCCGGCTGCTCCGACACCAGCGCCGAGGCCGACAAGGGTTCCGCCGCCGGCTCTTCCAAGAGCTCCAATGATACCGAGGCTTCCACCACGCTCGACGCCAAGGCATTCGACAAGCTCGTCGACAACGGCCCCAAGGCCGATGACGACGCCATCGCTGCCAGCACCTGGGCCACGGCCGTTAAGGACGCCGGCGTCTTTAAGATCGGTGGCGTTCAGACCTCCACGCTCTTCTCCCTCCTCAACGAGAAAGACGGTCAGACCCGCGGCTTCGATGCCGGTATCGCACAGCTCCTGTCCAACTACATTCTGGGCGAGAACAAGGTCGAGATCACCCAGGTGACCTCCGACACCCGCGAGTCTGTCCTGCAGAACGGCCAGGTCGACGCCGTCTTTGCCACCTACACCATCACTGACGAGCGCAAGAAGCTTGTCTCCTTTGCCGGCCCCTACTACTACACCCAGCAGGCCATCCTGGTGCTCGCCGATAACGACGACATCAAGAGCGTCGACGACCTGGCCGACAAGAACGTCGCCGTCCAGTCCGGCTCCAACGGCCCCGCCATCCTGGAGGAGTTCGCTCCCAAGGCCAGCCAGCAGGAGTTCAAGACCGACGAGGAGGCCCGCCAGGCACTCCAGCAGGGCCGCGTTGACGCCTACGTCATCGATAACAACATGCAGCAGAGCGCCCTGGTTCGCGAGCCTGGTAAGTACAAGATCGCCGGCAAGCCCTTCGGCAACAAGGAGCCCTACGGCATCGGCCTGCCGCTCGATTCCGACGGCGTCGCCTTTGTCAACGACTTCCTTAAGAAGATCGAGGACGACGGCACCTGGACCGAGCTGTGGCAGATCTGCATCGGTGACCGTACGGGCGACACCAATGTTCCCGAGCTGCCCGAGATCGGCGCCTAGGCAGCGAGCCTGGTAACGGCCGCAACGAAACCATACGGAAACGCACGATGCGCTTTATTGCGGTAAACTGTTTCCTCACTGAGTTGTCGGGGCTTCCGTACACACGGGAGCCCCTTTCCTTATCGGCGGGAGGTCCGCATGAGTCTCTCCGAACTCTGGTCGCTCTATGGCCAGAACTATATCGACGCGCTGCTAGCAACTTGGGGCATGACGCTTGAGTCGTTTGCCATCGCCATGGTGCTGGCCGTCGCCGTCACCGTAATGCGCGTGTCGCCGCTCAAGCCGCTGCGCGTCTTTGGCGACCTGTATGTCCAGGTCTTCCGTAACATCCCCGGCATCGCGCTGCTCATCATCGTCGTCTACGCACTGCCGCCGCTCAAGGTCGTCCTGCCCTACCGCACCTGCGTTATCGTCGCCACGGTCCTCTTGGGCTCGGCCTTTGGCTCCGAGAACTTTATGAGTGGCATCAACACCGTTGGCGTCGGTCAGGTCGAAGCCGCACGTTCGCTCGGCATGAGCTTCAATCGCATCCTCGCCAAGATCGTGATTCCGCAGGCACTGCGCTCGAGCGTGCTGCCCATGACCAACCTCTTTATCGCCGTCATGCTCACCACCGCGCTCGGCAGCCAGGTGCCGCTTAAACCGCAGGAGCTCACTGGCGTGGTGAGCTACATCAATACCCGCTCGCTCGGCGGCGTCGCCGCGTTCTTTATCTCGGCGCTCGGCTACCTGGGCACGGCCTTTGTGGTGAGCCACATTGGCAACTACATCGATAAGAAGGTGAGGATCCTCCGATGAGCAAGCATTCCTCCCCTGCACTTACCATGCGCGATGCGCTCTACGAGGCTCCCGGCCCCAAGATGCGCGCCAAGATTCGCATCGGCACCGCCATCTCATTGGTTGCCGTGGCGGCGCTCATCGCCTTGGTACTGCAGCGCTTTTATGTGACCGGTCAGCTTTCGGTCCACTATTGGTATTTCTTTACGCACCTCACCACCTGGAAGTTCTTACTTGCCGGCTTTGAGGGCACCGTTAAAGTCGCACTCACCGCCGGCGCCATCGCGCTGGTACTGGGCTTAGGCCTTATGCTCGGCCGCACCAGCGACATCAAGCCGCTGCAGCTGGTCTGCCGCGTGCTCACCGATTTCTTCCGCGGCGTGCCGAGCCTGCTGTTCATCTACTTCTTCTTTTTGGTGCTGCCCCAGTACAAGATCGCGCTACCGTCGTTTTGGATGCTCACGCTTCCCGTCGCGCTCGCCGCAGCCGGCGTACTCGCCGAGATCTTCCGCGCCGGCGTCAACGCCGTGCCGCGCGGCCAGGTCGAGGCGGCCCAGGCGCTCGGTCTCTCCAAGGCCAAAATCACCTTTAAAATCGTGTTGCCGCAGGCTATTCGGTTTATCATTCCGTCGTTGATTTCGCAGCTTGTGGTCGTAGTCAAAGACACCACCGTCGCCTACGTGGTGAGCTACCCTGACCTCATGCAAAATGCCCGCGTGCTCATTACCAACTACGACGCCCTCGTGTCGGTCTACCTGGTAATCGCGGCCATCTACATCCTCATCAACGTCGCGATCAACAAGGCCGCTGTCTATGTTTCGCACAAGACCGGCGCGACCATCATCCGCTAACGCTTTACCATTTCGAGTCATAAGGAGCCGAGCACCATGGCACAGAGCACCTCTTCTACCGGCAATCAGCCGCTGATCGAGCTCAGGCACGTCGATAAGCACTATGGAGACCTGCACGTCCTCAACGACATCAATCTCTCGGTCGACCGCGGCGAGGTCGTCGTCGTGATCGGGCCCTCGGGCTCGGGCAAGTCGACCATGTGCCGCACCATCAACCGCTTGGAGACCATCGACTCGGGCGAGATCCTCATCGAAGGTCAGCCGCTTCCGCAGGAAGGCAAAGACCTTGCCCGCATGCGCGCCGAGCTGGGCATGGTATTTCAACAGTTCAACCTGTTTGCACATATGACGGTGCTGCAGAACGTCATGCTGGGGCCGGTCGATGTGCTGGGCGTGTCCAAGGAGGAAGCTCGTGAGCGCGCCATGGGCCTGCTGAGCCGCGTGGGCGTTGCCGAGCAGGCCGATAAGGTACCCGCACAGCTCTCAGGCGGCCAGCAGCAGCGCGTGGCCATCGCCCGTTCGCTCGCCATGCAGCCCAAGGCCATGCTCTTTGACGAGCCCACGAGCGCTCTTGATCCCGAGATGATCAACGAGGTGCTCGAGGTCATGGTCCGTCTGGCCCAGCAGGGCATGACGATGATCGTCATCACGCACGAGATGAACTTTGCCCGCCGCGTGGCCGACCGCGTCGTGTTTATGGCCGACGGCCAGATCGTGGAAACCGGCACACCCGACGAGTTCTTCGACCATCCCCAGACCAAGCGCGCCCAGGACTTCCTCAACTCCATCAAGGGCCACTAACCCAATTGCCACGCGGGGCAAATTCATCAGTAACATTTGCCCCGCGCCACCCCAGCACCATGTCCACCCGGATTCGAAAGCCGCACCCATGATCGGAACCCGCACCTCATCGTCCTACACCCCGCACGTCGACGTCGCCCCCGCCGACCGCCCACTCATCCTCGTCGCACCGCGCTGGGAAGAGGCAGAGCCGTTTTTAACCGAGATGCTCTCCCCCAACGAGGAAATCGCAAGTGTCTTTGTCGATGCCATCCTTGCCGCTGGCGGCCTGCCGCTGCAGATGTCCATCACCGAGGACATTGAGGTCATCCGTCATTACGTCGATATCGCCGACGGCATCGCCATTCCCGGCGGCCCCGATGTCAATCCCAAACGTTGGGGCGATGATCGACCCTACGACCCCACCCTCTGCTGCGAGATCCGCGATAGCTTTGAGTTTAAGCTGGTCGGCGAGGTGCTCCGCGCCAAAAAGCCGCTCTTTACCACCTGCCGCGGCACGCAGCTGCTCAACGTCGCCACCGGCGGCACGCTGTGCATGGACGTGCCGAGCCTGGGTGCTCGCGAGGGCCGCACGCAGTGGCGCCATACCCACGTGCTCAACGACCCCGTGCATCCCGTCGAGGTCGTACCGGGCTCGCTGCTGGAACGCGCGGTTGGCGGGCACAGGCTGATCCAGACCAACTCCGCACACCACTGCTGCGTCGACCGTCTGGGTAAAAGCACGCGCTTGGTCGCCAAAGCAACCGACGGCGTTCCCGAGTGCATCGAAGTCGAAGGCCAGCCATTCTGCCTGGGCGTACAATGGCATCCTGAGTACACGTGGAAGACGCTCGAGACCGACTTTAACCTCTGGAAGTCGTTTGTCGAGGCGGCAGCCAAGGTCAAGCAGGCCCGCTAGCTCGCAAACCACAAAACAGATAAGGGCGCCCCGCCGGCCACATGGTCCGGCGGGGCGCCCTTTTACCTATATGTAGCCGGCAAGCAGCCCAAGGCTCGCAAGCTCTTATTCAGCCGCCTCGCGCAGGGCCGACAACGTGGCCGCATATTGCTGCTGCAACGCATGCATTCCCTCGCGAGCGCCATCAACGGTATCGGCGCCGCGCAGCGCCTCGGTCACCACGACCGCCGGCTCGTACAGATTATCGAATCCCAGGTTCTGGCTCACGCCCTTGAGCGTGTGCGCTGCCATAAACGCACCTTCGGCGTCTCCTGCCGCCATGGCGGCCTCCAGCTTGTCCATGCTCTCGTCATCCAAAAACTTGAGGGCAAAGCGGGCAAGCATTTCCCCGCCCATCAGCCGAGCGCACGCGTCTTCATAATTAGCGCCGATCTTCTCATACGCCTCACGCATGGAAATCATGGATTAAAAACTCCTTTGGTCAAACTAAATCGTAGGAAACGCGACGACATCGGCGGGGCGTGCCAATGTCTCGGCAATTTGGTCTTGCACCTCGAGCAAACAGTCGAGCAGCAACGGGTTAAAGGTGCCGCACTTACCGTCCAGAACCATCTTGATCGCTTCCTCGTGCGGGATAGCGTCCTTGTACACGCGCACGCTCGTCAGGGCATCGTACACGTCGGCCACCGAAACCACCTGTGCGGCAATGGGAATTTCGTCGCCCTTAAGGCCATCGGGATAACCCTTGCCGTCCCAGCGCTCGTGGTGCCAACGCGCGATCTGGTACGCATATTCCATAAGCGCATTACCGACGTGATGGCGGCCCAGCTCAAGCAGCATGTCGGCGCCGATCGTGGTATGCGTCTTCATAATCTCGAACTCCTCGGGCGTAAGGCGTCCGGGCTTGTTGAGAATCGCATCGTCAATCGACATCTTGCCGATATCGTGCAGCGCCGAAGCCAGGGCGATCGTGGAGCGTTCCTCATTGTCGAGGGAGATCGTGTCGCTACGCCGGACCAGACAGCCAAGCAGCAGCTCGGTCAGCTTCTCGATGTTCGTAACGTGCCTGCCGCTCTCGCCGTTGCGAAGCTCCATGACGCCGGCCATGATGTCGATGAGCATGCGACTGTTCTTGACGCGCTCGTTGTACTGCTGGGACAGCAGGTTCGTCAGGCGGCGCTGTTTGGCGTATAGGCGGATGGTGTTGCTTACACGGCGGCGCACGACACGGGAGTCAAACGGGCGGTTGATATAGTCCGAGGCAACCAGCTCGTACGCGCGCAGAACCATATCATCGGAATCTTCGCTCGAAATCATGATGACGGGCAGATTGTCACTAACCGATCGGCGCGACAGATCGGCCAGCACCTCAAAGCCGCTTACGCCCGGCATGACAATATCCAGCAGCACGAGCGACAACTCATCGCCATAGCGGTCGACCATGTCGAGCGCCGCACGACCGTGGTCGGCCTCGAGGATGCAATACTCGTCCTTGAGCATCTCGCTGAGAATGGCTCGGTTCATCTCGGAGTCATCGACAATAAGCACCAAAGGCTTTTCGCTTTGGAAGGCTTCGATGGAATCGGCATCGGTCACGACCGTACCGGCTTTTGCCTTAGCGCGGCTCAATAACTGGACAGCGCGGCCAACTCCTTCATCGACCGTCTCGCCATGAATGCGAACACCGCCAACACATGCCGTCAAGCTCACGTACTCATGGCCCGGAACAATCGTGGCATGAACGGCATCGGACACCTGATGCAGGCGACGGGTGAAGTCATCGGAGGGAATATTGGGCATGACGACCACAAACTTGTCGCAGCCATAGCGTACAAGCTCGTCAGTCGAACGAATTCCGCTGCGTATGGCTGTCGCCACAGCACCGAGCGCAAGGTCGCCGGCATGACGGCCACACGTATCGTTGAAGACCCTAAAATCATCAAGGTCGATCACCGCAACGCCGGCATTCATGCGGGCGCTACGGAGCTTTTCCTCGTAATATCGGCGATTGCGCACACTCGTCAGCACGTCGGTGTAGACGAGGTCCTCTTCTGCAGCCTCTTGCTCATCGATCGGACGCACCATCAGCAGGACGTGAGGCTCGCCCTCGACCTTCAGAGGGCGCAGGCGAGCGCGGTACTCGGTACCATCATTGAGCAGCTGCTCCGATACATCATCGGAACCTGCCAAGGCCTCAAGACTCGACTGACGCAGACAAGGGCAGCGATCGCCGGCGAGCAAGCAGTTAGGCTCGCTCTTAATCTGATCGGCCGACAACAAACGCACCACGGGGTAGGTCTTCGCGACGCGGGCGACCTCGGCGGCAGCCTCCTCGTCGGTTAGATTGACCTCGTGATTATTGAGCATATGGGGCCCTTCCTATCGTTACGCACGGCAACGGTGCATATCAATTGGTACAAGGGTAGCATCTAACAGCTGAAGGCAAACGCGCGATTATCGTTACATTTTTATGACCTGGCAAACGGCGGTAATGGAGCCGCGGGCGCGCGGTTATGGGCGCATTCGTTAACAATGACGAAACGCTAACAGCCCCTCTCCCCGCAGGTCATCGAGCGTGCTAACGCTCCAAGACATCGCGAACGGCGTTTGCCGCCGTAACGGGGCGATCGCGCAGACCGTTATGCGCGCCCGGGATCGTCACAAGGGGGCAATCGAGATATTCGGCAGCCGCTCGCGTGCCAGCCTCGCGGGGTGTATCGACCGAAAGCTCGCCCAAAAACACGGCCGACACCGCCTTTGACGCGCGGACGCGCTCCCAGTCGGGAGCATATGTCATATTTGTTCCGTATTCATTAGCCATAAAGCAACGACCATTGCGCAGGGCATGTTTGGCTTCCGCTTCGGTCGTCCCGGGAGCTTCGGGGTCCAAGTCGCCGAGGGCTCCCAAGAAAAGCCGGAGCGCCCTTGAAACCTTTCCAGCCGCAATCATATCGAGCAAAACCGGAGCTGCGCCCATGCCGACGCCTTCGGCCGACACAGCCGGCTCATGCAGAATCGCACGGGCGACGAGATGGGGTTCGGCGCGAAGAAGCTCCAGCGCCACCAACGTACCGGCGCTATGCGCAAGCACATTTGTCGGAGCGCCAACGTGTTCGATCACGGCTTGCAGGTCGGCGGCCTGAGCGGCAAGATCATAGCTGCCGTCTGCCGCATCGCTGCTGCCACCGCAGCCGCGGCGGTCGTAGGCAATTACGCGGTAGTTGCGGCTGAGCTCACAAGCGATATCGTCGAAAAATGTGCCGTCGACACAAGCGCCGTGCACGCACACCAAGGCAGGAGCATCAGGCGACACATCTGGGCCGGCATATTCGCGACAGGCAATCGTGGTGCCCGCATTCTCGACCGTAAAATTCATGTTGTGCCCCCATCATCAATGCTCATCCAGTTGCACGTCAGCGCGGTTGGATGGACCCACATTGCCTTACACCTTGTTAACAGATTAACTTTACCCGACCCGAGGCTTTTCATGGCGCGGCATAATGGGCGACGTGAAAAAACGAAACTTGTAAAGCAAGAGCCCGCACCTTGCTTTGGAGCCGATGCTATGCTTAGGCACAATTGTCTTGAGGAGCATATGCCTATGTCTACGTTTTTGAATGCCAGCCCCATCTTTGGGCCCGTTCGCAGCCGTCGCCTTGGTCTCTCGCTCGGCGTCAACATGATGCCGGCCAGCGGCAAAATCTGCACGTTCGACTGCATTTACTGCGAAAACGGCCTCAACGCCGAGCGCCCCTGCCATGAGCCGTACAACACAGCTGCCGTGGTACTCGACGCGCTCGAGGCAAAGCTGCGCGAGATGGCAGCCGAGGGCGAGCTCCCCGATGTGATCACCTTCGCAGGAAACGGCGAGCCCACCGCCGCACCGGAGTTTCCCCAGGCGATTGCCGGCGCCGTCGCGCTGCGCGATCAGCTGGCCCCAAACTCCAAAATCGCCGTGCTCTCCAACGGTACGCGCGCCGACCGCCCCGAGGTGCACGATGCGCTCATGATGGTCGACGACAACATCCTCAAGCTCGATACGGTCGATCCGGCATTTATCCAGCTGCTCGACCAGCCTGTTGGCCCCTACGACGTCGAGCACCAGATTGAGACGTTCGCAAGCTTTGACGGTCACGTTATTATCCAGACGATCTTTTTGACCGGTGAGTATCTGGGCAAGCCCATCGACAACACCGGCGAGGAGTACGTTGCCCCCTGGCTCGCGGCACTTGAGCGCATTCGCCCACAAGAAGCGACCATCTACACGGTGGCTCGCGAGACGCCGGTCGCCGGCCTTGCCAAAGCAGCGCCCGAGGCCCTCGACGCCATCGCCGCGCGCGTGCGCGCCCTCGGCATTCCCTGCCAGGTGAGCTACTAGCGCGCAGCTGCCCTGTGAGTGGGCTATACTAGCTGCGAATGAAAGGAAGTTAGCCATGTTTGACAATGGACCCGTGCCCGGCCGCAACGACGTCTGCTGGTGCGGCAGCGGCAAAAAATATAAGAAATGCCATAGCGCCTTTGATGAGCGCCTCGAGCGCTTGTGGGAAGAGGGCTGGGAGGTTCTGCCCCGCACGCTCTACAAGACGCCCGCCGATATCGAGGGCATCAAGCGCTCGGCCGCCATCAACGTGGGTGTGCTCGATTACGTAGGCGAACACATCGCCGCGGGCATGACCACCAACCAGATCGACCAGATGATCTACGACTACACCGTCGAGCACGGCGGCACGCCGGCCGATCTTAACTACGAGGGCTATCCCAAGAGCGTGTGCACCTCGATCAACGACGTCGTCTGCCACGGTATCCCCTGCGATGCGGATGTGCTGCACGAGGGCGACATCATCAACGTGGACTGCTCCACGATCCTGGACGGTTACTTTAGTGATTCGAGCCGTATGTTCTGCATCGGCGAGGTCTCGGCCGAGCGCCAGCGCCTGGTCGACGTCACCCGCGCCAGCGTGGAGGCGGGTCTGGCGGCCGTCAAGCCATGGCTACCGCTGTCCGTGATGGCCGAGGCCGTGCAAAAGACGGTCGAGGACGCCGGCTTTAGCGTGGTGCGCGAGTACGGCGGACACGGTATCGGTAAGGAGTTCCACGAGGACCCGTTTGTGGGCTTTACCACCGAGGCGCCCGATGTGGACACCATCATGGCTCCGGGCATGGTCTTTACCATCGAGCCCATGGTCAACGCCGGAGCGCCCGACATCAAGATCAGCAAGGGTGACGGCTGGTGCGTGCGCACCAAGGACGGCAGCGATTCGGCCCAGTGCGAGGTACAGCTCGTGGTGACCGAGGATGGTTACGAGCTGCTGAGCTGGTAGCTGTGGATGCGCCGGGCTACGCGATGGATATGTTAACCATCGCGTAGCCTGGCGTTTTTATAACGTTTTGCCTGATACAACCTGCCAAAATAAACCTGTCCCTTTTTGGCAGGTCGAGCGGAAAGGACTGCTTGTGAACATCCTGGTTTTGCTGCCCGTCAACGACCGCCATCGCGCAATTCTTGAGTCGAGCGCTCCGGGCGAGGACTTTATCTACACGAGCTCCGACACCATCACGCGTGAACAGGTCGCCAATGCCGACGTGATCCTGGGCAACATAGACCCTTCCCTGCTGACCGCATGCGAGCGCCTCCAGCTGCTGCAACTGCAGACCGCCGGCTATGACGACTATCTCGCCGCCGGCACCGTGCCGGCTGAAGCCAAGCTGTCTTGCTCAATCGGCGCCTACGGCCAGGCCGTGAGCGAGCACATGTTTGCCATGGTGCTGTCTATGATGAAGCGCCTGCCCGGCTACCAGGACCTGCAGCGCGAGCATCGCTGGGAGGATTTGGGGCCGGTCACCTCGCTCAAAAACGCCAATGTGCTGGTGCTGGGCGCGGGCGATATCGGTGGCCACTTCGCCACGCTCTGCCGCAACATGGGTGCGCACGTCCGCGGCATCAAGCGCCATCCGCTCGTCTACCCCATTGTGTTTGAGGACATGGACAGCATGGACGCCCTGCCCGAGCGTCTGGCCGAGGCTGACATCGTCGCATCCTTTATGCCCAGCACGCCCGAGACCCGCGGCTTGGCGAACGCCGAGTTCTTCGCTGCGATGAAACCGGGCGCCTTCTTTGCCAACGGCGGCCGCGGCGACCTTGTGGTCGCCGACGACTTGGTTGCCGCCCTGGAGTCGGGTCATCTCGCCGGCGCCGCGGTCGACGTCACCGACCCCGAGCCGCTGCCCGCCACAAGCCCGCTGTGGGATGCGCCCAACATGCTCATCACGCCGCACGTCTCCGGTTGGTTCCACCTGGCAGCCACACTCAACAACGTGGTCGACATTGCCGCGGAGAATCTGCGTCACCTGCAGGCCGGCGAGACGCTGCGCTGTTGGATCGAGCACTGATTGTTCCGGCGTTTTACCAAACGCTGGAACCCCTCGACGCTGCGAGCCCCATGGGTTCCGCCGTTCTAACGAACGGCGGACCGGTCGACGCTGCGAGCCCGCCGTTTGGCCAATCTGCCGTTCAATTTCAAAGGCGCGACCAGAAGGTCAGCGCCTTTTCATTTCACGGCACCTTGGCTCAAACGGCAGGCTCTCGCTGACTTTTGCTCAACCTGTGGGGTCTTCAAACTGTTAGAGCGTTGCTAAGTAATTCTTTGCGTCTTCTACGCTCATTGCTGCGACAGGCGCGTGTGAACAAAGTTTGACATCGTTGGTGACCAGTAAATCTGCTTGGGCGCGCATCGCTGCCGCAATGATTAAATCGTCTTCGTAATCGCTATGGAGCTCACGCTGCCTGCTCGCCATCCATATATCGCTCAGGTCACAGGGCACTGGCGTGGCAAGCTGCGACAGCACGCTAAGACAATCCCATGCAAGCGAAGTCGCTGCCGTAGCGGCATACTGGGAAAGCGAACCGTGCTCTCGCCGATACCATGCCTTATGTTCGCTTGAAATCAAATAGAACAGGTCTTTGGACGATGTCGCCGCATACAGCAAATCCACCTGTGCCGTGCATGCATCGCGTAAAAACTCAATCGCCACCGAACAACCACGTCGTGAGGGAATGAAGTAATCGAGCCACACGTTGGTGTCAACCAAGATGCGCTTTGGAGTCTCACTCATAGAGCCAGCTCATCTCCTCGCCATAGCGATCCGCATAGGCATTCCGTTTGAGCTCTTCGTCGTCCAATGGCTGAGCCTTGACCATATCGATTCCCGACTCACGGCAAGCGGCAGCGAACAGCTTCGACCCCTGATCCATGAGCTCGAGCTTACGTTTGGCGGCCTTTTCGCGCTCGCGCTGTTCCGCCCGGGCACGACTGGGCAGCAGGATATCCTCGAGCGCACCGGGGCGATCGGCCAGCGACGCTGCAAGCTGCCAGAGCGCTCGCACCGCTTGGCTCGGCGTCATACCGGCCCTGGAGAGAGCGGCGTCCCCACTCCTTTTAAGATCGGCATCGAGACGCACGTTGATCTGAGCGGCTGTTGTGGTCATGACCCCTCCTTAATACTTCAAAACTATCATAAAACTCTATGGTAGATACGTAAAGCATGTATAGCATTTATAAGTATTAGCCGTGCTCTGTACACAAAAAGCCGCCGAGGCACACTGCACCTCGGCGGCCACGTATCACAGATCTAGCTCGGTTTCACCCTTTGCATTCGCCCAGATAAAACCTGCCAAAATTAACATCCCTTTTTGGCAGGTTTTAGAGCTCCACGCTTTCGGCTCCGTTGATGGTTAGGTTGCGCTCGTAGAAGGCCGTGAGGGCGCGGATGGCGTACATCACGTCGCGCACGCCGCCGGTCTCGTAGCTTGAGTGCATGGCCAGCTGCGGCAGGCCCACGTCCACGGCGTGCATGCTCACCTGCATGTTCGACAGGTTGCCGAGCGTGGAGCCGCCGGCCATATCGCTCTTGTTGGCAAAGGCCTGCGTGGGCACGTCGGCGTCATCGCAGATGGCCTGGAACACCGCGCGGCTAAAGGCATCGGTGCAGTAGTGCTGGTTGGCGGCTTCCTTGATGACGATGCCGCCGTTAAGCACAACCTGGTTGCGGGCATCGCACTTCTCGGCGTGGTTGGGGTGCACGGCATGCGCATTATCACAGCTCACGAGCATCGATGCGGCAAGGGCGCGATGGTACGACTCGTCGTCAAAGCCCAACGATCCGTTAATGCGGCGCAGCGCGTCGGCCAAGAACGTCGACATGGCGCCCTGCTTGGTCTCGGAGCCAACCTCCTCGTTATCAAAGCAGCAGAAGACCGAAACGTCGTGTGCGTTCTCGGCACCCAAAAATGCCTGCAGCGAGGTGTAGGCGCAGGCCAGGTCGTCGAGCTTGGGCGTCGAGATAAACTCGTCGGCCCAGCCCCAAATGCGCGCATCCTGACGATTGACCAGGAACAGATCGCGGCCCAGAATCTGCTCGGGCTCAACGTCCAGCTCGTCGGCGATCAGAGCATCAAAGTCGCCCTGCTTAAGATCACCGGCGCTGATGAGCGGGCACAGGTCGACGGCGCGGTTGGGCGCAAAGCCCTCGTTAACGCCACGATTCATATGGATGGCAAGGCTCGGAATGATAGCGACCTCGCGCTCGGTGGCAAGCAGGCGGCTCTCGATACGGTCGCCCTCGCGCACCAGCACGCGACCGGCCAGCGCCAGCGGGCGATCGAACCAGGTGTAGTCGATCATGCCGCCGTAGGCCTCGGTGTTCAGGCGCAGCGCCTCGCCCGCGCCGTCAAGTTCGGGCACGGCCTTGACCTTAAACGTCGGAGAATCGCTGTGCGACGCCGTGAGCTGAAAATGATAGTCACCGGCAACGCCGTCCTCGCCCCACGTAGCAGCCAGGTCCTCGCCCACCTTAAAGGCAACAACGCTCGAAGTGTTGCGCTGCGTGTAATAACGCCCGCCCGGCTCGATATCCCACGCCGCGTTCTCGGGCAGGTAGGTAAAGCCCGCCTCGTCGAGCTCGGCCATAATGGTCGCCGCCGTATGGAACATACTGGGGCATGCCTCGATAAAGTCGATGAGGTCGTTGGCGGCCTCGATATCGTCGGCAGTCACGTGCACGCGCTCGGGCGTTTCCTGATCCGTCATGCTCTCCCCTTTCGCTGGGCTGATGGTCCCCTCCAGCATACCCCGCCACGCCAGTGCCGCACTCTTCATTCCGTGCTTAATTCCGCGCCGCTCACCAAGTTGAGCCATCATGCCCGCGCTCCTTTTGCGACAATTGCGCTAACAGGACGAGAGGAGCCGTCATGAAGCCACGTAACATTGCCATCGCCTGCGGTGTCGCGGGAGTCACCGTCGGCCTTGCCGCTGCCACCGGCATCGTTTACCGCAAGCAAATCAAGTCCGTCGCGTCGCTCAAACGCTTGACCTGCTACGCAGACGGCTATGACCTGTACGCAATCGACATCGCCTACGGCTACGATCTTGATCGCATCATCGCCGCTGGCGTGCGCGACGACCAGGCCTACATCGATGCTGTGGTGGCGCAGGTGTTGCCCGGCGTTCCAGCACATGTCCAGGCGCCCCAGTTTGCCTGCAGCGCCTTTGCTGCCATAGATGCCGAAGGCCGCGTGCGCACCGGTCGCAATTACGACTTTAAGGACGACACCTCGGCGCTGCTGGTGCGCAATCACCCACGCGGCGGCTATGCCTCCATCGGGTTTGCCGCCCTTAACAACCTGGGTGATAACACACCGCTTGACTCCGTCGCCGGACGCGCCGCGGCGTTGATGGGCCCGTTTGCCCAGCTCGACGGTGTTAACGAATGCGGCGTGTCCATTGCCGTACTCACCCTGGATTCCAAGCCCTGTGACCAGGACACGCAACGGCCCGTCATCAACACCTCGCTCGCCATCCGTCTGGTGCTCGACCGTGCCGCCACCACGCAAGAAGCTGTCGACCTGCTTTCCGCCTACGACATGCACGCCATGGCAGGACGCGATTACCACTTCTTTATCAACGACGCCGCCGGTGACGCGCGCGTAGCAGAGTGGGATCCGCACGATCCGGACCGCGCTTTCAAAGCGACTCCTGTACGCCAGGTTACGAACTTCTACGCCTGCTATGGCAACGAAGTGCTGCCCAACCAAAAGAATGGCGAGCTGGGCCATGGTAAAGAGCGCGCCGTCGCGATCGCCGATGTCCTTGACGCCCATGTCGGTGCCCAGGACGAAACGATTGTCTGGGAAGCCCTGCGCGCCGCAGCGCAAGAACCCAATCCGGAAGACATCACCAGCAATACGCAGTGGTCGGTCGTCTTTGACAATACCGAACCCGCCGCCGCTATTACGCTGCGCCGCCACTGGGGCGACGTCGACGCCTTCGCACTGTAAGGAGCCAGACCCGTCGGCCTTACGCTCGCCTGACGTTGTTTACATTTCCATACGCTTGAGCTAACACGTTTTACCCCCGTATCAACAGTGTGCGGGGGTAAACTTATGCGCATGTTATAACTTGCCCGGAAGGATTCATCATGCTTAGGATCGGTCTTCTTACCAGTGGCGGCGACTGCCAGGCACTCAACGCCACCATGCGCGGCATCGTCAAAACGCTTATGACCAATAGCGAAGAACCTATCGAGATCTATGGTTTTGAGGACGGCTACCAGGGCCTTATCTACAGCAGATTCCGCGTCATGACGCCCGCCGATTTTAGCGGCATCCTCACCCGCGGCGGCACCATCCTGGGCACGAGCCGTACGCCGTTCAAGCGCCTGGATGTTCCCGAGGCCGATGGCGTCGAGAAGGTGCCCGCGATGGTCCACACCTATCACAAGCTGCAGCTCGACTGCCTGTTTATGCTGGGCGGCAACGGCTCCACCAAGACCGCCAACCGCCTGCGCGAAGAGGGCCTCAACGTTATCGCCCTGCCCAAGACCATCGATAACGACACTTGGGGCACCGAGTTGACGTTTGGCTTTACGAGCGCCATCGACGTCGCTACCAAGTGCATCGACGACATCCACACCACCGCGTCGAGTCACGGGCGCGTGTTCGTTATCGAGATCATGGGCCACAAGGTTGGCTGGATCCCGCTGTATGCCGGCGTCGCGGGCGGCGCAGATGTCATCTTGATTCCCGAGATTCCCTACGACATGGATAACGTCATCAAGACCATCGAGCATCGCATGGAGACCGGCAGCCGCTTTACCATCGTGGCCGTCGCCGAGGGCGCTATCTCCAAGGAGGACGCAGCGCTGTCCAAGAAGGAGTACAAGAAGAAGCTCGCCGAGCGCACGAGCCCGTCAATCGTGTACGACATCGCCAAGGAGATCGAGGCCAAGACCGGTCGCGAGACCCGCGTCGCCATCCCAGGTCACACGCAGCGCGGCGGCCAGCCCGACGCTCAGGACCGCATCTTTGCGACCCAGTGCGGCGTCGAGGCCGCGCTTGGCTGCCTACGCGGCGAGTTTGGCTACATGATCGCCCTGCGTGACGGCAAGATGTGCCACATGCCGCTCGAGGATGTCGCCGGCAAGCTCAAGTTTGTCGACCCCCAGAGCGATCTGGTGCGCGAGGCCAAGGCGCTGGGCATCAGCTTCGGCGACGAATAGCCTCGGCTGGAACCGCCCCCATCGGAGGCCCCAGGGCTTACCTCCCAAATCGTCCTCGGACACGTTAGGATCCCGCCGTGCGCTTCGCGCGGCGGGATCCTTCCATCCTGCGGAAAGATTTGGAAGGTAAGCCCTGGGGCCTCCTACGGTAACTAGGGAGACCGAGGCTATTCGCCTTCTTGCTGCGGGTGCCTAGGGTGGGGTGCAGCGTGCATTTTTGGGAGTTTTCAGCAGCCGTGGGTGCCTGCATACTGGATTTTGGGCGAAAAGCAGGCGCCATGAGCCGTATGCTGTAAAAATGAGCGATCCTTGAGGTGCCGAGGGCTCATAATCAAGGCTTTCAACGCGGTTTTGTGCACCCATTCCCGCGCCCGCGGACTCCGGGATGCTGAATACTCCGGAATTTGCACGCCGCCCCCGGGGATACCCGTGGGCAAAAAGCAACCACCCAGCCGAAATATGCATCCGGCGGGGCGGTTTATGCAGTACAGCGGCTGTGGATGCGCATGTCGCTCAGCGTTCTTGCCGACCGATGCAACGTCGTGCGTAGCCCTTAATGTCTTCGGTGAAACCGTCAAGGTCGTCGAGCGTGATAACGTTATCGGAAAGCAAGTTGGCTATCTCATAACGCATGGTGCTGCGGCGAATATCGTTCACAAGCACTCCTGAGGACAGCTTGTCCCTATTGATACGCTCTTCTAACGCCCAAAATCTACTGGACGCTTCACTGCCACCGTTCAGTATCTCGATGTACTGGCCGATGAGCATTTCCATATAGCTTTCTTGCCATTTTGGGAGCAGCTCTTTAAACAGCTTCCAGTCGCTTTCAGCTAGCTCGCCCATGCTTCCTCCACTCGACAAGCGGACTTTGCCAAACGACTCTATTCTATTTGGTATTTTGCTCGCAACCGTGGATCAAGGGACCTTCGTTCTTCGAGTATGAACCTGAATGAACCGTGCGCCACAAAATGGGCCTATCTACTACGTTTACTACTGCACCCTCGACCATGATGAACATTGTGAATTAAAAACCGCAGGTAGATGGCTTGCCGATTTTCGAAAAAGATAAGTGTGGTCAGCCTCATTGCGTTCATCGTAGTAAATCGGCCCTTTTCGTGGCATGCGGCGAGTTAAATGCCAGTTCCCGTGTTGGAATTGCCCTGTCCATTCGCGAGTTGCGGTGAAATCGGGACTGTTAGACGCTCCAAGGTCCTCAACGGTCCGTATTTCACCGCAACTTGGAAGGGGCGAGCGGCGTTGGCCAAGCATTGTTGACGGGTTGGAACGGCTTAGGCTTGTTTGCGGCGCTTCCATTGCTTTCGGCACCAGCACATGAGTGCCTCTATGAAGGGAATCGTGATGAGGATGACCCATGCGGGATGGGGCTGTGCCAAACAAAGCCACATATAGAGGAACCAGGCAATGGCGGCTGTTGCATAGACGACGCCGATCAGCTTGGAGAGATGATGCCGGTCGATAAAGTCGCCCATCGCCTCGTAGACGGGAATCAGAAAGACCAGAAAGAACCCCATACCCCACGTGCCGCAGACAATGCCGAGCGCGAGATAGGCGAGGACGACAAGTGCAGGAAAGGGAAACTCGTTCCATGCGCGACCGATCTTGGTGTGGAAATGCTTGCCATGATGGTCGAGCTTGTCGTGTGCCTCTTTCCAGCTGGAAAACGTCTCGCCGTCGATGGTGACGGTGCCGTCGTCATTGGTATGTACACTGTGTCCATCATCCTCTAGCGTATCGATATGCAATCCGCCCGGCCCCACATGGACCTCTTCACCCTTGCGCTCGTTAGCCACGTGGATGCCACTCCAACCAACATGAGCCTCTTCGCCTTTGTTGGGATCAATAACATGGATACCGCGTGCGAGAGAAATATCGACAAGTGGCTTGCCGTCAGGATCCACGTGCTCGGTAGAAGACTCGGCGCCTTCAGACTCGCCTGAATTATTGGCGTCAACGTCATCGTCGGCCGAGGTGTCGACATCGCTAGCCGCTTCCCCATATAGCAACTCATCCAGTGACACGCCATACAGCGCGGCGAGCGCAATAAGGTTATCGGTATCGGGCGAGGATTCGCTGCGTTCCCATTTGCTGACAGCTTGGCGGCTTACGCCCAACTGGGCAGCAAGAGCCTCCTGGGAAAGACCGGCAGCTTTGCGGCGATCGATGAGGCGCTGTGCCATCGCAAGATCCATAGTGGTTCCTTTCATGTGGCGACCGTAATCGAGTGAGCCGAGTATGCCGAGAATAACCGGTAGCGACCACCATTTCTAGTTAGAATCTGCCCCAACCCTACCGCAACTACGAGTAGCAACCCCCTAATGGCCTGCCATTTCATGACAAATGTCAGTACGCATAACAGCCAAGAGCCCTCTCAATATGTTGCGGTGGAATAGTTCCTGTTTTATGGCTCTGCTATGCCAAACAGGAACTATTCCACCGCAACTTACTATCAGGCCACGCACCCGCAGAGTAGCTACGGGTGCCTAGGGTAGGATGCGGCGTGCATTTTTGGGAGTATTCAGCAGCCGAGGGTGCCTGCATACTGGATTTTGGGCGAAAGGCAGGCACCATGGGCCGCATCCTGTAAAAAACGAGCGGCTCTAGAGGCGTTTGGGCTCAGAATCGGAGCTTTCAGCGCAGTTTTGCACTCCCGCCCCCGCGCCCGCGGACTCCGGGATGCTGAATACTCCGGAATTTGCACGCCGCCCCCGGGGGTACCTGTGGGCAAAAAGCAATCGCCCCGCCGAAATATGCATTTGGCGGGGCGGTTTATGCAAAAACGCTGCTGCGGGCGCGTCGGCAGCTCGCTAGAACTTGAATCCCAGGACAGGTTACTCGGCACTCTTGAGGGCGCCGACCATGTCGATCCTATTGAGGGTACGATTGGTGGCGAGGTTGACGATAAACGTAAAGCCGAAGGAAAGCACCACGGCGAGCACGTAGCTTAGCGGCTCGACCTCGACGTCAAAGTACAGCGACGGCATCTGCAAAATGTACGTAAAACTCTCGGCCAGCAAGCCGCCCAGCGGCACGCCCAGCGCAGCGCCGATCGCCGTGAGGATCAACGTCTCCTTGTTGACGTAATGGTGCACCTCGCCGCGACGGAAGCCCAGCACCTTGATGGTCGCCAGCTCGCGTTCGCGCTCGGAGATATTCGTGTTGGACAGCGTAAAAACCACCACAAACGACAGGCACGCCGCCATAAAGGTCACGAGCACCACGACCGAATTGATAATCGTAAAGTTCGCCTCATAGTTCTCCCAATGCTCGGCCGTACTCGAAATCGTAAGCCAACCGTCACTCTTAAGATTCTTGCTAAACGCAATCTGGTCGGCCGACGAACCCTTAAGCAGCACAAAGACGCCGTTAAGGCGTGCGCTTCGACCGAACGAGCGCTCATAGGTGCCCTGCGTCATGTAAAGCGTGTTGCCCAGATAGTTGAGCGAGATGTCGCTGACTTTGACCTTGGCAACATTGAGCGATGAATCCTGGACGTGTGCTGTATCGCCCGGCTGAATCCCCAGCACCAGCTGTGAACTTTTGCTCAGATACACGTCTCCGTCACGCAAAGACAGCGGCTCTTTGGACTCATCCTCCAGGCGCACGTAATCGCCCAAGTCACTCGTGCGGTCATCGGGCACCACGATCAGCTGCACGGTCTCGCTCTTGCCGCCAAACGTAAAGGTGACGTTGTCGGTCATAATCGGCAGGGTCGAAGTCACGGTCACGTTGAAATCATTGGCCGCGCTGCGCTCATCCAATGCCGCGCACGTCTGCGAAAAATCGTCGGGATTGGCGACCGCCAGCAGGTCGTAGCGCGTGATATGCCCGTACTGTTTGGGCGAAAGCGCCACCGACGTATCACGGATGCCCATTCCGCAGATCACGAGTGCCGTGCAGCCGGCGATACCGAAGATGGTCATAAAGGCGCGCTTTTTGTAGCGGAACAGGTTACGCGCCGCCACCTTGTTCAAAAAGCCCATGCGACGCCAGATAAAGCCGATACGCTCAAGCAAGATGCGCGAGCCAGCGCGCGGGGCCTTGGGGCGCATGAGTGAGGCTGGGGTCTCGGCCATCTCGTGGCGGCAGGCGATAATCGTAGCGCCCACCACGCCCACGGCAAACAGCGCCACCGACACGAGCGACGACACGATGTCGTACGAAAGCAGCATCTGAGGCAGTGAATACATGTCGTCGAACACCGTAAACAGGAACAGCGGCAGGCCCACAAATCCGATAATGTTGCCGAGCACGCCGCCAATCAGACACGCCCACAGCGCATAGTCCACGTATTTGGACAGAATACGCCCGCTCGAATAGCCGAGTGCCTTGTACAGGCCGATGAGCGTGCGCTCCTCCTCGACCATGCGCGTGGCGGTGGTAAGACTGATGAGCACAGCAACGACAAAGAAGATAAATGGGAAAACCGTGGCGATGGCCTCGATCGAAGAACTGTCGCTCTCGACGCTCGAGTAGCTTGCGATGTTACCGCGGTCCTGAATGTACCAGGTGCATTCGCCCAGATCGGAAAGCTCGGCGCGGGCATCGGCAAAATGCTGGTCGGCGGCGGCGCGGCGCTGGTCCAACTCGGTCTGAGCCTGGACGCGCTCCTCGCTGCCCTCGGCCATACGGTTGATGTTATCCTGCTCGATCCCAAAGAGCATGGCGGTCTGACGCTCGGCCGCATCCAAGCTTGCCGGCGTGTCGACCGTCAGCTCCTGAGCGCGCGCCTTCTCGCGCTCCTCGCGGATCTTCTCGATATTGCCTTTGACCTCGTTGATCTTTGTCGTGTAGGCATCCGAATAGGAGTTGAGGCTCTTGGCTCCCTCGACGATCACGTGGACCGCGGAGTAGGAAGAAGATGTCGCGGCATCCTCGCTCACATAGAACTTATAGTCCGCCGCCGAAGCAGCGCGAAAGGCGTTGACTGTCGAGTCGGAGCTCACATCAGTGGGATCGAGGACCTCGGCCGTAATGGTGTACTCGCCTGCGGCAAACTGATCCTTGGCGCTTTGGTTCGACGAGCTCGCGTCATTGGCGGCAAAGCTCACCGTATCGCCGAGCTTTTTGCCCGAAGCCTTCAGGAACTTCGAAGTCACCGCGACCTCATCGGCGCTCTCGGGCAAATCGCCATTCACGAGCACCGGCTGATCGATGTTCTCCTTGGAGAGACTTTGCACGACCACGCGCTCGCGCGTTGTGCCCACGGCGGTGTAGGCGGTCTCGGTGTAGATGCCCTCGACCGTCTCGACGCCGTCGACCTCTTGGATAGCCGCGAGATCGTCGCGCGTAAGGCCATAGGTCGACTGCACGTTAATGTCATAGACATTCTGCTGGTCAAAATAGGCGTCGACCGAATCGCACAAATCCTCGCAGCCCGCCTTAAGGCCGCACATCACGCTCACGCCAAGCGCAGTGATGACCACGATAGATAGGAAGCGCTTAAGACTGCCCCGAATCGTGCGGTAGATGCCACGGCGAAAAACCGTCGGCACCATATCGTTTGAGCTTTGAGCGGTACGGTAGGTCGCGAACTCCCGGTCGCGGCCCGCGTGCTCCGTATCGTGGTTTTGGCTGTTTTGGCAATCTTGGTCCATGGGCGCTACCACTCGATCGTCTCGATAGGCACGGGATTTTGCTGGACCGTCTCGCTCTCCACGCGGCCGCTCTTAAAGCGGATCAGGCGATCGGCCATGGGCGCCAGCGCGGAGTTGTGGGTGATGATAATGACCGTGATGTCCTGCTTGCGGCAGGTGTCCTGTAGCAACTGCAAGATCTGCTTGCCGGTTTTGTAGTCGAGTGCACCCGTGGGCTCGTCGCACAAAAGCAGCTTGGGGTTCTTGGCCAGCGCGCGGGCGATGGCCACGCGCTGCTGCTCGC
>UQIY01000007.1 GCA_900541195.1 uncultured Collinsella sp. | reverse complement strand
GGTGAAGTCGTAACAAGGTAGCCGTACCGGAAGGTGCGGCTGGATCACCTCCTTTCTAGGGAGATAAATCTTCTAGAGAGATCAACTTAACTCGAATAGAGGGCAGGAGCCCGTCCGGCAGATGTCTTCCCGGTACGTCCCCGCAGCACCCGGTCCCCGGGGTCGCACCCGCGTACCTTGAGAGCCGCATAGCGATAGGAGAGAGATGGAAGACCATTCTTCCAGACTCGATTCTTTTCTGCGATTAAACAGAGAATGATAGCAATCATTCATCCGATCCAAACAAGAAGAATTCACTTAATAATGAGTGAGGAGCATCTGATCGCGAGCACAGTACATACACTGTGCCGCGGTATGAGATACCCGAATTGCGACATACGAGCGCTATTCATGATATCGATTAATTTAATTTAGCGACACGTGGATATCCCGCGGGCCCGATGCGGTCCCGCAAGATACCACGGGCGCACGGCGGATGCCTTGGCACAGGGAGCCGATGAAGGACGCGGCAAGCTGCGATAATCCCCGGCGAGGAGCACACATCCTTCGACCCGGGGGTCTCCGAATGGGCGAACCCATCCACAGCAGTGTGGATATCCCCGCCCCGAACGCATAGGGGCGGGGAGGACAACCCGGGGAACTGAAACATCTAAGTACCCGGAGGAGAGGAAATCAATCTCGAGACTCCCCGAGTAGCGGCGAGCGAAAGGGGACCGATGGCCAAACCGTCGAGCGGGCGTACCCGGCAGGGGTTCCGCCGACGGGGTTGCAGGGCCGCGCATCCGGGGGCTGCCGCCCCCGGGCGCAGGTCCGGCTGGGGAGCGGAACGGCATGGGAGGGCCGGCCGCAGCGGGTGACAGCCCCGTACGCGAACCCAGACCGGACGGCGCGACGCGGTCCCTGAGTAGGGCCGGGCACGTGAAACCCGGTCCGAACCTGGGTGGACCACCATCCAAGCCTGAGTACTACCCTGTGACCGATAGCGCACCAGTACCGTGAGGGAAAGGTGAAAAGCACCCCGGGAGGGGAGTGAAACAGTACCTGAAACCGTGCGCCCACGAGCAGTCGGAGCACCTTTATGGTGTGACGGCGTGCCTTTTGTAGAATGAGCCAGCGAGTCGCTGGCGCGGGGCGAGGTTAACCGAAAGGGAGCCGGAGCGAAAGCGAGCCTTAACAGGGCGACTTGAGTCCCGCGCCGCGGACGCGAAGCCGGGTGAGCTATCCGTGGGCAGGCTGAAGCGGGGGTAAGACCCCGTGGAGGGCCGAACGCACGTCGGTTGAAAACGGCGGCGATGACCTGCGGATAGGGGTGAAAGGCCAATCAAACCCGGAGATATCTCGTTCTCCCCGAAATAGCTTTAGGGCTAGCGTCGCGCGTTCACCGCCGGAGGTAGAGCACCGGATGGACGAGGGGGCTTCGCCGCCTACCGAATCCAACCGAACTCCGAATGCCGGCGGCCCAGAGCGCGGCAGTCAGAGCATGTGGGCTAAGCTGTGTGCTCGAGAGGGAAACAGCCCGGACCGCCCGCTAAGGTCCCCAAGTTCCAGCCGAGTGGCAAAGGATGTGCGTCCGCCCAGACAACCAGGATGTTGGCTTAGAAGCAGCCATACATTCAAAGAGTGCGTAACAGCTCACTGGTCGAGTGGACATGCGCCGACAATACACGGGGCTAAGCTGGACACCGAAGCGGCGGGATTTTAATTCATTAGAATCGGTAGGGGAGCTTCCCATGGGCGGAGAAGCCGTCAGGGCGACCGACGGTGGAGCGCATGGGAGTGAGAATGCTGGCATGAGTAGCGAGAGACGAGAGAGTAACTCGTCCGCCGTGAACCCGAGGTTTCCTGGGCAAGGCTAATCCTCCCAGGGTCAGTCGGGGGCTAAGGCGAGGCCGGGAGGCGTAGCCGACGCGCAGCAGGCAGACATTCCTGCACCGCGCACGCGGCGCTACGACCGACGGGGCGACGGATGGGGGTGGCTCGGCGGGGTTCTGGACGTCCCCGTGATGGAGCGCGGCCCGCGGACCAGGGAAATCCGGTCCGCAGAAGGGCGAGGCTCCGGACGAAGCGACTGAGCGAAGCGAGTGAGCCCGAGGTCCCTAGAAAAACCCCTAGGCAGGCGCGTGCGCGCCCGTACCGCAAACCGACACAGGTGGGTGGGTAGAACATACCGAGGCGATCGGGTCAACCATGGTCAAGGAACTCGGCACAATGGCCCCGTAACTTCGGGAGAAGGGGTGCCCGCGCGTACGTGAACCGGCTCGCCCGGGGAGCGGAGGCGGGCCGCAGTGGAGAGGCCCAAGCGACTGTTTACCAAAAACACAGGACTCTGCAGAAGCCGCAAGGCGACGTATAGGGTCTGACGCCTGCCCGGTGCCGGAAGGTCACGCGGAGGGGTTAGCCGTCAAGGCGAGGCCCCGAAGCCAAGCCCCGGTAAACGGCGGCCGTAACTATAACGGTCCTAAGGTAGCGAAATTCCTTGTCGGGTAAGTTCCGACCTGCACGAAAGGCGCAACGACTTGGGCGCTGTCTCGACCATGGACCCGGTGAAATTGCACTGGTCGTGAAGATGCGACTTACCCGCGGAAGGACGGAAAGACCCCGTGAACCTTCACTGCAGCTTGGCATTGGCCGCTGGTCCCGCGTGTAGAGGATAGGCAGGAGGCATCGATCCGGAGGCGCCAGCCCCCGGGGAGCCGCCCTTGGAATACTGCCCTCGCGCGACCGGCGTCCTAACCCGAGGCCGTCAACCGGCTCGGGGACCGTGCCAGGCGGGCAGTTTGACTGGGGCGGTCGCCTCCTAAAGGGTAACGGAGGCGCGCGAAGGTCCGCTCGGGACGGTCGGCAACCGTCCTTTTGAATGCAAGAGTACAAGCGGGCTTGACTGCGAGGCCCACAAGCCGAGCAGGTGCGAAAGCAGGCTCTAGTGATCCGGCGGCCCCGAGTGGGTGGGCCGTCGCTCAACGGATAAAAGGTACTCCGGGGATAACAGGCTGATCTTGCCCAAGAGTCCACATCGACGGCAAGGTTTGGCACCTCGATGTCGGCTCATCGCATCCTGGGGCTGGAGCAGGTCCCAAGGGTACGGCTGTTCGCCGTTTAAAGCGGTACGCGAGCTGGGTTCAGAACGTCGTGAGACAGTTCGGTCCCTATCCTCCGTGGGCGCAGGAGAATCGATGGAGGCTGCCCCCAGTACGAGAGGACCGGGGTGGACGCACCTCCGGTGAACCGGTTGTCGACCAACGGCACGGCCGGGTAGCCGCGTGCGGCGCGGATAACCGCTGAAGGCATCTAAGCGGGAAGCCGTTCCAGGGATTAGTTCTCCTTCCGGTAAGGGCCCAGGTAGACTACCTGGTCGATAGACGGCAGGTGCAAGGACGGCGACGTCCTCAGCCGAGCCGCACTAATCGCCCGAGCTCTTCCGGAACCGCACCTCGCGGCCCGCGGGACCCAGCGCTTGCGCGCGGTCCGGGCACGAGGATGCCCCCGAGTCACCTTTCCTATGCGCCATGCGGCCCCCAGGGCACGTGAGAGAGACACCGGACACCGAGAACGGTGGGCGCCGCCCACCGGTCAGCGGCCAGAGCATGGGGGGCACGCCCGGTCCCGTTCCGAACCCGGAAGCTAAGCCCCATCGCGCCGAGAGTACTGCGGGGTCAGCCCGTGGGAGGCCAGGGCGCCGCTGACCGGTGGACGGCACCGAGCCGCCATTGGGAATGTAGAAGGGGGAGGCCTCGCGGCCTCCCCCTTTTTGCGTTTGGTCGATATGAGCTAAACGCCTCTATGGCTTAATAGCCTTTTCTATTTGAAGAAAACAAAATGAATGACCAGCGCGATTGCCACGATGGCAATGATCAAGAGCGCAATTTGGAGACGGTGCTGTCTGCGCCGTCTGTTTGACGATGTAAATATCGATTTCCCCTGCTTAGGCGTCTCGAGATAGCGGGCGGAATGCGTTAGAGTTTGCTTGGGACGGGGCCCTCTACGATGTTGCTTTGTGGGTGTTTGTGTCTGCTCCTGGCTGCATGCGCTGTTTTTGGATAAGGGGGCATCTTTTAGATACACCGGATCGCTCGAGGCGACACCCATGTGTCTACGCGCTGAATGAGATTCTTCTAGGGTTTGATATCGATTGCGAGTTACATACTCAGGCTCTGCATCGTTAATGGGCTCTTGGGAAATATGGGGACGATGGTAGCGTATGGGCTGTGAGTAGGCAGAACTATCGTTCTGCAGCGGCTCAAACGAATTGTCGGAGGTCTGATCGTCCATGATGCCCTTAGGTTGTCATTAACAACGAGTATGCGCTCATTGTAAGCCCCCTGCTTCGTTTTGACAGGCGCGTATTTGGTATTCAGGGCTCTGTTCAAATAACCTTAACCTCGTTAAAACCTTAGTCAACAAGACTTAGATATGCTTATAGAAAGAGACTTAAAAAACTTTATAGCAAAATGTATATATACGTAATCGTTGGGCATATATTAGAGCGTCAAACGAAGTCCCTGCCACCTGGAAGATGGCTCGGCAGTCCCTTAAAGGAGTGGTAGTCATGGCAAGCATGGTTCCTTATCGTTCGGTTTTTGGTGTCCGTCCTTCTGCTAGCTCGTTGTTTGATCTCTTTGATGATATGAGCGACCTAGCGAACAGCTCGATTCCCTCTAAGGCGTTCCCCGTTGACGTTGAGGATAAGGGCGATGGCTATGAGGTCAAGGCTTATCTGACCGGCGTCGCCAAGGATGACATCGATGTTGAGCTCAATGAGGGTCGTCTTTCCATTAGTGTGAATGTCGAGGAGAGCGATGAGAACGAGGGCAAGAACTTCCTGCAGAAGGAGTTTAGCTCGTACAGCGCGACGCGCGGTGTGTACCTGAAGGATGCTTCGAGCGAGGGCCTTTCTGCAAAGTACGCTGACGGCATCCTTACCGTTACGGTTCCTAAGATTGTCGAGAAGAAGAACGTTACGAAGATTTCCATCGACTAAGGCTATCGGCTTTTAAAATCGGTGCCTACGTTAAGGGGGCTGGGAAGTGATTCCCGGCCCCCTTTGCTGTTTACTGTATGGTCATGGGCCGATATTGCCCGGCGGGACGTATCGTGAGTTTACGCAGCCCCTCAACGCGGGTGGCGGTGCTGCCAAGCTCGTTGTCGAGTGTTGCGCCGAGGGAGCTTGCGTAACTTTTGACGGCCAGGCTTGGGCGATTGTTGTCTTGGCTAATGTGCATCGCGATAAGCTGCTCGGTGCGATCTGTTACCAGCGCGCGTGCGGCATCGGCGGCCTGATCGTTGGAGAGATGCCCTTTTGCAGACAGGATACGTTCCTGAAGAAAGCGAGGATAATCTCCTTGACGTAGCATGGCTACATCGTGGTTGCTTTCGAGTGCGAGAATGCGACAGTCCTTGAGCGTGTCGATGGCATGCTTTGACAACTCGCCGGTGTCGGTGGCAAAGCCAATCGAATCATCCTGAGCGTCAAACCGGTAGCCGACGGGATTGATGACGTCGTGGGATGTCGAATACGTCTGAATGTGGACTCCGGCAATTGAGAGGGTGTCGCCTGGATCGAATTCCTCAACAGGCAGATGTGCGAGGCTTTCTTTTGATGCGAGTGTGCCTCTGCTGGAAAAGACCGGGCCATTCCAATGCTTGCACCATACCTCAAGCCCCTTGATGTGGTCGCTGTGCTCATGGGTGACAACAAGGGCGGACACGTCGTCTGCCGTAAGGCCGAGCTCCGCCATGCGTTTGAGCGTTTCGCGACGAGACAGTCCGTCATCGACCATAATGAGCCCCTGCGGGCCCTCGATGAGTGCGCAGTTGCCTTTTGAGCCGCTGCCGAGGATATGAAGGTGCAGACGAGACATAAGATTCCAAAGGATACAATGGGTGCGGACGAATAGAGGAGGAAGCGAATGCCAACGGTATCACAGCATTACGGACACCATGCCGCGCCTGGGACGGTTGATGAGACCCGGATGAGGCAGCAGGCTGCTCCTGTGGTGCTCATGGTATCAGGCGGTGCGGACTCGACGGCACTGCTTCTTATGGCGTGCACATCAAAGCTGGATATCCAAGATGGACGCGGCGTTGCCCCCATTGCTCGCGAGCGCCTGCATGTGCTTCATGTAAACCATCATCTGCGAGGCGAGGCGTCCGACGGAGACGAGGCCTTTGTGCGCGAGCTCTGCGCACAATATGGTTTGCCGCTGTGCGTTGAGCACGCTTATTTTGATGGGGAGTCGGGCAATATCGAGGCGGCTGCGCGCGAGGTGCGTTATGCAGCGGCGCGAAGGTATGTTCGCGAACTATGTGCCAAGACGGGGGCGCCGAGAACGGCGGCGCGCATCTGCACTGCCCACACATCTTCGGATCGCGCGGAAACATTTTTGATGAACGCCATTAAGGGGTCAGGTCCAGCTGGGCTTTCGAGCATTCCCCGCCGAAGGAATATCGTGGTGCGTCCCTTGCTTGACTTAACTCATGGCGAGCTTGTGGGTTATCTGCAGATACATGGTCAGCCATGGCGTGAAGACGAGAGCAACGAGGATGTCTCGTATCTGCGAAACTACGTGCGCCATCGGGTAATGCCGGTGGTGGCACAGCGTAATGCGAGCGTGTGCAAGACGATTGGCGCCGCCTGTGAGATCTTGGGTGACGAAGATGCGTTTCTATCCCAGCTGTCGGCACAGGCGTTCCGAAGCTGTTTGCGCAAAGAGGCGGCGGGCGCGCTGGTGCTCGATGCCAGACGCCTTGCTGCGGCCGAGGTAGTGATTGCACGGCGTATCGTGAGGCTGGCGATCAAACGCATCGATCCGGATGCTCGTCCGGAGATGCGGCATGTGGAGCGAGTTCTTTCCTGCGTTGCCGAGGGCGCCGGCTCGGTCACGCTTCCGGCGGGGATTGACGCACGCGTAGAGTTTGGCATGCTGGCGTTTAAGGCGCCGGCGGCTCGTGAGGGTCTGGTCGCGGATTGGATCACCATACCCGGGCGTTTGCCGTTGGGCGGGGGACGCATGCTGGTTGCAGAGCCGATGGCCGTTGAGCCGGGATGCGACATCGTGCGCCGCGCCCGTGAGCTTGCGACTGCCGGAGAAGTGACGGCTTTGGTGGACGCGGCTGCCCTGGGTTTTGCCGACAGCGATAGCGAGCGAATCTTGGCGGGCTCGCGTGGCGAGATCCCTGCCGAGGCGCGATTGGCGCGCCTGTGGGTAGACGGTCCCGCACCGGGAGACGTGATGTGCCCGTTAGGAATGAGTGGCCGAAGCAAGAAGGTATCCGACTTGCTAGGAGAGGCTCGCATTCCCGTTTCCGAGCGCGCCGGCGTGCCCATGGTGAGGACGGCGCCGGGAGGTGCCGTGGTGTGGGTCGCCGGAGTTCGCGCGGACGAACGCTTTAAGTGCACGGCGGCGACGCGTGTGGCCTATCTGCTTCGCGTGGTTGACGCGGATTAGTCTCTCGCACCAGCTTTTCTGTGCGGCGTTGACGGTATTCCCGCGCTGATGATGCGCGGGCTGGAAAATAAGCCCCGTGCGCTGCTAGAATGTGTAGTTCGCGTCCATACGGCGGTGTGTGGGCGATTAAGCACAAGAAAGGGTTGTCATGGCTTCTCAACATCCGGATATCGAGAAGGTTCTGTTTACGCAGGAGGATATCGAAGGTATCGTTTCTCGCCTGGGCGAGGAGATTACGCGCGACTACGCTGGTAAGGATCTGGTGCTGATCGCGGTTCTGCGCGGCGCCGTTGTCTTTATGGGCGACCTGATGCGCAAGATCGAGCTGCCGACCAACATCGATTTCATGGCTGTTTCGAGCTATGGCGACGGTGTGAAGTCTTCGGGCATCGTGCGTATCATTAAAGACCTGGATATCGACATCCGTGGTCGCGACGTGCTGATCGTCGAGGACATTCTGGACTCGGGCCTGACCCTCAAGTACCTGATGAAGAACCTCGAGAGCCGCAAGCCCGCCTCGCTGGAGGTCGCTGCCTTCCTGTGGAAGGACGTTGAGGACCGTACCTCGGCCATCACGCCCAAGTATGTTGGAACCCATTGCCCCGATGCCTTTGTGGTGGGCTACGGCCTCGACTATGCCGAGCGCTATCGCAACCTTCCGTATCTGGGCATTTTGAAACCGGAGGTTTATTCGTAAGATGCCCGACGACCGTAACGATAACAATTCCCAGACTCCCCGGGAGCCTAAGATCCCGGGGATGCCCGGAGGCAAGAAGCCCACGCGTACGGGCTGGCTGTATTTTCTTTTGGCTTGCGCGCTTCTGGGCTATGCCTTCTTTAATATGGGCTCCGGCTTTGCCAGCTCCAGCAATACCGTTAAGCTCGCGACGAGCGAGATGGTCAGCGCCATCAAGCAGGATCGCGTCGAAGATTTGACCTATACGGTTCAAGACGGAAGCGTGGCGGGTCATTACTGGAAGACGAAAAAGGACAAGGGCGATACGAGCGAGCTCAAGAGCTTTTCCTCGACCTATGTCGGCTCCGATTCGCTTGCCGAGCTCATGGCGGAACACCCCGACACCAAGTATATCGTCAACACCAACGACCCCGATTTTTGGGGCGACTTGGCAATGAGCGTGCTGCCGACGATTGCCCTGATCGCCATCATGTTCTACTTTATGCGCCAGATGATGGGCGCCAATAATAGGAACATGCAGTTTGGCAAGACCAACGCCAAGACCAACGAGGCTACGCGTCCCAAGGTCAAGTTCGAGGATGTTGCCGGCGTGGACGAGGCCGTCGAGGAACTCGAGGAGATCCGCGACTTCCTAAGCGATCCGGACCGCTATCGCAAGCTGGGTGCCAAGATTCCGCGCGGCGTTTTGCTGGTGGGCCCTCCGGGTACCGGTAAGACGCTGCTGGCCAAGGCCGTTGCCGGCGAGGCGGGCGTGCCGTTCTTTAGCATCTCGGGTTCTGACTTTGTCGAGATGTTCGTGGGCGTCGGCGCCAGCCGCGTGCGCGACCTCTTTAAGGAGGCCAAGTCCCAGGCCCCGTCGATCATCTTCATCGATGAGATCGATGCCGTGGGACGTCAGCGTGGAGCTGGCTTGGGCGGCGGTCACGACGAGCGCGAGCAGACGCTCAACCAGCTGCTGGTCGAGATGGACGGTTTTGAGGAAAGCGAGTCGGTCATCCTGATCGCCGCAACCAATCGCCCCGATATTCTGGATCCGGCATTGCTGCGCCCCGGTCGTTTTGACCGTCAGGTCACGGTCGACCGTCCGGACGTAAAGGGCCGCGAGCAGATCTTGCGCGTGCATGCCGAGAATAAGCCGATGGACGAGGACGTTAAGTTTGAGAAGCTCGCCCAGATGACCGTTGGCTTTACCGGTGCCGATCTAGCAAACCTGCTCAACGAGTCTGCACTGCTGGCCGCTCGCCGCCATCGTTCCGTGATCTCGATGGACGAGGTTGGGGAGTCGATGGAGCGCGTGATTGCCGGACCGCAACGTAAGGGTCGCGTGATGACCGAAGCCGAGCGCACCACGATTGCCTACCACGAGAGCGGCCATGCTCTGGTGGGTCACATCCTGGAGCACTCTGATCCGGTTCATAAGATTTCAATTGTCAGCCGCGGTCAGGCTCTGGGCTACTCGTTGCAGCTTCCGCAGGAGGATCACTTCCTCAAGACCAAGAACGAGATGCTCGATGAGCTTGCCGTGTTCTTGGGCGGTCGCGTTGCCGAGGAACTCATGTGCGACGACATCACGTCGGGCGCGAGCAACGACCTGGAGCGCGCGACCAAGATGGCGCGCGAGATGGTCACGCGCCTGGGCATGAGCGAGGAGTTGGGCACGCAGGTGTTTGGCGAGGCACAGCATCAGGTGTTCCTTGGTCGCGATTACGCCGATCACCAGGATTACTCCGAGGAGACGGCGCGTCGCATCGATATCGAGGTCCAGCGCATTATGCGCGAGGCCCATCGCCGCGCGGTCGAGATTCTGGATGCCCGTCGCGATCAGCTTGATCTGATGGCGAAGGTGCTGCTTGAGCGCGAGACCGTCGAAGGCGACGCCGTGAATGCCCTGCTCGACAACGAGTGGGATGCCTACCTTGAGCGCGAGGGCGATATCCTGGCGGCCAAGGAGGAGCGCAATGCCAAGGCGGCTGGCATGCCGACCAAGAAGCGCGCGCCTCGCATGAGCGAGGAGGAGCTGGCGGCTGATGCCGCAGCTTTTGCGCAGGCGGCCATGCAGGAGGATGCCGAAGTCGCATCCGAGACTGCCGATGATGACTGTGCCGTCAATGCCGGTGCCGACACCGACGACGACAAATAGTCTTTGTGGTGAAAGCCTCCGCGGGGAAACCTACGGAGGCTTTTCTTTTGAGCGATATGGGGCCATCTGTTGATTGGGGACAGACTTAAATGAGCGTTTTCACGCATTTAAGTCTGTCCCCAATCAACATTGCTGCGGCGCTTTGCTCGGCTAAAGCGTACAATAGCGCCTATGCGAAAGGGGAACAGATGATCAACGAAACTATGTATGCTCGCGGTGCGGAAAGCTCCATCATCCGCGAGATCTTTAGCTATGGTCTTGAGCGCAAGGCGCAGATCGGTGCGGAGAACGTATTCGATTTTTCGCTGGGCAACCCGAGTGTTCCGGCGCCCGCTGCCGTGGCGGAGTCCATTAAGAAGGCCTTAGAGCTGCCGAGTGACCAGCTGCACGGCTACACCCCCGCACCGGGCCTGCCGCAATGTCGAGCAGCTGTCGCCGAATCGCTCAACCGCCGCTTTGGCACGAGCTATGAGGGCAAGGACGTCTTTATGACGGTTGGCGCCGCGGCATCGCTCACCTGCACGCTCAACGCCGTTACGAACCCGGGCGACGAGGTTATTGTTGTCGCCCCGTACTTTCCGGAGTATCGCGTGTGGATTGAGAAGGCCGGCTGCACGTGTGTTGAGGCGCTTGCCGATGAAGACACGTTCCAGCTGAGCGTGGACAACGTGCTCAAGGCGATCAGCGATAAGACGGCGGCTGTCATTATCGACTCGCCCAACAATCCGACCGGTGCCGTGTATACGCGCGACACGCTGACGCGACTGGCCAATGTTCTGCGCGAGGCCAACGCCAAACGCGACCCCGAGAATCCGATTATGCTCATCTCGGATGAGCCGTACCGCGAGATCGTGTACGGCGCCGAGGTGCCTTGGGTGCCCTCGATCTACGAGAACACCGTGGTGTGCTACTCGTATTCTAAGTCGCTGTCGCTGCCTGGTGAGCGCGTGGGCTGGATCTTGGTTCCCAACACCAATCCGCAGGCTGCGCGTCTGATGCCGGCTGTTGCGGGTGCTGCCCGTACGCTGGGTTTTGTATGTGCACCGGCGCTCTTCCAGCGCGTGATTATCGATTGCATCGATGAGCCGAGTGATATCGAGGCCTATGCTCGCAATCGCACGGCGCTCACTGATGCTTTGACGGACTACGGCTATACCTATGTTGAGCCGGACGGTGCTTTCTACCTGTGGGTGAAGGCACTCGAGCCCGATGCGAATGCGTTTTGTGAGCGCGCAAAGAAGTATGAGCTGCTTGCGGTTCCCTCGGACAGCTTTGGTATGCCGGGTTGGTTCCGCCTGGGCTATTGCGTGAGTTATGAAACGATCATCAATTCGCTACCCGCTTGGAAGCGGTTGGCGGACGAGTATCGTTAAAAGTAAAGCGCTCTGCCTACAATGTTTTACGTGAAACGGGGTTTGGTGTTAAGCCAGGCCCCGTTGTCATGGACGTTGTGTCGTTGGGATGGAGTGGTTTTACGACTATCGAAGGCTATGCGTACAATGAATATAAGCGACGGCCATGCCGGATAAGGAGACCCGATGCCCTACCTGCTTTCTTGTGACATTCATACCCATACGATGTTCTCTGCGCATGCATATTCGACCATTGAGGAGAATGTGTACTGGGCGGCAGAGCGTGGTCTGCAGGTACTTGGATCTGCCGACCATCTGAGCTCTATGGTTACGGCTTGCCCCAATGACCTGCGCAGTTTCCAGTTCTTTATTAACCAGGATATCTGGCCGCGCATTTGGAGCGGTGTGCTGGTGCTTCGCGGAGCCGAGGCCGATATCGTTTCGCTGGATGGAAGCTTGTTTGGCGAGGACATTCCCGTTTCGCTCAATATTGTCGGCGATTCGTTCAATCACCAGCATTCGCTGTTCGATTTGGTGACGCGCAATTTGGATTATTTGGTGGCAAGCGTGCATAATGCGCAGTTTGCTGAGGGCGCGACGCTGGCCCAGGCGACCGAGATGTATATCAATGCCCTGGAGCACCCCAAGGTGTTCATGCTGGGTCACACGGGGCGTTCGGGCGTGCCGTTCGATATCGATGAGGTACTGCTGGCGGCCAAGGCCAAGCACAAGATTATCGAGATCAATAACCATAGTCTTGAGCATGGCACGGATACCGAGCATTGGGCCGTATGCCGCAAGATCGCCGAGCGCTGCGCCGAGCTGGGCGTGGGCATTGGCGTTTCGACCGATGCGCACATTGGCATGGCAATTGGCAAGCTTGACCATGCCCGCAAGTTGCTCGACGAGATTCACTTCCCGCTGGACCTGATTGTGACGCGTGACCGCGAGACGCTGCTGCGCGAGATGGCTGCAGCCGGCGTGTGCGACCTGCGCAAGGGGATGTAGCTGAGTTTATAAACCAAGCGAAGGGGGCGGTCCAGGCGGGCCGCCCCCTTTCTTGTGCCGGACAATTAGCGGCGTTCGAGGACCGCTACGGTTTCGGTGTGGTCGGTGTGGGGGAACATGTCGACGGGCGTGATCTTGAGCAGGCGATAGCCTCCGTCGAGGAGCTGGTGCAGGTCGCGCTCTTGGGTCACGGGGTTGCAGCTGATATAGGTGATGCGGCGCGGCTTAAGTGCGCAGGCAGCTTCGAGGAACTCGGGGGTGGAGCCGGCGCGCGGCGGGTCGATGGAAAGGACGTCGACGCGCTCGTTGTTGTCGGCGGCATCTAGGATGTAATCGGTGGCATCGTCGGCCATAAACCAGGCGCTGCGGGTAAGACCGTTGAGCTCGGCATTGCGGCGCGCGTCGGCAATGCCCGCCGGGTTGCGCTCCACGCCGAGCAGCATGATGCCGATGCCCTTGCTCTGGGCATCTTTAGCTGCGCAAAGACCGATGGTGCCGCTGCCGCAGTAGGCATCCATAAGCACATCGCCCTGGCGCAGGTCCATGCCGTCGATAGCGAGCTGATAGAGCAATTCGGTCTGCTGCGGGTTGGTCTGGTAGAACGCGGTAGGGGAGATGTCGAACTCGCAGCCGAGTAGCTGGTCGCGCATGCATTCGGCGCCATAAACGATACGGGTTTCCTCACCGAGGATGGCGTTGCCAGGGCGCCCGTTGATGTTTTGGGCGACGGTGACGATGCGCGGATCGAGTGCAGCGACGGCCTCAAAGAATTCCTGTGCATGCGGTAGGTCGCGCTGGGCGGTCACGAGGGTGACCATGATTTGGTCGGTGCGCCAGCCGCAGCGAACGACGGCATAGCGAAGCAGTCCGAGATGCTTGTCCTCGTTAAAGGCTGGAATGCGCAGGCGCTCAGCCTCACGCGCGATGCCGTTGAGAATCTGACGGGCACCCGGCGCCTCGACGGGACATTCGGGAACAGCAACGATTCTGTGCGTGCCACGTTCAAAAAAGCCGCAGCGGACAGCGCCCCCTTTGCCGGGGGCAAAGGGGGTGGCGGCCTTATGGCGAAAACCGCGCGGCGCAGGATATGTGCCTGGGTCACCCAGGGTGACTCCCATACCGCGAATGGGGTCGACGCTAATACCCTCGCGCTCGCAAAGGGCAGCAAAAAGCTCCTCCATAACAGCCTGCTTAGCTGCCAACTGCTTTTTATAAGGACGATTGAGCGCCGTGCACCCACCGCAAGCTTTCATGATGGAACAAGGAGACTTGGGGTCCACAGCCTTACGCGCAGGCGAAACCGGATCTTTATGCGAGCGCTTGGAGCGAGTCTGAGATGCCTTGTCCTCGCTCCGACGAGAGCCGGGACGCTTGGCCTTAGCCTTGCCCTTGGCCGATTTGCTTTTTGCAGCTTTAGAAGACTTGGATTTCGTAGGAGATTTCTCCTCCTTTGACCCCTCAGCCGCTTCCACCAAAGCACGACGAGCCCTACGCTCCGCACGAGATTCTGCCATGAATTAACCCCACTAATTTACAAATTGAAATCTGAAAGCATTGTACCGTGCCAAGTTAGCAGACGATATGCAAGCGCCCATTTCATGTCAGTGATAAGTCCAACGATGTTTGCCCGGCGTGGGCGGGGAGCGGCGCGTAATTAAGTTTCCTGCTCTACAGTCCTGCGCAAGACGGAAAGCACATTAAGTGCTTTCCTTTGCGTGCGGAACTCGCGATAAACTTAATTACGCGCCGCTCCCCGCCCACGCCGGGCAAACCCTCCCTTGTACTTTATCAAGGTAGAGTGTATGATTCTGAACGTTACATGACTCACTTTACTTAACTAAAGTGCCATCAAGGGGGAATACCATGAATACCGATATGTCTCGTCGTCAGTTTGTTGGTCTAGCCGGTTCGCTCGCCACGGTGCTTGGCCTTGGTCTTGTCGGCTGCGGCGGTGGTGCCGGTAAGGGCTCCGCTGCCGGATCTACCGCGGCCAAGGATGTGAAGGGCGCTGCGGAGTCCAAGAAGCTCGTGGTGGGTTTTGATAAGTCCTATCCTCCGTACGGCTTTGTGGGCGACGACGGCGAGTACACCGGCTTTGATCTCGATCTGGCCAAGGCCGTTGCCGATAAGCAGGGCTGGGAGGTCAAATACGAGGCCATCGACTGGGACGCCAAGGATACGCTGCTCAACTCGGGTGCCATCAACTGCATCTGGAACGGCTTTACCATGGAGGGCCGCGAGGACGACTACACGTTCTCCGAGCCGTATATGCTCAACGAACAGGTGCTGGTGGTCAAGAAGGATGCGGGCATCAAGAGCTGGGACGATCTTGCCGGCAAGACCGTGATTACCCAGACTGATTCCGCTGCACAGGATGTGCTCGAGGGCGACCAGAAGGATTTGGCCGCGACGTTTGCCACGCTCGATACCATCGGTGAGTACAACACGGCGTTTATGCAGCTCGAGAGTGGTGCAGTCGATGCCGTCGCCTGTGACCTTTCGATTGCCCAGTATCAGCTCGCCGCCAAGCCCGATGCCTATACGCAGCTTGATGAGCCGCTGTCCAGCGAGCACTACGCCGTTGGCTTTAAGAAGGGCGACACCAAGTCTGCCGATGCCGTGACCGAGTCGCTCAAGGCACTCTATGAGGACGGCACGGTCAAGGACCTGTGTGATAAATATGCAGATTACGGTCTATCCTTCGACAACTGGGTTTTGAAATAATGTCTATCCAAGTCATGATGCAGATGCTTGGCCAGGGATTCTTGGTCAGTTTGCAGCTGTTTGTGCTGACGCTGCTCGGGTCGATTCCCCTGGGAATTCCCGTGGCGTTTATGCGCATGAGCAAGGTCGCGCCGCTGCGCTGGATTGCGCGCATCTACATTTCGGTCATGCGCGGTACGCCGCTCATGCTGCAGATGTTTGCCATCTACTTTGCCCCGTATTACGTGTTCGGCATCTCGCTCACGCCCGATTCCAAATGGACGGCGTGCGTTGTGGCGTTCATCATCAACTACGCCGGCTACTTTGCCGAGATCTATCGCTCGGGCTTGCAGTCGATTCCGCGCGGTCAATATGAGGCCGCCGAGGTGCTGGGCTATTCGCGCATGCAGACGTTTCTGTATATCGTGATGCCGCAGGTCGCCAAGCGTATTCTGCCGGCGATGGGCAACGAGGTCATCACGCTGGTCAAGGACACGTCGCTGGCGTTTGCCATTGGCGTGGGTGAGATGTTCTCGACGGCCAAGGCGCTAGTCGCCTCGCAGGTGAGCATGGTGCCGTTTGCGATCGCGGCGCTGATCTACTGGGTCTTTAACTTTGTGGTCGAGATGCTGCTGGGCGCCGCCGAAAAGAAGCTGGACTATTATCATGACTAACTCAGTGATGAAAATCGAAAACGCTCGCAAGGCGTTTGGCGGCAATGAGGTGCTCAAGGATATCTCGCTTGAGGTGAAGCGTGGCGAGGTCGTGGCGATTATCGGGCCTTCGGGTGGCGGTAAGTCCACGCTGCTGCGCTGCGCCACGCTGCTCGAGACGCTCGACGGTGGCTCGCTTTCGTTTGGCGACCTTGCCGTCGCGACGGATGCGGGTTCGGGCGCGGTGTACGCAAAGGGCGATGTGCCTAAACAGGCGCGCTCGCGGTTTGGTCTGGTGTTTCAGAACTACAATCTGTTCCCGCACTATACGGTGATGAAAAACATCACCGACGCTCCGGTTCGCGTACTCAAGCGTCCGCGCGAGCAGGCCGAAGCGCGTGCGCGTGAGTTGATCGCGCAGATGGGGCTTACGGGCAACGAGAACAAGGTGCCCTGCGAGCTTTCGGGCGGTCAGCAACAGCGTGTGAGTATCGCCCGCGCCTTGGCGCTCGACCCGGAGATCTTGTTCTTTGACGAGCCGACTTCGGCGCTCGATCCCGAGCTAACGGCCGAGGTGCTGCGTGTCATTAAAGACCTTGCCGCGCAGAATATGACGATGGTGATCGTGACCCACGCAATGCAATTTGCGCGCGATGTTGCCGACCGCGTGGTCTTTATGGACGGCGGTCGCATTGTCGAGGAGGGTCCTGCCGAGCAGGTTATCGATCACCCGCGTGAGCAACGTACCCGTGAGTTCTTGAGCCGTATCGAGGGCTAGGCTCAACTATTAATTGAGGCGAAGCCGCCGCAGGTCTTACGGTCTGTGGCGGCTTTTTGTTTGCATCGGCGGGGTTCAATAATCGCCTCACAAGCTTGTCTCTTCCTCTCGCCGCCTGTATTCATACGTGTGCCGAAAGGTGTGCATGGACGGTCGCCCGTGAGGGTAGGGTGGTGACATAGGACATTTGGAGGGTGAGTCGGCTCGGCTGCCGACCATGCTGCTCCCGGGATGGCACCGACCGCGAACTCTCCCCGTTGGCGTCGCGCAATGCGCGCGGCCCTGCAAGGAGGTCATCATGGGTGCTCCCAAGACCGGCAATGTAAGGAACGTGGTGCTCGTAGGCCAAGGCGGGGTGGGCAAGACTTCACTCGCCGAGGCCATGCTCCACCTTTCTGGCAAGACCGCCCGCCTGGGCGGCCACGACGGCACCAAGCCCACGCTCGACTATGACCCCGAAGAGGTCAAGCGTGCATTTTCCATCTCGACGACCATTGCACCGATCGACTGGAAGGGCGCGCGCATCAATGTGCTCGATGCCCCGTGTTACCCCGATTTTATCGGCGACGCCTTTGCCGCGATGAGCGTCTGCGAGACGGCTCTGTTTGTGGTCGACGCCGAGGCCGGCCCGCAGCCTACGACGGTTAAGCTCTGGTATGCCGCCGAGGACCTGCGCTTGGCGCGTGCGGTGTTCGTAAACCGCCTGTCGCGCTCCGAGGCCAGCTTTGCGACCACGATGGACCTGCTGCAGGAGCGCTTTGGCACGCGATTGGGCGCCGTGACCCTTCCCTGGGGCGAGGGCGAGGACTTTGACGGCATTATCGACCTGGTGCGCATGAAGGCGCGCCATTGCAACGGCACCGAAGCCGTTGAGTCGGAGATTCCCGAGGAGTATCGTGCCCAGGCCGAGGAGGCCCATGACCATCTGTGCGAGTTGGTGGCCGAGGCCGACGATGAGCTGATGATGAAGTACCTGGAAGGCGAGGAGACGCTGACGCAGGAGGAGCTTGAGGGCTTGCTGTCGAAGGCGATTGCCGAGCGCATCTTTGTGCCGGTCTTTGCGGGCGATTGCATCAAGGAGCAGGGCGTCAACTCGCTGATGGACGACATCGCGACGTACTTCCCGGCGCCGACCGACTACGGTGAGATGCCGCTTATCGACGGCGATTCGCTTAAGATCTCGAGTGACGATGACCGTCCGGTGGCGTTTGTGTTTAAGACCTTGGCCGATCCGCAGCAGGGTCGCATCAGCTTTATCAAGGTGCTGACGGGTACGCTTGAGCCGGGTCTTGAGCTGATCAACGCGCGTACCCGCAAGGGCGACCGTCTGGCTCACCTGTATGTGATGTGCGGCCGCGACATGACCGAGGTCGGTCACGCCTATGCCGGCGACATTATCGTGGCACCCAAGCTGGCGGCCGAGACGGGCGATACGCTCTCGATTACCGGCAAGGTCGAGGCTGCGGCGTTTAAGTTCCCCAACTCGCAGTACCGCATTGCCATCGAGGCCGAGAATCGCGGCGACGAAGAGAAGCTCTACACGTTTATCGAGAAGGCCTGCAAGGCCGATCCGACCATGAGCATCGACCGCGACGAGGAGACCGGCCAGACCATTATCTCCGCCGTTGGTGAGGCGCAGGTTTCGGTGCTGCTCAACCGTCTGGAGGACCGCACCAAGGTCGTTGCCAAGAGCGTGCCGATCCGCATCCCGTATCGCGAGACCATCCGCCGCACGGCGAGCGCTCAGGGCCGCCACAAGAAGCAGACCGGTGGCGCCGGTCAGTATGGCGACTGCTGGCTGCGCGTTGAGCCGCTCATTGGGCCCGACGGCACGAGCGATGGCTATGAGTTTGTGGACGAGGTCGTAGGTGGCCGTATTCCGCGCTCGCTGATCCCCGCCGTGGACAAGGGTGTCCAGGAGACCATGAAGGACGGTATTATTGCCGGCTATCCGCTCACGGGCATTCGCGTGGCTGTGTACGACGGCTCGTATCACAGCGTCGACTCCAACGAGATGGCGTTCCGCGCGGCGGCTCGCATCGGCCTGCGCAAGGCATGCGCCGATGCCGATCCGGTGGTGCTGGAGCCCATCGAGGAAATCACGGTGACTATCCCCGAGAGCTACGCCGGCGCCGTGATGGGCGACATCTCGGCATCGCGCGGTCGCGTGACGGGCATGGAGACCGATGAGCGCGGAGACACCGTGGTCATCGCCCAGGCGCCGCTGGCCGAGCTGACGGATTACTCGACGCGCCTGCGCTCTATCACGCGCGGCACGGGTGACTTTACCATGAAGCCCGCTGGCTATGAGCAGGTGCCTTATGACGTTCAGGCCAAGCTGGTCGAACGCTATGAGGAGGGCCGCGCCAAGTAGCGTGTGGCGTTGCCTGCAACATATATGCCGATGCAAGGGCCGCTCTGGAAGTGCCACGCCAAGTAGATCGATGTAGGGCAACCACCACGATGGGAATAGTCCCCATCGTGGTGGTTTTTGGTGGGAGAGGTGCCTGCCGGCTTTTACTGGGCCCGTCTCCTTTCATGCCGTCGCGAAAGATAGGTCTCCTTTGATAGAATAAACGTATATAGACGTCTATTTGAACTAGGAGGCAGTATGTTCGAGGCGGTTATCTTCGATATGGACGGGCTCATGTTCGATATTGAGCCGATTTGGGCTTCCTGCTGGCCCAAAACCGCAATTGAGTTTGAGGTTGAATGCAAAGAGGGTCTTGCGGACGCCATGCGTGGCACCAATGGATCTGAAGCGGTGTCCATTATTCGCGAGTGGTATGGTGATGAGGTCGATTCTCAAGCGTTTGTTGACCGTTTTTACGAAATAGCGCATGAAGCGCTGGCTCAGGGCGCAGAGAAGAAACCCGGATTAGATCGGCTTCTCGACTATCTTCAGGCTGAGGGAATTCCGATGGCAGTTGCTTCATCATCGAGCAGAAAAATGATCGAGGCAAATTTGATAAGGGGAGGAATACTCCCTTATTTCGATTCGATCGTCTCTGGTATTGAGGTCGAACACGCCAAGCCTTATCCAGACGTCTTTTTGAAAGCGGCGGATGAGCTAGGAGCTTCGCCGCAGAAATCCCTCGTTTTAGAGGATTCCTATAACGGGGTGCGTGCGGGATTTGCAGGAGGATTTTGCACTGTCATGGTCCCCGATCTCTCTGAGCCAACAGATGAGATGGAAAGATTGGCCACGGCAATAGTTTCGAGCCTAAATGACGTTACCGATATGCTGGCAAATGGGGCGCTGGGGTAAGCATGTCAAATGAAAGGGGCTGTCGAGTGCTTCTCGACAGCCCCTTTTTTCGATTTGCGGTATTTAGTGCTTTGCGCATAAATCAAAAAGGTATATAGTCGTCTATAAACAGGTACATAGACGTCTATATAAGTATCTGGAACGAAAACTCAACTCGAATTGCCGTAACCCGGTTGGAGGAATCATGGCAGTTGTAACTTCGACTGAGCTGATCCAGATTGCACGCAAGAACGGATGGCTCCTTCCCGCATATAACACGACGAACATGGAGATGACCTTGGGTATCCTGGATGGATTACAGAGGGCCGGGATGCCGGGTATTCTTCAGATCGCCCCTACTAACGTCAAGCTGTCCGATTACGGCATGATCGCATCCATCGTAAAGCGCGCGGCGGAGGATTATATCGTTCCCACGTGTCTGCATCTCGATCACGGCAAGACGCTCGAGGACGTACGCCAGGCGGTCCAGGCTGGCTTCACCTCTGTCATGATCGACGGTGCCGCGCTTTCCTTTGAAGAGAACATTCGCTTCTCGCGCCAGGCGGTCGACTATTGCCATTGCTATGGCGTGCCCGTCGAGGCGGAGCTTGGCGCCATCAAGGGCAAGGAGGACGATCATGTTTCCGAGGCGGATCTTAAGACCGACCCGGATCAGGTTTGTGAGTTCGTAGAGCGCACGGGCTGTGATTTGCTGGCCGTGTCCATCGGTAATGTTCATGGCCTCGAAGATGAGCCGCGCATCGATTTGCCGCTGCTTGAGAAGCTTGCAGAGGTATCTCCGTGTCCCCTCGTTCTTCATGGCGGCTCGGGAATTCCCTACGAGACCATCCATGCGATGCAGCCGCACAAGATGTCCAAGATCAATATCGCAAGCGACCTGCGCAAGGCCTACATCACAACTGTTGGCAAGGCGTATGAGGCAAACAACAATGAGCACAATCTTGCCAAGGTGCTAATCGATGCTCGAGAAGCCGTTGCGGCTGTTGCCTACAAAACGACCCGCGCCATCAACGGCATCGCTGAGTAAAGCGGAATTATAGATATGGATGAGGCGAAAATGGGCGCGCTCTACCTTGGTGTCGATGTTGGCACGTCATCGGTGAAGCTTACGTGCATTGATGAAAGTGGAAAAGTTGTCGCAACTGCAAGCGAGGCTTACGAATGCTCTGAGCCTCATCCCGGTTGGAGAGAGATTGAACCCGGGATATGGTGGGATGCCGTTTGTTCGGCGTGCGCCTTGCTTGGGGAGAAGGTCGACCTGTCTCTAATTAAGGGCGTTGGGGCCACCGGGCAAATGCATACGACGGTGCTGGTTGATGCTGCTGGGGTTCCGACATGTCCGGCGATAATGTGGAATGATCAACGCACGATTGACACTGTTTTTGATGAGAAGCAGTGGGCGTTAGCTGTAGGTCTTCCCCAGGTTGCCAGCTTCCTCTCAACTGGGGTTCCGGCAATGAACCTTGCATGGATGGCTAAGAACAACCCAGCTGCTCTTTCCAAGAGCGAGGTATTCCTTTCGGTTTCGGATTGGATCGCTCTCAAGTTTGGCGGACATCCCGGCATGGACTATTGCGGAGCGTCGACAACGGGGCTTTTCGATAATAAGAAGCAAACTTGGATTGACGAGGTTTGTGAGCATTTTGGGGTTCCTAGGTCATTGCTACCCGCTGTCGAGCCTTCCGACAAGGTTATCGGGTTCGTCAGCGAAAGGGCTTCTGCCGAGACAGGAATTCCTGCAGATGCATCGATTGTAAGGGGAACGGGCGATAATCCTGCAGCGGCGATTTGTACGGGCTGCCTCCTGGAAGGCATTCCCACCATTTCGCTTGGCACAAGCGGTGTGCTGATGTATTCGGCAGAAGGGGTTGAACTTCCAGATGTTGGTAAGCCCGTATTGTTTAAATGGGGTAATACCCTTAAGACGCAAGTCCAGCTCAGTATTAGGTCGTGTGGCGGAGCTAAGGAGTGGTGGTACGGGCAGATTCTAGACAGCGACTCCTACGATCTCGAGGACAAGGCCGTTGAGGATCCTTTCTACGACATGAGGGACCTCATGTTCTATCCGCATCTGTCGGGGGAAAAGGTCTTGCACGGTTGCCCGTCGGTTCGAGGTGCCTTTTTGGGGCTTGACCTTGACACGACGCGTTCGGAGCTTGAGAGGGCACTTATGGAGGGCACGGCATATGCCCTCAGGGAACTCAAGGAATCCGTGAACCATTCGCAGGAGTGGTTCGGCATTAGGCTTGTTGGCGGAGGGGCTAAGAACGATTTTTGGGCGCAAACGCTCTCAAACGTGTTGGGAATCGATTTAGTGCGTATGGAATCGTCCGGTGCCGGTCAGGGCGCGGCATTGCTAGCGCTTTCAGCTTCTTGCGGACAAGATTTGGCCGATGTTGCCGCTGGGGTCTGCAAAAGGCTAGATTCCGTTGAAAAAAGCGACAAAGTCCACGAGATATACAATGTGCGTTTTGACAGGTATATGCGCATATTTAAGGCATTAGAAAACATCTATGAGCTAAAGAGCGCATAGCCGTTTGCCCTACAAAACCAACCATTCACCGAAAGGAATGCAAGGGCAAAACTCAGAAGGCGGTCGCTTTGTAATATATAGACGACCGTAGACAACCATGAGCGTATATGGCCGAATGAAAGGGGAGGAGCGGGCGCTCAGGTAGGACGATAGCAGTAACGAACATCAATTAAGGAGAATGAAAATGGGAGCAGTAAACGATTTCCTTATCTTCCTTGCGGAGGGCTTTACCGGCCTTTTTAATGCTGCGGGCGAGCAGTTTGCCTCGTTTATCACGGGCATGATCCCCATGCTGATTTGCCTGATCCTTACGATCAAGGCAATCATCCAGCTGATTGGCGAGGAGCGTGTCTATGGGTTCATGAAGAAGTGCACCAAATATGCAGTTCTCCGCTATACCCTCATTCCATTCCTTTGTACCTTCTTCCTCTGCAACCCGATGGCGTACACCTTTGGTGTATTTGTCGAGGAGGACTATAAACCTGCATTCTACGATGCAGTCGTGTCCATGATGCATCCCATCGTCGGTCTTTTCCCGCACGCCAACTCGTCCGAGCTTTTTGTTTGGCTTGGCATCTCGGCTGGCTACGAGGCGCTGGGGAAGAACTCCTCTGAGCTTGCTATCCGCTTCCTCGTCGTTGGCCTGATCGTTTGCCTGATCAAGGGCATCGTCACCGAGAAGCTGTACCTCATCATGAAGAAGCGCAACGAAGCTAAGCTTGCCGCCTAGTAGTTCAGCGCAAAAGGAGAGTCTAGATCATGAGTGAATTCAAAAGCGTAAAGGCGTCCCACGGCGGCAACGGTTGGGGCGGACCCCTTATCATTACCCCCACGGCCGAAAAGCCCTATGTTCTGAGCGTGACCCTGGGCGGAATCAGCCCGGTTGCCCTTCGCATCGCGGAGCTTACCGGCGCCGAGGCGCACGACCAGTTTAAGGACCCGATCGAGACCGATCAGGCATGCGCTGTTGTTATCGACTGCGCTGGCGTGGCCCGCTGCGGCACTTATCCCAAGATGGGCCTTAAGACGCTGAACATCAAACCTGGTTCCCCGTCTGGCCCTCTGGCACAGTTCATCACCGAGGATCTCTTTGCGTCCGATGTCAATCCCGATTGCATCGCTCTTGTCGATGCCGCGGATGTTCCCGCTGAGCCGGTAAAGACCGAAAAGGCATACGAGGAGACGACGAAGGAAAACGTTCACGCAAAGATTGCCGAGGGACGTGCCGAGCTTGCGTCCAAACAGTCTAACGGGGTTATGGACGTTGTCTCTAAGATCGGCACCGGCGTTGGTCGCGTCATCAGCATCATCTATCAGGCTGCACGTGATACCGTGAATGACGTTATCCGCAATATCATCCCCTTTATGGCGTTTGTCTCGGTGTTGATCGGCATTATTAACTACACGGGTTTCGCGAACGTTCTCGCCGGCGTTCTCACTCCGCTTGCGGGCTCGCTGCCCGGTATGCTGGCAATTGGCATGTTCTGCTCAATCCCGTTCCTTTCGCCGTTGATCTGCCCGGGCGCAATCATCGCTTCTGTGCTTTCTGTTCTTGTTGGCAACCAAATCGCCAACGGCACGATTCCCGCCAACTTTGCCCTTCCCGGCTTCTTTGCCGTCAACTGCCAGGTTGGTTCCGACTTTGCTCCCGTTGGCATGACTCTCATGGAGGCAAAGCCCGAGACGATCGAAATCGGTTACCCTGCATTCCTGTTTGGTAAGTTGATTACCACCCCGATCCAGATTATTCTCGCCTACGTACTGTCCTTTGGCCTGTAAACTGAATGCTTTAAGAGGGAAAGGCCCGCTATGCTCAACGCGCTCATTACAATAGCCTTCTTTATTCTTGTATGGCTTGCAGGAACATTCACCCAGTATCGCTATTGGAAGAGGGTGCGTGTTCTCATCCATGAGCGCGCTCGCGATCATGAGGGATACTTGGGCACGGGTATGTGCAAGGTGAGTTTTAGCCGAAAGGCGTTTGTGATGATCTTGACTGATCATGACGGCGTGATTAACGGTTGCTATGAGCTCAAAGGGCTTTCCCTCAAACCGGAGTTTTCGGAGATGAGCGAGATGTTGGGGTTGAATATCGAGACCGCCCTAGACCATCTGGCCAACGAAAGCTATCACGATGCTTTTGCCCAGGCTATTCGTGTTATCGACAGGTCAATGACTGCGCCTGCGGCGTAACAAAGATAGGAGAAATCAAATGTACAAGGTTAAGGTCACTGAGATCGGCTCGTTTGTTGAGGAGCTTCTCAACGAGAAGATGGTGGTCCTGTTTGGCCCGACCGCTCCTGCAGAGTTGCGCGACACTGCGTCGTTCACGATGGAACTCCTACAGAGGATAACGTGCTTGCTGAGGGCGGCACCATTTCCATCGGCGATCAGGTCTACACGATTAAGGAGTTTGGTGAAGCTGCGAACGAGAACATGGGAGGGCTCGGTCATCTAACTATTGCGTTCGATGGCGAGCGAGAGCTGCTTCCTGGAACGGTTCTCGTGACACCAAGCGTGCTTCCCAAGCTGGAAACCGGCATCGAGATTAGCTTCAACGGCTAAATCGCTCGGTATGGCAGGCCATGTATTAGTCGGAAAGGACGTGTTCTCATGAAACGTTCCGATTTAAAACTGCCACTTTTCACAGTCAGTCCTAAGACCTATTTGCTTGCGGACGATTCAATTGCAGCGGCTCATCTTACGGATGAAATCGCAAAAGATCGAGATCATTCGATTTTTTGGACTGCTCCCGTTCCCGAGCTCTGCGCAGTTGCGAAGGATTTGAAATTTGCAATTCCCACAGCGCAGCATGCCGATCTTGTCGGTGACGGAAAAGGAATGGGACTGACACCTCTTGAGTCGCTTAAGAGCGCGGGAGTTCAAGCTGTCTTTCTAAATCACACGGCACACCCCCTGACCGTTGATAAGTTGGCGGCAACGATCGATCGCGCTCGTGAGCTTGAGATTCTAACCATTGTTGCAGCCGATAGCGTGACAGAGTCCAAAGCGGTTGCGGCGATGGACCCGGACGTGATTCTTTGCGAGCCGAGCAGCCTTGTGGGAACCGGCCATACAAGCGGCGATGATTACATCGCAGAGACCATCGCTGCCGTACGGTCCATCAATCCCGACATCGTTATCATGGAGGGAGCGGGAATCAGGTGCGGAGGCGACGTTCGTCGCCTGATTGGACTTGGCGCGCAAGGTACCGGCATTTCGAGTGCCCTGGCGATTACGGACGACAGGGCAGCGTTGCTTACGGAGCTGTTTGACGCGCTGGACTAAAACCGTTTACAAAAAGGCGAACCCACGGGTTCGCCTTTTTGCGTTTTGGAATTATGTTAGGCGCAATGCCGCCGCTCTCAAGAGTTTTAATGGCGGCGCTGAAAAACGGTGCCAAGCTGGAACCTGCTGGATTTAAGCCATACGCGCGCATATTCAATTGCAGAGTCATTGTCCAAGTAGACTGTTTGAAGCTGCTGAAGAAGCGGGGACTGCGTAGAGAGACCGAGCGCATCCGCGCGTTGGGTATCCGCGAGCTTTGCCACAAAGGAGGTCTTTGAGTATTCGATCTGGTGGCCTGAGAGCCGCTCGATTATTGCAAAGAGACTTTCGTTAACAAAGTCGGCTGTTTCAATACCTGGGACAAGCGCCATATTGATGTTGTTTTCGATGAACATCACAGGTTCACCCTCAACGCTGCGCACTCGCTCGAGATGAAGGTAGTCAGAACCTTCGACAATACCGAGATGTCCGGAAATATCTTCGTCCGACTTACGAATTTCGCAATCGAGAATGCTTGTTTCGAAAGAAAGACCTTGTTCGATTAGAGATTCGGAGAAAGAGATAAGACCCTCTGTAAGGGGGAAAGAGATGTCTTTTGACTTAACGTAAGTTCCCTTTCCCTGAATTTGCTCAAGCAGGCCCTCGTCAACAAGCTTAGAAATGGCCTTTTTGATGCTGCCGCGGCTGACGCCGAGCGTACTCATGAGCTCGACTTCCGACGGGATTTTGGATGCTTGCTCCCAAGCTCTCGAGGCGATGTTCTCGCGCAGATAGTCGACCACCTGCATATAGATGGGGGTGGGACAATCCTTTTTAATATGTGAATTGTTGACGCGATTGGTCACAGTTTCTCCTGATTACTTCGAAGCAAAATTACCTTCATTTTACGTTGTTTTGCTTCGATTAACTTATCGAGATTGTGATTGCAAAGAATAAGTCACGTATTTAGTGTAAGGCTCCTGCTGCTTTGGCTGCCTGTCTTGCGTTTGCCGTCTACTCTTCATCGACAATACGGGTATCTTGGAGAGATGACCCCATGTCACAGAAATGCGCCGTAGGAGGCAAGAATCAGCCTTCCGTGTGCGTCGGTGACAAACGATGCGGGTGTGGCCCCGGTTGAACCTACTCTCCGGCGGCCTGGTTGCGGCCGGTGGCGTAGTCGATCTGCACGTGCGGCTGCAGGTTATAGCAATATACATGGAAGCAGAGGGTCTTGCCGTGGTCCTCGACCGATTGCGCCTCAAGGCGCACGCCACGACAGACAAGTTCCTCTTCGTTGTACATGGGCGTGACGCGGTAGAGCACATGGTTGCCCGTGTCGCGGATGTAGTCGAGGATCTGCTCTTCAAACGGCAGCATGCCTGTCTCGTTGAGATAGCGTGTACCGGTGAGGAGATTCTTGCGGTTGGCGTTTTCACCGCAGAGCGACCAAGCGATGAGGTGGCAGCGGTTGTAGAGGCTCTGGCCCGGAATAAAGTCGTAGCGCTGCTGGTGCCAACCGGCGGGATGGATACGCGAGATATCGCCGCGCTTGCCCTGGCCGAGTGATTCGGGGCCTGCGCAGGCGAGCGCCTTGCGGGTGCGGCCCAGGCTATCGAGCTTGGAGAATTTCTTAAAGCAGCCCTCTTCTGCAGCGCGTTCGTATTCATCGAGTGTGAATGACGGCATGCCGAGAGGGTGCATGCTGTCGGCGCGAAGGGCAACGTAGGGGTTACCCGCGTAGTCAGGAATGCTGCTGAGGTATACACCACGGGCGCGGTCGAGATCGGGGTTTTCGACCTCGTCGATGGGGGTGGCGGCACTATCCGCGGAGGCAGCGTCACCGGTGTCGGTTGCGGCGGAATCGGAGCCATCGCCAGAGCCTTGGCTATTTTGAGAGTCCTCGGAGCTCGCTGTTCCCGATTCGAGTCGGGCGACCAAGTCCGCTTCGTCGTCGGTACGGCTGGGACTCTCGTTTTGCTTCTCGGCCAGAGCCGTTGCCTGCTCATCGCTTTGCGGCGACAACAGCTTGGGCGCTCCGTCGAGCGATCCTGTGAACAGCGCAAACCCCAGCACCACGGCGGTGCCGATGGAAAGTACTTGCTTGTAGGCGGACTTGCGCGACATGGAGGCTCCTGGATGGACGGTTGGGAGTCTACCAGTCTAGCAGGAGCCAGCAGGGGCCGTTCTGTCGAACAAATACTTAAGATTTGGGACAAATGCTACGGATTCATTTGCCTCATATGGAGCTGCGGCGGTTGTGTATATGAAGCTATTCGGCGTTTCCCCAAATGATACCTGCCAAAACAAACCTGTCCCTTTTCGGTGGGTGATCGTGAGTTATTTCACCGCAGCTTAAGGTGCGGTTGGGATGTGCGCACTTTAAAGAGAGGAGCCCATGATTAGAGAGGTTGCGCTCGTCTCTCTAAATGTCTCTCTAAAGAGAAAGCCAGTTAAAGAGATAACCTTAGGCAATCTAGCAGTGAATTTGATGCATCTCTCTAAATTTCTCTTTAAAATAAGGTACCTATCTCTCTAAAGTTAGAGAGATATACTATACTTTAGAGAGATAAATCTATCGTTTTAGAGAGACGGAATGCCAATGCTGCTGGATGAACCTCTTGGCCTTATTGTTGAGCGCCTTCGCAGGCGGGGGACTGATGACGCATCGGTAGAAGTTAAAGCCTGCACGAATAAATTGAGCGCAGACGTATGGGAGACAGTGAGCGCTTTTGCGAACACTGCGGGTGGGCTCATTATTTTGGGCCTGAACGAGGCCGAAGGATTTGTTCCTTCGGCTAACTTTGCTATCGATAGGGTGCGCGATCAGTTTGTTTCGGGTATCGGAGACGGAGGCTCAGCGGCAGTGGTGGCCCATGCGCCGCGGTATGAGCTTGATCGAGGCGAGGTCGACGGGCTCCAGGTGCTTCTGGTGCGCATCTTTGAACTTGAGCTTAAAGCGAAACCATGCTATATCGGCGCGCGCGGCGTGCAGAACGGTAGCTACAAGCGCGTGGATGATAAAGATATCAAGATGTCACCCGCTGAGCTATATGAGCTGCAGAGTGCGTTGCTTCCGAGCGATGCAGACGGAACGGTGGTTTCGGAGGCAACGGTCGAGGATTTGGATCCAGATGTCGTGCGGTCTATTATCGCAAATCGCCGGCTGCAGACCCCGCGCGTTTTGCGCGGGGCCGATACGCTGGAAAAGCAGCTGGTCAGACTCAATATCACTACAAAGGATGGTGCCGTGAAGCTCGCGGGGCTTCTGTCGGCGGGAATTTACCCCCAGCAGTTCTATCCTAAACTGATGATCGATGTCGCCGTTCATTCCGATGTGGAAAAATCTGCACCCGGGCAACCCCGGTTTATTGACCGCCAGTTGTGCGATGGCCCGATTCCGGCTTGCATCGAAGATGCCCTTGCCGCGATTGGACGAAACTTGCGCAAAGCGACGATAGTGCAAGGCGCTGGCAGAAGGGAGGATTGGGAAGTTCCCCAGGAGGTTTTGCGCGAGGCCTTGGCAAATGCCTGCATCCATCGAGAATATTCGCCCATGTTTGTGGGGCAGGCCGTGAGTGTCGATATCTATCCAGACAGAATAGAGATCAAAAACCCTGGCGGCCTTTGGGGCGGAAAGACGGTGGACAATCTTGCAGACGGGGAATCGCGCTGCCGAAACCCAAAGCTCATGAGCCTAATGGGGGCGACGCCGTTAGAGCATGCCGAGGGGGCCGTTGCGGAAAGCCAGGGATCTGGTATCCCGGCTATGATTCGCGAGATGGAGTCTCGTTCGCTTGGCAGGCCGAAATTTATCGTTAAGGCCGATTCGTTTACGGTGCTGCTTTCCCGGCACGGGGCGGAGCTTGCTGAAAACCGCACGTGGATTCAGAACCATGTGGGCACCGAGCTGACGGATCGCGAAGAAACATTGCTCATGTTTATGCGGGAGCATGGGTGCGTATGCGATGTTCAAAAAATACGAGAGGCCCTGAAGTGGGATTCGGATGACATTCGCCTGATCTGCGGGGACCTTGTAGATAAACATGCCCTGTCAAAATGCGGCAAAGACACGTTCGAAATTATCGATAGGAACAGAGAACCGTCAGCTTCGACGGCGGATAGGATCCTGGAGGCTCTCAGCGCCGAAGTGGATATGACGGCGCGAGAAATAGCGGTTGCATCGGGGGTCAGAATTTCGTCTGTCCGTTACCATCTGCCAAAAATGGCGGATAAAGGGCTCATCGAAGTAATGGGTTCATCGACGAGTCGTAACCGCCGATATCGGAAGAAGTAGATGCAGCCGGGTCGCCTCTCTAGTGCCTCTCGAGGCCAGATGGGTGCTGGAGGGGCGATTGTCTCGCGATATTTCCCCAGATAAAACCTGCCAAAATAAACCTGTCCCTTTTTGGTAGGTCAGTTAACGCAGTCCAGGTTGAGCATATGCGAGCGAGCAGGCTCCGGGTGCGGTAAGGTGACGTGAAACAAGCGGGCGCTGACCTTTTGGTCGCGCCCGTGAAGTTGAACGTCAGATTGCCGTGCCCGGGGCCTGCGCAGCGCCGAGCAGTTACGCCGTTTGTAAAACGGCGTAACCTAAAGGTTCATGTTGCCGTGGATGTAGGGGGTGACCTCAGGGGAGATATGGTCGCAGCCCAGTTCGCGCAGCGCGGACTCGATAACGGCGGGCAGCGGGGTTTTGCCCACGGCATCGACGGCGTTGCCACCGAGGGCAGCAATCTTGGCGACATCTGCGGGTGCGGCCTCGATATGCATGCAGCCGCCGATCAAGCGCGCGCGTACCTGTGCCAGATCAAGATCGTGCAGGTAATCCTCGCAGGCGCGGATTAAATCGACCTTCTCGCGCGTAAGCTCCTCGCCCGTGGGGACGCGGGTGGCAAGACATGCTCCCGCCGGCAGGTTCCAAACGGGATAGCCCCATGCGCGCAGCAGCTCGCGCTCTTCGTCCTTGGTAAAGCCGACCTCCATAAGGGGTGAGCGTACGCCGAGCTCTTCTGCCGCACGCATGCCGGGGCGGTAGTCACCGCGATCGCTTGCATTACTGCCATCGATGACGGTGGGAAAGCCGAGCGACTTGGCGTGGTTGACGATGGCGGTAAAGCCGGCGTGCTTGCAGTGGTAGCAGCGATTAGCATCGTTGCAGGCTACTTGGGGGAGCTGCAGCTGATCGACCGAAAGATTGAGCACGGGGAGCTTAAAATGTGCCCCTTCATTGGCTTGTCCATCAACGGACCGCTCAAACGAGGCCTGCTCGGGCGTGCCGATGAGCGGCGTGGTGAGATGGACGAGGAGGGTATTGGTAGGCATGATGCGGGCGCATACGGCGGCCAAAAAGCTGCTGTCAACGCCGCCGGAAAACCCGATAGCCACGCGCCCGTATGCCAAAAGCAGCTGTTCGAGCGCCGATAGCTTGTCTTGAAGCTCCTCTGCGGGTGCCGTGGTGTCTAAAATCATGAAACGGTCCTTATCGTTGAGTACTCGATCGAAAACTATAATCCTAATGCGTTACTTGCCATAAGACTTCTACCTATGTAACGAAAGTGCAATATGGTATATACGTTATATACAAGTTGCCAAATGCGGTAGAGTTACAGCAACGCGACAGCGAGAGTCGATGGGGGACCGATATGATCAAGGCTGTTATTTTTGACATGGATGGAACGCTGGTCGATACCGAGCGTTTGGGGATTAAGGCCTGGAAGGCAGGCGCCGCTGAGCTGGGGCTCGCGATTGATGAAGCGCTGATCCATCAGTTTATCGGCCGCACGCTGCCCGATGTTATGGACATCCTCGATAAACATTATGGCAGCCACGAAACCACCGAGGCGATCTATCGTCGCCACAAGGAGATTCGCGACGAGATGGTCAAGACCGAACTGGAACTTAAGGCCGGCGCCGCCGAGTGCCTAGACGAGCTGCTGGCTGCGGGCTATCACGTTGGTCTAGCGACGTCGTCGCGCCTCGTTACGGCCGAGCGCAACCTTAAGATGGTTGGCCTCTTTGACAAGTTTGAAACGGTAACGTGTGGCGAGGACGTCGTGCACGGCAAGCCCGACCCCGAGATGTATCTGCTTGCCTGCGAGCGCGCGGGCTTTGCTCCCGAGGAATGTGCCGTGGTCGAGGATTCGCGCAACGGCTGCGTCTCGGGCATTACGGCCGGCTGCCATGTCTTTGCCGTCCCCGATATCGTGCCGCTGCCGCAGGACGTGGTGGATGGCTGCGAGGCCGTGCTCGATACGCTGTTCGATCTGGCGGCGGCGGTCAAGGCCGTGCGCTAGACAATTGCGGCGTTGAAACGAGCAATTGCTTACGTTTGCGCTTAAGCAAAAGGGGTCCGGCAATGGTCGGGCCCCTTTTGCTTAAGCGGCGACTTAGCATACTCGCGGGCGTGCTATAGATACGCACCGAGGTTGATGGCCGTGGCGTCGGTCTGGCTGCTTGCCTGGGTGCTGGCGCGTTCCAGTAGGAACGGACGTACCAGTTCTTGGCGGTTGATATCCTCGGCGGCGACTGCGGTGACGGTACGCGCTGCGGAGCCGACACGGATATGCTTGATCTTTGCCGGGGCCTTGTTCTCGATTTGCTCCATCAGCAGTTGGACACCCTTGCGGCCAATCTCGTAGCCCGGGGGCGCTACCGTAGTGAGCGGGACCGATCCGCTCCAAGCGAGCGGGTTGCCGTCGCATCCGGCCACGCGTACTTGCCCGGGGACAGAGATGCCCTTGTCGACCAGTGCCGAAACGACGCCCGAGGCCAACACATCGGTCAGACCGACGACAAAATCGGGACGTTCGTCCGCGGGGCGCTCGGCGATTTGGGCACCGATGCCGTAGCCGTCGGCAGCGGTATTCCATTCGCCGGCGTCGATGACTTCGATCTTGATATCGGGGTGCAGGGCGAGCGCCTTATGAATGCCAAGGACGCGCAGGGTGAGTTGCATAAATGCTGCTCGGCCGACGACGACAATATGGTGCGCGCCGCGGGCGATGGCAAGTTCGGCAATGATGCGACCCTGGGCCTCATTGTCGGCCGCTACGTAGTAGCCGGGCTCGGAGCAATGGATGTCCAGATGGACGATCGGCACGGGCATCTTGGTCATGGCGGGGTGCCAGTCGGGGGATGCCATGGGCTGAACCATGACGCCGGACATCTGGGTGCCCATAAAGTAGCGCAGGTAATGGTCCTCGAGAATATCGTCGTTATCGGCGTTGGCGATGAGCAAGTCGTAGCCGTGCTTGCGGGCCTCGTTGTGGGCGCCGCTGGCGATTTGGAGCGAAAAGCCGTGATCGAGACGGGGGAGCACCAGGCCAAAGGACTTGGTGGCGCCGCCCGCGAGCTGACGGGCGCTTTGGTTGGGCAGGTAGCCAAGGCGACTGATGGTCTCGTTGATGAGCTTGAGGGTCTCGGGGCGCAACTTTTCGGGATGGTTGAGCGCGTTGGAAACCGTGCCCAGCGAAACCCCGGCCTCGCGCGCGACGTCGCTGATTTTTACCTTTGCCATAGCGGCCCCTTTGATGCGTTTCAAGTACAAGCCAGATTGTAGCATCCCAAACCTACCAAAGAGGGATAGGTTTATTTTGGCAGGTTTTATCTGGGGAAACGCTGTTGTCAGCTCAAACCACCACGAAGGGGACAGGTGCTTTTGTGGTGGTTTGGACCGGCTGGACGTGTGTGCATCGGGTGGTATCTAAGTTGAGATACCACTTCTGGTATATCAGCTTGCGTTTGCGTGAGTACAATACTCGAACGTTATACGTCTCAGCGCCCCCTGTGCGTGGACGTCTTGCAGTCACGCGAACGAAGGGATTTATCCTATGTGCGGAATCGTCGGCTACACCGGCTCTGATATTGCAAAGAACATCCTGGTCACGGGCCTCAAGCGTATGGAGTATCGCGGCTATGACTCCTCGGGCGTCGCGCTCGAGGTGGGCGAGGGCGCCGCGGCGCACCTCGACGTCATCCGCCGCGTGGGCAAGGTCGCGGGCCTGGAGAGCGAGCTTTCCAACATCGACAGCGACGCTACCTGCGGTATCGGCCACACCCGTTGGGCCACCCACGGCAAGCCCTCCGTCGTTAACGCTCACCCCCACACCAGCTGCGACGGTCGTATCGCCATCGTCCACAACGGCATCATCGAGAACTTCGCCGAGCTGCGCGAAGAGCTGGAGGGTCGCGGCCACCACTTTAAGAGCGAGACCGATACCGAGGTCTTCGCGCATCTGATCGAAGAGGCTTATGCCGAGACGCACGACCTGATGGCCTCCGTGCGCGAGGCGTGCACCCACGTGGTCGGTGCCTATGGTCTGGCCGCCGTGTGCGCTGACGAGCCCGGCGTGATCGCCGTGGCCCGCAAGGATTCCCCGATCGTGGTCGGTGTGGGCGAAACCGGCTCCTATGTTGCTTCCGATGTCATCGCGCTCATCGACGCCACCCGCGATGTCGTGGTGCTCGAGGACGGTCAGTTTGCCAAGCTCACGCCCGCAGGCGTCGAGTACACCGACGAGGCCGGCAATGTTATCGAGCCCAAGGTCACCCACATCGACTGGGACCTGGACATGGCAGAAAAGGGCGGTTATCCCGACTTTATGCTCAAGGAAATCCACGAGCAGCCGCGCGTCGTGCGCGACACGCTGGTTGGTCGTATGACGCCGGCCGGCGAGCTCGACATTGACGAGCTGGGCCTTTCGCTCGAGGAACTCAACGATATCGACCGCGTCTACGTGATCGCTTGCGGCACCAGCTATCACGCTGGCCTCATTGCCAAGAATCTCATTGAGGGCTGGGCTCGCATCCCCACCGAGGTGGAGGCGGCCAGCGAGTTCCGCTATCGCAACCCCATCATCACGCCGACGACGCTCGTCGTGGCCGTGTCCCAGTCGGGCGAGACGGCCGACACTCTCGCCGCCATCCGCGATGCGCGCATCAAGGGTGCCAAGGTCTTCGGCATCACCAACGTGGTGGGCAGCCCCGTGGCGCGTGAGAGCGACGGCGTCATCTACACCAAGGCCAACAAGGAGATCGCGGTCGCCTCGACCAAGAGCTTCATCGGCCAGGTTGTGAGCCTGACGCTGCTGGCCCTGCTGCTGGCGCAGGTCAAGTACCGCTTGACCACCAAGCAGGCGCGCATGCTGTTCCGCGAGCTTTCCGATACGGCCGAGCAGATCCAGTGGATTTTGGATACCCAAACCGAGGCCGTTCATGAGGCCGCCCTGCTGTGCAAGGACGCGCAGTCCGCACTGTTTGTGGGTCGCGGCATGGGTGCCGCTATTTCCTACGAGGGCGCGCTCAAGCTCAAAGAGGTCAGCTACCTGCACGCCGAGGCATATGCCGCCGGTGAGATGAAGCACGGCCCCATTGCCCTGATCGACCTGGGCTTCCCTGTCATCGCTGTGGCCACCAAGAGTGCCACCTACGACAAGACCGTGTCGAACCTTATGGAGTGCAAGGCGCGCGGTGCCAAGGTCATCGTCGTTGCCACCGAGGGCGACGAGGAGATCAACAAGATTGCCGACTGCATCATCCGCGTGCCGGCAGTCCGCGACGTGTTCAGCCCCATCACGGCGAGTGTCCCGCTGCAGCTGCTCGCCCGCGAGGTCGCCATCCTGCGCGGCTGCGACGTCGACCAGCCCCGCAACCTGGCGAAAAGCGTCACGGTCGAGTAGTTGGTTCCGCCGTTCTAGCGACTAAGGCCCGGCTCCGCATCAAGACGGAGCCGGGCCTTGTTGCATTTGCCCGGATAAAACCTGCCAAAATAAACCTGTCCCTTTTTGGCAGGTTAGCGGAGCTTGCTGGTCTCGAAGTACTCGGGGAACTGGTCCAGAACCTCGGTTTGGTTGCGGAACATCATGTGCAGGTGCTTGCTGACCAAAAAGCTCGCTTCGATGGGGTCGCGACCGGCGATAGCACGGCGAATCTGCTCGTGCTCGTTCACGATGTCCTGATTGTCGAGAACCTGCGTGGCGGCGCGCAGCCAGCGGAAGCGCTCCAGGTCGGCATTGGTCTCTTCGAGCCACGACCACACGGTGCTGCGACATGCGATGCTAAAAATCATGTGATGCATGAGGTTGTCGCTCAAAAAGAAGCCGATGCGATCCTCTTCGGCCATGGCCTTTTCCTGCAGCGCGATGGCGCGGTCGAGCTGCTCGATGCCAGCCGACGTGGCGCGCGCGCAGCACTCCACGATCACCTGCTTTTCCAGATGCTCGCGGATGTAACAGGCACTCTCGGCAAGGGTGAGGTTGATGGGCGAGACATAGGTGCCGCTCTGGGGCACGGTGCGCACCAGGCCTTCCTGCGCCAAGCGAACCAAAGCCTCGCGCACGGGCGTGCGACCCATATCCAGGTCGTCGCAAAGTTGCTTGACGCCCAGCTTTTCGCCCGGCTTGTAGTCCAGGTAGACGATTTTGCGTCGAATGGTGTGATAGGACTGGTCCTGTAGGCTCGTTTCCTGCTCGCCGACGTGCATCGATTCTTCCATAGCGCCTCGCAACTGTTCTATCAAACTCATATGTCAGTTGTTAATTATGCCGCGAATCAGCTCTCCGCGGTGGGTAATTCGGCTGTTGCCTGAGAACTATTGCGGCATCTTAGTCTGTGTTTGCGCAAGGCTGCGCTCAATGTTGCCGTATCATAAGCCGTCGCAAACGTGAAATAGAAAGAAGGAATCCCATATGCAACTGGCAAACATCGTACGCGAGCGCTGGAAAGGCGTCTTGTTCTGCCTGATCATCGCCATTCCCGCGACGTTGCTCGGCAAACAGATTGAGGTGGTCGGCGGTCCGGTATTCGCCATCCTCTTTGGCATGGTCCTGGCGCTCGTCTTTCCCAAGAATCGTCGCGAACAGCTCGCCGCCGGCGTTACCTATACGTCCAAAAAAGTCTTGCAGTACGCGGTTATCCTGCTTGGCTTTGGCATGAACCTCTCCCAGATTCTGTCCAAGGGCGCCCAGTCGTTGCCGATTATCGTGGCGACAATCTCGACATCGCTTGTCATTGCCTTTGTGCTCTGCCGCGTCATGAACGTGCCGGGCAAGATCGCGACGCTTGTGGGTGTGGGTTCGTCGATTTGCGGCGGTTCTGCCATCGCCGCGACCGCACCCGTCATCGATGCCGACGATCGCGAGATTGCCCAGGCTATTTCGGTCATCTTCCTGTTTAACGTTATCGCGGCGCTCGTGTTTCCGACGCTCGGCGGCATGCTCGGGCTGACCAACGAGGGCTTTGGCCTGTTTGCCGGTACCGCCATCAACGACACCTCGTCCGTAACGGCTGCGGCGAGCGCTTGGGACAGCATGCATCCCGGCGCCAATGTGCTCGAGAGCGCCACGGTGGTCAAGCTCACCAGGACGCTGGCCATTATTCCCATCACGTTGGTCCTCGCATGCTGGCAGATGCATCTGGCACGCAAGGCCGGTGGCGACGCTAAGAGCACGTTCTCGCTTAAACGCGCGTTTCCCATGTTTGTGCTGTTCTTTGTGCTGGCGAGCGTGATCACCACGGTGTTTCAGCTTCCTGTGTCCATCACGGCGCCCATCAAGGAGCTGTCGAAGTTCTTTATTGTGATGGCCATGGCGGCTATTGGTTTTAATACCGATATCGTCGAGCTGGTCAAAAAGGGCGGCAAGCCCATCGCGCTGGGCTTTTGCTGCTGGATTGGCATTGCGTGCATGAGTTTGGGAATGCAGCACGTGCTGGGAATCTGGTAGAGAAGTAGCTTATTTGCGTGCTGGTGAGCGCATGCCTGCGGTGGAGCGATAGGAGCTCTTGCGGGTATGGCTTGTCCGCAGGTTTATAAGTCCCGAAGAGCTCTTATCGCCCCGCCAGGATGGCGATGCGGGGCAACACCTATACTCGCAGGACGGCGCTTTCTGCCCTATAGTGTTTGGTGAGCAATATCGTTCAATTTTGAAACACTCGGTCGTACGACCGTCGGCGGTTGCACGTCGCCGCGGACAGGGGCAAATCATGGATAGCGATGCCAAGCTGAACATCTTGACCGATGCCCTAGCTGCTGCCGGGGCCTCGGCATTGGCAATCGATGCGCGTGGGGACGTCGCGATCTCGACCATGAATGACGCGGCGCTTGAGCGGGATGCGGCAGCTTTTGTCGCTGAGCGTCTCGACCGTATAGGAGACGGTGCGCGTCTGGTTATGGGGCGTGCGGGTACGCGCCTGAGCCTGACCGTTCGCCCCACCGACAAAGAGGGCGGGGGCCTTTGGGTCGTCGTGGTCCGCGAGGTGCGCGGTGCCGCGGCGCATGCGGGCATCGAGTGGCTCAACGCCGACGAAGTCGGGGTCCGCTACGAATCGAGCGCGTACGGCATCGTTGAGGGGGCGGCCTCGGTGGCTGCACCGGTTGCCGAGAGCTATGCGCGCGGCGTGCCCCTTATGTTCGAGGGCGAGCTGGGAGCGGGTCAGGTCGAGATCGCCAAGCGCCTCTATCTGGACGGTCCTTTTGCCGGTCAGCCCTTTGTTTCCGTTGCGCTCGATGAGCTCACCGAGCGTGGTTGGCGCTATGTGCTCAAAAGCGCCGAATCGCCGTTGTTCCAAACGGGGCTGACCCTTTGCATTGAGGGCTGGAACGCGGTTGGCCCCCAGCGCCTCCGCGAGCTGGTCTCCACGATGACCGACACCGCGTTGGCGACGCGCTGCCATGTGGTGCTGACAGCGAATGACATGCCGGGCGGCGGCGAAAGTGATCAAGCCGCGTTTGTGACCGAGCGCTTCGCCTGCGCGGTGAGCGTGGCGCCGGCAATCGCCGAGCAGGGAGCCGCGTCGACGAAGGTTGCGCGCTATTTGGAATATCTCGCTGATGCATTTGAGACAGCAGCACCCACGCTGTCTGCCGCGGCGACGAAGACGCTCGATGCTTACCGCTGGCCGCGCAATTATCTGCAGCTCCGCGAGGTCTCGGAACGACTGTATATATTGGCGGGGACGGGCACGGTGGACCGCGCTGTGGCGGAGGAAGTGCTCGCCCAAGAGGACGTGATTAAGACCGCAACCTTTGGCACCCCGACGCTCGAAAGTGACCTGTATATCCTGCGACCGCTGGCCGATACCGAGCGAGATATCGCGCATCTGGTTGTAGACCATCTCCACGGCAACCGAACCCGTGCGGCGGAGGTGCTGGGCATAAGCCGTACAACGCTGTGGCGCTTGCTGAAGGACGATGACCGTTGAGCGAGGCGCCCGTGACCGCGCGCGACGCGTGTGCTACAGTCCAAAGCGTTATTGTTTCGATTTGGTTACGGCGTGCGAGGGCATATGGCTGAGACTTCAAAACCGAGCCGCAGAAGGCGGAGCGCCGCGCCGGTTAACCGACGCACGACATCGGTGACGTGGGGCAAACACGCCTCGGGGTTTGATGGCTCGTTCAAGCGCACTAAATACGGCTATCCTTCGGCAAGCGCCCGCTTGGCAATGCAGGCAGAGTCCTCGCTGTGGGGCCGCAAACGCGTGGTGGGCTCAAAGCTCAAGCACGACGGAACGCTCGGCTACATCAGCCGCGGGGCGGCTCGCCGCAGCGGGCTCAATCCCGCCGGCTGGCATCGCTACGTGCCGATCGTGGCCGCCGTTGCAGTGATCGTCATCGCACTCGCTGCGCTTGGCTACGCCGGCGGTGGCGCCAACTTGGACGCAATGTTTAAATCGCCCGAGCTCGCGCATGTAGGCACAGAAGTTATCGAGGGCGCTCAGACCCAGACGGGTGTCGCGCCCCAGCGCGGTATCGTTGCGGCGGCCTCCACCATCGCCGATGCGCAAAAGGACGAAGACAAGCAAGGCGACGACGTCGAAACGGCCCAGACGAACGAAACGACGACAACGGCGACGTCAATATAAGTTGCGAGTGGGGTAGCTAAAATAGCCCCGTCCCAAATTAGCCACCCCGCTGACGCTCCTGGGTTACCTTACGTAGATGATGTTGTCGCGGCGGGGTTTGGGCTCGGGTAGCGTGTCCTCGGCGTAGCCAAGAATGCAGTTACCGACACCGCGCAGACTGCCGTCGGCGGGCAGGCCCCAGCTGGCCAGCAGCTCCAGGCCCTCGGGCGAGTCAAAGACCTCATGCGCGCGGTGAATCCAGCACGAATCGACACCCAGTGCATAGGCAGCGTTGAGCAAGTTGCCCATAGCGAGCGAGCCGTCTTCCAGATGTGTGGGCACGCTGCGGTCAACCAGCACCACCACAACGGTCTTGGCGCCATAGAAGGGGTCGCTGTTGCTGCCCATGACCTGGGCGTTGAGCTGTGAGAGACGCTCGACGGTCGCGGGGTCGGTGACGGCGACAAACGTCACCGGCTGGCGGCCCATGCCGCTCGGTGCATATTGGCCGGCTTCGATAATACGTGCAAGCTTTTCGGTCTCGACGGGACGATTGCTGTAGTTGCGGCAGCTGCGACGGTGAATGAGCGCTTCGATAGTCTCCATGGTGTCTCCTTGCGGTGGCGTTGCAGATGCCCCGTTCATACCCGTCGGACTCAAACGATAGACGGTCAATTGCCCGGCCAAAAGGATAGATTTCAATTGGCAAAGTAGGTTTGCATAAAAGTACCTTCAGAATGTGACAAACAAATGGGATGGTTAAACGTTTTATCCCGTCTACCCTGCGGTTTTTTACCACTTGCCTAAATGACGAACGCATAACCTCTGATAAAGGTTTTACTAAAGGAGTACCAACGTTTATCAATGCGCCGTGGTGGCGCCGGGCCAGGAGGTAACATCATGTTCCAGGCTGGAGATGTCGTCGAGACCGATTTCGAAGGATTTCTGAAGCTGCTGCGTTCCAAGACGCGCGCTTTCGTGTCGATCAACGATCACGAGTACTACATCACGCACACCGATGGCTATTGGCGTGTTCAGGATTGCGAGGCCCTCAACGACAAGGGCCACTTTACTGACTGTTCTGAGTTGGTCAACACGGTCTGCGAGGTCGTCGAGCTGCCGTGGATTGCCGGCAAGAGCCTGCATGACAGCTTCTCGGGCGCTACGGTCTATGAGGCCGTCGCCGCTTAACAGGCAATAAAACCCGATTTTCACGTGACCGCTGGCGCCGCCCCCGCGCCGGCGGTCTTTTTCTGCCGATAGGCCATAAAAATGCACGCATTTGCGGAGAGCCTGTTGACGATAGTCAAAACTCGGACTAATCTAGAGACACATAATTGGTCAAAAATCGGACAATTGAATGGTGGGATAGATGAATAGTGCGGTTATGCTGGTCGACTTCGATCGGTTGCTCAATGGACTCGACCATATCTATTCGGAGTTCTCGCGCGCCTGCGGCCTTTCGGACTGCGCCTATTGGATGCTCGTCGACACTAGCACGGCGGGCGGCAGTATTGCCGTAAGCCGTCTGACAAGCGAATGGTTCTACAGCAAGCAGACCATCAACTCGGCAATTAAAACCTTGACGGCGCGGGGCTTCGCAACGTTGGGGTTTGCCGAAGGCAGTCGTAAGAACAAGGTTGTGAGCCTGACCGAAGAGGGCAGGCGATTTGCCGAGCGTTATGCGCTGCCGGCACTCAAGGCCGAGCAGCGAGCCTTTGGCGCGCTTGAGCCATGTGAGCAGCGCGAGATTATGCGCTTGATCGGCAAATTCTCTCAGGTGCTCGGCGATGAGTGCGATGCCTTTAAGCAGCATATCGCTGCCGAGAGCCAAGCCGAGAATCAAGGTGAGGGGGAGTCGTGCGACTGTTAATGAGGTTTTTGAAGCCCTATCGAGGGCTTGTCGCAGTGACGCTGCTGGTGCTGCTGGTGGATAACGTCGGTACGCTGCTGGTTCCCACGATGCTGGCGAACATGGTCAACACCGGTATTACCACGGGCGATATCGACTACATTTTACGCAACGGCCTATACATGTTTATCGCGACCAGCATGGCTAGCGGCGGCACGGTGCTGGGCTGCTATCTTTCGGCGCGCCTGGCCGCCAACGTGGCTTGCGATATCCGCAATGCCGTGTACGACAAATCGCTCGAGCTCGCGGCCAGCGATTTTGAGCGCTTTGGCACCGGATCAATGATCACGCGCTCGCTCAACGACATCAACGTGATTCAGCAGGCGATTCTGCAGACGATTCAGCTGGTGCTGCCCGTGCCGTTTTTGGCTGTGGCGGGCATCATCTTCGCCTGGTTTATCGATCCCGCCATGGGCACGCTTCTGGGCGTAGTCGTTGCGATTGTGCTGGTGGCGGCGGTCTTTACGGTTGCCAACGCGGCGCCGATTTTTATGCGCCTACAGGGCTTTATCGACCGCATGAACGTGGTGCTGCGCGAGAATATTGTGGGCGTGCGCGTCATCCGTGCGTTTAACAAGGAGCGCCACGAGGAACGGCGTCTGGACGAGGTGTTTAGCGAATACGCCGCCAACGCCATCAAAGTCAACCACCTGTTTGTGGGCCTCGACAGCTCAAGCTTCTTTTTGATGAACATCGCCGAGGTGGCGGTGCTGTGGGTGGGCGGCAACCGCGTAGGCGCCCACGCCATGCAGATTGCGAGTATCTCGGCGGTGCTGGAGTATGCAATTCTGATCCTGTTCTTTGTGATGATGGCCCAGATGGTGGTGCTGACGCTTCCGCGTGCTGCCGCGTGCCTGAACCGTGCGCAGCAGGTGTTGGAGATTGAGCCGAGCATCGTCGATGGCGAGCGCACGCTGGATGACGGGGCGCGCGAGCCCCAAGACGAAGCCGATGCGGTGGCTGTGTTCGACCACATGTCGTTTCGCTTTGACGATGCCGACGAGGACACCCTGTGCGACCTGAGCTTTGCCTGCCGTCGCGGTCAGACGACTGCGATCGTTGGCTCGACAGGCTCGGGCAAATCGACGGTGGCAAAGCTTCTGCTGCGCTTCCACGATGCCACCAAGGGCTCCATTCGCCTGAATGGTGTGGACCTGCGCGAGCTTACGCAAGATGAAATCCGCGGGCGCATTGCCTATGTGCCGCAGAAGGCGTGGCTGTTCTCGGGCACGGTGGCGAGCAACCTTCGCTTTGGTAACGAAGGCGCGACCGAGGGCGACATGCTTCACGCGCTTGAGGTTGCCCAGAGCACCTTTGTACTCGACCAACCGCAGGGGCTCGATACCCCGGTTGCCCAGGGCGGTACGAACTTTTCGGGCGGCCAGCGCCAGCGCCTGGCCATTGCTCGCGCGCTCATGAAGCGCGCCGACCTGTATATCTTCGACGATAGTTTTTCGGCCCTGGACTTTAAGACCGATGCGGCCCTGCGCCATGCGCTGCAGGACGAGACGCGCGACGCCGCGGTGCTCATCATCGCGCAGCGCATCTCGACTATTTTGCATGCCGACCAGATCGTTGTGCTCAAGGACGGCGAGGTCGTGGGCTTGGGCACGCATGGCGAGCTTATGGAAACCTGCGAGGTGTACCGCGCCATCGCGGAATCGCAAATGAAGGGAGGTGAGTAGCATGACCGGGGAGCTCAAGAAGCAGGGCGGCGTTGATGACGCCGCTGCCGCGGGACTGGTCGAGGAAACGGCTGCCGCGTCGACCGAGCTGGATGACGCCGCCAAGCGCGAGGCTCGCCGCCAAGCGCTCTACGAGGAAAACGAACGTGCCGAGGACGAGCGCGCCCGCGCCGAGGCAGAGCGTATGCGCGACGTGGACGACGAAGACGAGGACGAGACGCCTCGGGATACCTGGGCGACGGTGCGCCGCCTGTGGAGTGAGGCTGCCGGCGACCATTGGCGCTTCTATATCGTGTTCGCGAGCATTGTGTTCTATGTCATCTTTAACACCGCCGCGCCGGCATATAGCGCCCGCGTGATCGATGAGCTGTGGGGCTACATTCAGGTGGCGTTTGCCAACGACACCACTTTCAGCATCACCTGGGAGAACTGCGGCAAGACCATTTTCGTCTACTTTATGATCTGGACTGCCGCTGCCTCGTTCTATGCGCTCCAGAGCTTTTTGATGTCGAGCGTCGCTGAGCGTCTCAATCTGCGCCTGCGCAACCGCATCGCGCAAAAGCTCAACCGTCTGCCGCTCGCCTATTTTGACGCGCATCGTCCCGGCGAGGTCGTCAGCCGCGCGACCAACGACCTGGACAAGATGTCCGAGAGCATGCAGCGCGGATTGCTGCAGCTGCTCGTGTCAATCGGCACGGTTGTTGGTGCTGTGAGCGTGATGTTCGTGTTCAGCGTGCAGCTTACGCTCGTCTTTCTGTTCTTTACGGCACTGTCGCTGCTGGTGACGAAGGTCGTCTCGCGCCGCACACACGATGTGACGGGCGAGCGCCAGGAGTGGGTGTCCAAGATTACGAGTGCGGTCGAGGAAGGCTATTCGGGCCGTCTGGTGATCCGCGCGTTTAACCGCGAGCACCAGAGTTCTGCCGAGGTTCATGAGGCCTCGGGCGAGCTGGCGCGCGTGAGCACCAAGGCCGACTTTATGATCAACGCCGTCGGCCCCGCGGTGCGCTTTATCGGCCGCCTGGCACAGATCGTGATCGCACTCGTGGGCTGCAGCATGCTGGTCGCCGGCCACATGACCGTCGGCGTGTTCCAGGCGTTCTTCCAGTTTATCTACGAGGCGTCCGAACCCATGACGCAGCTGTCGTTCACTTTCAACTCGCTGCAGAGCGCGCTGGCGAGTGCGGAGCGCGTGTTCGACCTGCTCGATGAGCCCGAGATGGAGGCCGATCCGCTGCCGGACGAGGCCGCCAAGCTGCCGGGCCGCGTGGAGGGCCGCGTCTCCTTTGAGCACGTGCGCTTTGGCTATGCGCCCGATAAGCCGCTCATGCGCGACGTGTCGTTTACCGCCGAGCCGGGCCAGAAGATTGCCGTGGTGGGAACCACGGGCGCAGGCAAGACGACGCTCATCAACCTGCTCATGCGCTTTTACGAGATCGACGGCGGCCGCATTACGCTTGACGGTGTGGATACGCGCCTCATGGACCGCGGTGAGCTACGGCAGCAGTTTGGCATGGTGCTGCAGGACGCCTGGCTATTCGATGGCACGATTGCCGAAAACATCGCCTACGGCTGCCCCGAGGCAACGCGCGAGGAGATCGTGGCCGCCGCTCGTGCCGCGCAGGTCGACTTTTTCGTGCGCACTATGCCGCAGGGCTACGACACGCGTGTGGCTAACGATGCCGAGAGCATTAGTCAGGGCCAACGCCAGCTGCTGACCATTGCGCGCGTGCTGCTCAACAACCCGGCGATTCTCATCCTGGACGAGGCGACCTCAAGCGTGGATACGCGCACCGAGCTTGCCATCGGCCGTGCCATGGACGCGCTTATGCGCGGGCGCACGAGCTTTGTGATCGCGCATCGCCTGTCGACGATCGTGGACGCCGACCTGATCTTGGTCATGGACCACGGCAACATTATCGAGCAGGGCACGCATAAGGAGCTGCTCGCAGCCGAGGGCGCTTATGCCGACCTCTATCTGAGCCAGTTCGCATAATGTGACAAAGGGACAGTCCCACATGTCGCATCAACGCAAAGGCGCGCCGGGGATGAATTCCCTGGCGCGCCTTCTTGCGTTGATGCCGATGTCGTTTTGTGCCGCTTGCGTTCCTAGCGCTCGTCCACGAGCTTGGCGACGAGGGCTTTGAGCTCGGCCACCTCTCGCTCGAGTTCCTTGACGCGGCGGGCATTCTCGGTGATGCCCTGGCGGTTGAGGGCACTCTGCTCGGCGGCGTCATCGGGCATGTACTCGCGATGCTGCTTGGCGTCGAAACTCTCCTCGAACACGCGGCAGCCGTTGCGCTTGATGATGCGTCCCGGCACGCCCACGACGGTGCAGTTGTCGGGCACGTCCTTAACGACGACCGAGTTGCCGCCGATTTTGACGTTGTTGCCGATGCGGATGTTGCCGAGCACCTTGGCGCCCGTGCCCACGGTGACGTTGTTGCCTAGGGTGGGGTGGCGCTTGCCGGTCTCGTTGCCGGTACCGCCGAGCGTGACGCCCTGGTAGAGCACGCAGTTGTCACCCACAATGGTGGTCTCGCCGATGACGACGCCCATGGCGTGGTCGATAAAGAAATGCTTGCCGATCTGTGCGGCGGGATGAATCTCGACGCCGGTGATGTGACGGGTGATTTGCGAGAGCACGCGGGCGAGCGAGCGATGACCGTGCTCCCAGAGCCAGTGCTCGGGCACGTGGTTCCACTTGGCGTGCAGGCCAGGATAGGAAAGGAAGATGACCAGACCGTTTTGCGCGGCGGGGTCCTGCGCTTGGACGGTCTTGATGTCCTCGCGAATGGTATTGATAAAGCTCACCGGCCGCCCTCCCTTAGCGCCATGGCAATGCGATTCAATAAAGTATAGCGATTCGCTAGGGATTAGGAAGGACAATCTTGGCGGCATTGCGCGACAGGTGTCAGTTATGCAAACTTGCTGGTAATGGAGTCATGCTTTTGTGGGGTTGCGCACGAGGGGACGCCGCAACCGTATACTGGTCAACTTGGACGTATCCGCGCCCACAACTGAGAGGTTTTACTTCATGGGTTTCATTAATTTTATCGCCGAGCTGCTCAAAGACCCGCGCACCGCGATTGCCAGCTGGATCGCCGCCGGCCCGCTTATGGCCTACGGCTGCGTGTTCCTGATCATCTTTATCGAGACGGGCGTGGTGTTCTTCCCGTTCCTTCCCGGTGATTCGCTGCTGTTTGCTTCGGGCTTCTTTGCCCACAACGGTGGCTTTAACATCGTGGCTTTGCTGGCCGTCGCATGGGCTGCTGCCATCTTGGGCGATCAGTGCAACTTTATGATCGGTCACTTCTTTGGCCGCAAGATCATCGCTTCGGGTAAGGTCAAGGCCATGACGCCCGAGCGCATTAAAAAGTCCGAGGACTTCTTGGACAAGTGGGGCCACCTGGCCATTTTCCTCGGCCGCTTCTTCCCGTTTATCCGCACCTTTGTGCCCTTTATCGCCGGCATGGGCGGCATGCACTGGCGCAACTTTGTCATCTTTAACGTGCTGGGTGGCATTACCTGGTCAACGCTCTTTATGCTGCTGGGCTACTTCTTTGGCGGCATTCCCTTTGTGCAGGAGCACTTTGAGCTGCTGATTATCGGCATCGTTACCGTGTCGATCATCCCGACCGTGGTCGGTCTGGTCAAGGCTAAGCTGGGTAAATAGAACGCGTAGCTCGAGCCAGCGCGCAAACCGTGCAGTTGAGGCCCGTCGCCGTTTACGGTGGCGGGCCTCTTCAGCTTCGGTCAAATGAAATTACTTTAGTTAGTTAAAGAAAAACGTTTTATCCGACGCGCGTGCGGAGTACAATCTCGTGCATGCGAATCGACGTGCCATCGGTTTTGATGCTGTTCGCGTGTCCCGTCCGGCTCTACGCTCCGGGCGTGCGACGTTGCGACGCGGTCGGCCTCGGTCCTTGCGTGCGGGTTCGCGAGTTTGCAACTGTGTATGTAAGGAGCGACATATGACTGTCGAGAAGAAGGATATCGATTGGGGTAGCCTCGGCTTTGGCTACATGAAGACCGATTACAGCTACGAGGCCCATTGGAAGGACGGCGAGTGGGACGAGGGCGGCCTGACCACCGACCACACCCTGCATGTCTCCGAGTGCGGCGGCATCTTCCATTACTGCCAGGAAGTCTTTGAGGGCCTGAAGGCTTACACCGCCGAGGACGGCAGCATCGTCTGCTTCCGTCCCGACATGAACGCCGAGCGCATGTACAACTCTGCGCAGCGCCTCGAGATGCCCCCGTTCCCCAAGGACAAGTTCGTTGAGGCCGTCAAGCAGGTCGTTTCTGCCAACGCCGCCTGGGTTCCGCCCTTCGGCTCTGGCGCGACCCTGTACGTGCGCCCGTTTATGATCGGCTCCGGTGACGTGATCGGCGTGGCTCCCGCTCCTGAGTACACGTTCCGTATTCTCGTGACCCCGGTCGGTCCGTACTTTAAGGGTGGCCTCAAGCCCGTCAAGCTGCGCGTTTCCGAGTATGACCGTGCGGCACCTCACGGCACCGGCAACATCAAGGCTGGCCTGAACTACGCCATGTCCCTCAAGCCCACGATGGAGGCTCACCGCGAGGGCTATGCCGAGAACCTGTATCTCGATTCCGAGTCCCGCACCTATGTCGAGGAGACCGGTGGCGCTAACGTCCTGTTCGTGAAGGAGGACGGCACCCTCGTCGTTCCGCAGTCCCACACCGACTCCATCCTGCCCTCTATCACTCGTCGTTCGCTCGTTCAGGTTGCTCAGGACCTGGGCATGACCGTCGATCAGCGTCCCGTAGAGTGGGCCGAGGTCAAGGCCGGCACCTTTGTCGAGTGCGGCCTGTGCGGCACCGCTGCCGTCATCTCCCCGGTCGGCGAGATCGACAACAAGGTTTACGGCGCCGACGAGACCGTGACCTTCCCGGCTGGCTACACCGAGATCGGCCCCGTGATGAAGAAGCTTCGCGAGACCCTGACTGGTATCCAGTCTGGTGCTGTTGAGGATAAGCACAACTGGGTTTACACCGTCGCGTAAGCTGTCTTAGCTGTCCGGCCCGAGGGCGGCCTTCCCTCCCGGCGCGTCCTCGGACATGAAAGAACCCCCGCTGTGCACTACGCATGGCGGGGGTTCTTTCGTCCTGCGGAGTGCGCCGGAAAGGAAGGCCGCGCTTTTGTTTTGCTTCGCGCCATGTGGGGGTGGCGGCGACGTGCATTTTTGCGAGTATTCTGCAATCGAAGGCCCCTGCATACCGACCTCGGGCAAAAATCGGGATTTCTCGATGTTTTCTACGAATGATGGGCGGGGTTATGGGCTGACAGCGTTTGATTTGCAGGGACATTCGCGGTCTTTGGCATTTATCGTGGCGCCCGAAGCTCTTGGCTATGTTGAATACTCCTGAAAATGCACGGCGCTTAGAGGGGGGCCTTCGCGAAAAAGGAAACCGCCCCGTCGAAGTATGCATTCGACGGGGCGGTTTATGCATTTGGCCGATTAAGGATGCGCTGTCAAACTACTAGAACTTGACGGTCGGGGCCTGGCGGGCTGCTTCGGCGGCCTCGAAGCCCTGGCGCTCCTTAAACTGGAAGATGCCGGCAAAGATGACAGCCGGGAACGTTTGAATGGCGTTGTTGTAGCTGAGCACGCAGTCGTTGTAGCTCTGGCGTGCATAGCTAATCTTGTTCTCGGTATCCTCGAGCGATGCCTGCAGCTGCGTAAAGTTGGTGTTTGCCTTAAGATCGGGATAGGCCTCGGCTACGGCGAAGAGCTGGCGCAGCGCACCGGTCAGCACGTTGTCGGCTTCCATCTTGGCTTCGGGCGTGGTGGCCTTGACGGCGGTGTTACGCGCGCTGATCACGGCGGAGAGCGTCTCCTGCTCGTGCTTGGCGTAGCCCTTGACGGTCTCGACCAGGTTGGGGATCAGGTCGTTGCGACGCTGCAGCTGCGTATCGATGTTCTGCCAGGCGTTATCGATGCGGTTACGCTTGGTGACCATGTTGTTGTAGATGCCGGCGATGGCGCAGGCAATCACAATGACAACAACGATGCCGATGATGACGGGAAGCATGATGTCTCCGTTTCGAATGGCCGCGGCGGCATGCGCCAGCTGCCGTTGGTATAACGCTACTAGTATACCCGCAACGTTTTGTCGTGCCGAACTTTCCGGTAAGCGTTGTGTTTTCGTCGGGGTCGGCACCGGGGCAAAGCGCGCGAGGTACAGGTGTAAGATATGCGACAGATTGACGAGTGTTGTCTTTGCCCTGAGGATGGCGATACCAGTGGACCTTCGCATCAAGAAAACCTACCGCGCCCTGTTCGATGCCTTTACCGAGCTTCTCGAGGAGCATCGTTTTGAGGACCTGACGGTTGCCATGCTGTGCGACCGCGCCATGATTCGCCGCACGACGTTCTACAAGCACTTTCGCGACAAGAACGATTACTTTGCCTTTTATATCGATGAGCTCATGTCGGGCTTGCCGCAAAAACAGCCCGATGAGGCCGGCGCGGTATCTGCCGAGGACGTGCGCGCGCTTCGGCACGCGATTTTGGACGATGCCATGGATTTGATTCTGGCGCACGAGCGGCTCATGGATAACATTTTGGCAAGCAGCATGTCGGGCATGTTGACCAACGTTATTTGCGACCGCATTGCCCGCTCCATCCGCGAGCGTGTGATGAACGTGCTTGCCGAGGATGCCCTGGCCCCCGTGTCACTCGAGACGACGTCTGAGTTTGTCGCCGGCGGTATTATTCGACTTTTCACGATATGGTGGGAATCAGGCCACGATCTTGAGCGTCGACCTGAGATAGCCGACGTGGTCGATGCACTGTTTGAGCGGACCATGACACCGGTGCATCACTAGGAGTGGCGGAGAGAGGGGGATTCGAACCCCCGGAACGCTCTCGCGCTCAACGGTTTTCAAGACCGCCGCATTCAACCGCTCTGCCATCTCTCCGTGAGTCGTAATGATAGCATCGTTTTGAATTTGCAACAGGGAAGGCGAACGATGACGATCACCGAAATCGACGAGAAGTTCATGCGCGAGGCGCTGGCGGTGGCGCGCGCCGCCGCGGCAGTGGGCGAAGTGCCCATTGGCGCTGTGGTGGTGCGCGACGGCGAGATCGTCGCGCGGGCGCACAATCGGCGCGAGCTCGACCAGGATCCTTCGGCTCATGCCGAGTTTGCGGCCGTGTGCGCCGCTGCCCAGGCGCTTGGCCGCTGGCGCCTTTCCGACTGTACGGTCTATGTGACGTTGGAACCCTGCTGCATGTGCGCGGGTCTTATGGTCAACGCGCGCGTGGGACGCTGCGTGTATGGCGCGAGTGATGCCAAGGCGGGCGCGTTGGGTTCGCTGTATGACCTGAATGCCGATTCGCGCCTGAATCATCGGTTTAACGTGACGGCTGGGGTCCTGGCGGATGAATGCCGCGAGCTGCTGAGTAGCTATTTTGGCGGTCTGCGCGGAGCGGGCGGCGCTGATTGCGGTTGTGGGGCCGATCTTGAAGCACACGCCGCTCACGCCGCAGCGCTTGCAGGTGCCGGTGAGGATGCTGGCACGGCGGTTGACTTTGGTCCTGCGTGCCGCCGACCCCGCCGTGTGCTGTTGGCGATCGACTCCTTTAAGGGCAGCGTTTCGAGCGCGCAGGCGGAGGCGGCGGTAGCCGAAGGCGTGCGCCGCGTTTGGCCCGATGCCGAGGTGCGCGCATTGCCGCTGGCAGATGGTGGCGAGGGAACGCTCGATGCCGTTGCCGCGTGCGGCGGTGAGATTGTGACCTGCGAGGTGGCAGGTCCCTTGGGCGACCGCGTGTCTGCCCGGATGCTGGTTGATGTCGAGCGCAAGTCCGCGGTCATCGAGATGGCCGAGGCGGCCGGAATTGGGTATTCGCCTTGCACGGAGTCGACGGCGTTGGCGGCCACAACCTATGGCGTGGGCGAGCTGATGCTCCGTGCGGTTCGTGCCGGGGCAAAGACTATCTATATTGGCTTGGGCGGCAGCGCCACCAACGATGGTGGCGCCGGTATGCTGCAGGCGCTGGGCGCGCGCGTGGTCGATGATCAGGGCTGCGATGTCGCCCCCGGTCTTGCGGGCCTTGAACACGTGGCGAGTATCGATTTGACGTCAGCGCTGCAGGCTTTGGATGGCGCTCGTATCGTTGTGCTTTCGGATGTCGAGAATCCGCTCGTAGGGCGTCGCGGCGCGCTTGCGGTGTTCGGCGGACAGAAGGGCCTGCCGACGGATGCTGCCGAGGCGCTGAGCAGGTGCGACAGCTGGATGGTCGGCTACGGCCGCCTGCTCGATACGGCGATTGCCGGAGCTCGAGCCCAGGGTTTGTTGCGCACGCCCGAGGGCGCACGGACATTTGGCTCGGTGCTCGGCGTGCCCGGCGCGGGCGCTGCCGGTGGCTTGGGCGCGGCGCTGCTGGCGCTCGGTGCGAAGCTGCGCTCGGGTGTGGGGACGGTGCTTGATCTGATTGGGTTTGACGAGCGCGTGCGCGATGCCGACCTGGTCATAACGGGCGAGGGCAATATGGACGAGCAATCCGCTGCCGGCAAGGCGCCGGTGGGCGTGGCCCGCCGTGCCAAGCGCTATGGCAAGCCGGTGGTCGCCGTCGTTGGCGGTCGCGCTGACAACCTGGATGCGGTGTACGGGCAGGGCGTCGACTTGGTTTTGCCGGTCTGCCGCAAGCCCATGGATCTGGAGCAGGCACTCGATCCGCAAGAAGCCACAACCAACCTCATCTGCGCCGGTGAAGCCGCCGCCCAAGCCTACGACCTCGGCCGCATCTAAAAGTAGTCAAATTAGCCCGTCCCAAATTAGCTACCTTGCCCCATCGGGCGGGAGCGGGTAATATATATCGAGCGCCTAGCGCGTTCGATGGGTTCGGATGACGACATGTTCCGAATCTGGTCAGGTCCGGAAGGAAGCAGCCATAAGGAGCCTCTGTCGGGCATCCGGATCCATCGAACGCACGGGCGTTTTTTGGTGCCGCGGCTACCCGCGAGCGCCGGCAGGGCGCTTGGTGCTCGCTGGTCCTCGGCTTCGCCTTAACATCTGTAACGAGTTGCTTACGCATCTCCAAGGCTCTCCGTACTATCATGAATCAGATTGAAGAGAGATGATGATAGGGAGCGCCTATACATGATTGAGCTGCTCAGGCGTTTTGGTGGCAAGTTTCGCCGATATATGGTGATCGGCCCTGCGTGTAAGTTGATCGAAGTGATCTTTGACCTGCTGACGCCGCTCGTGATTGCCCAGATGATCGATAAAGGTATCGGCTCGCACGACGTGAACGCCGTTATCCACTACGGCATGGTACTTGGCGCCATGGCTGTGATCGGCATCTCGTTTACGCTCGTTTGCCAAAAGATGGCGGCGCTCACCTCGCAGGGCATGGGCACCGACATTCGAGGCGCGCTCTACCAGCACATCAATAAGCTGAGCTATGCCGAACTCGACCGCTTTGGCACGCCGTCGCTCATCACGCGCATTACCAACGACGTCAACCAGGTGCAGCTTGCCGTGGCGCTGGGCGTACGCATGCTCATCCGCTGGCCCTTCCTGGCGGTGGGCTCTATGTGTGCGGCCCTTGCCATCGACCTTAAGCTCGGCATGATCTTTTTGATTTGCACGCCCGCTATCGGCCTGGTGTTTTGGTTTGTCATGGCGCGCTGCATTCCGTATTACAAGCAGCTGCAGGCAAAGCTCGACCGCATCGCGCTCATTTGCCGCGAGGGGCTTTCGGGCGCTCGCGTGGTTCGCGCCTTCGTGCGCGAGGACCACGAGCGCGAGCGCTTTGCCCAAGCTGCCGATGACCAGGCCAATACTGCCATCGCGGTGGGCAAGCTCTCGTCGATTCTCAACCCCGTCACGTTTCTTGTGATGAACCTGGGTGTGTGCGCCATCCTGTGGGTGGGCGGCATCCAGGTCAACGTGGGCGAACTCACGCAGGGCCAGGTCATGGCGTTTGTGAACTACATGACGCAGACGCTCACCTCTATCGTGTACGTCGCCAACCTGGTCGTGGTCTTTACCAAGGCGAGCGCCAGCGCGTCGCGCATCAATGAGGTGTTCAATTGCGAGCCGAGCATCACCGACGAGGGCAACCAGCCTGTCGCGCTGCCCGAGCCGAGCGAACTGGCGGGCGGCGCCGCTCCAGTCTCCGCGCTGAGCTTTGACCATGCGAGCTTTTCGTTTGGCGCGGGCGCGGCAAATGCCGTGAGCGATGTGACCCTGGAGCTGCCGCTGGGCAAAACGCTCGGCATTATCGGCGGCACGGGCAGCGGCAAGTCCACGCTCGTCTCGCTTATTCCGCGCCTATACGATGCGAGTGCCGGCAGCGTGAGCGTGATGGGCGCCGACGTGCGCACCTGGCCGCTCGACCAGTTGCGCCGTGTGGTCGCGACTGTTCCGCAGCGCGCGTCGCTCGTGAGCGGCACCATCCGCAGTAACCTGACCTGGCGCAACGAGGCGGCAACCGACGAGGAGCTCTGGGCGGCGCTCGATATGGCGCAGGCCAGCGAGTTCGTGCGCAACAAGCCCCAGGGCTTAGATGCCCCGGTCGAGGCGGGCGGCAAGAACTTTAGCGGCGGCCAGCGTCAGCGTCTGACTATCGCGCGCGCCTTAGTGGGCTCGCCTCAGATATTGATTATGGACGATTCTGCCTCGGCGCTCGACTTTAAGACCGACGCGGCGCTTCGCCATGCCATCCGCGAGCGCAATGTGCGCGGTGCCGCCGAGGGCGGGCTGCCGCTGACCACGGTGATTGTGAGCCAGCGCGTCTCGACCGTGCGCGATGCCGACATGATCTGCGTACTCGACCACGGCTCGGTTGCGGGCCTGGGCACGCATGACGAGCTGTATGCAAGCTGCCAGCTCTACCGCGAGATTTGCCAGTCGCAGCTACGACGCGAGGAGCTCGAGGGCCAGCAGGGGAGCACGACGCCCACGCCCGCTCCGACCGCCCCCGCATCCGTCTGCGCAAAGGAGGGCTGCTAAATGAATCCGTACACTTTTTCCGGTTCGGTCGCCACGATGACGGCCAACGTGTCCGGCAACGATAACCTCAACGACCTGGGTGACGGTCCGCGCCAGCTCGGCGATCCCGAGCGCTATCCCGTGGGTGCGGTGACCCGCCGCCTGCTGGGCTATGTTCGCCCGCACCGCGCCTCGTTTACGGCGTCGTTTGTGAGCGCCGCCATCTCGGTGATCTTGCAACTCTATACGCCCATCCTCGTCGGCGAGGGCATCGACCTCATCGTCGCCACCGGGCAGGTGGACTTCGATGCGCTGCTGCAGCTCGTTACCAAGCTCGCGATTGTCGTGGTGGGCGCGGCGGCCTTCCAGTGGCTACAGGGCTATTGCGTCAACCGCCTGTCCTACGAGACGGTGCGCGACATGCGTGTGGAGGCGAGCGACAAGCTCAGCCGCATGCCGCTCAGCTTTATCGACAGCCATGCCCACGGCGACCTTATGAGCCGCGTGGTCAACGACGTCGATCAGGTGGGCGACGGTCTGCTGCAGGGCTTTACGCAGCTCTTCACCGGTGTTATCACCATCGTAGGCACGCTCGCGTTTATGCTCTCCATTAACCTGACCATGACGCTCGTGGTGGTGCTCGTCACGCCGCTTTCCATTTTTGCAGCCGGTGCTATTGCCAAGCTCTCCAACAAAAGCTTTACGGCACAGCAGCGTATTCAAGGGCAGCTCGGTGGTCATATCGAGGAGTATGTGGGCGAGCAAAAACTGGTGGATGCGTTTGCCTACGGCCCGAACGCCCAAGCGCGCTTCGACGCCCTCAACGCCGAGCTCTATACGGCAGGTGAACGCGCACAGTTTATGGGCTCGCTTTCCAACCCCGGTACGCGCTTTATCAACAACATCATCTATGCCGTGGTCGCTGTGATCGGCTGCGTGGGCGTGATCACGGGCGTGCCGGCGACGCTTACGGTGGGCGGCGTGCAGATTTTCCTGTCCTATGCTAACCAGTACACCAAGCCGTTCAACGAGGTCACCAACGTCATTACGCAGATCCAGACGGCGTATGCCTCGGCGCGCCGTATGTTTGCGCTGCTCGATGCGCGCGAGCAGGAGCCCGATGCGCCAGATGCCGTGGAACTTGCCGCACCGCAGGGCGAGGTCGCCCTTGAGCATGTGGACTTTAGCTACGTGCCCGACCGCAGGCTGCTGCAGGACATCTGCATCGAGGCTAAGCCCGGCATGCGCTTTGCCCTGGTCGGTCCTACGGGCTGTGGCAAGACGACGCTCATCAATTTGCTACTGCGTTTTTACGATATCGATGCCGGTCGCATTGCGGTCGATGGCCGTTCCTCGCGTGACTACACGCGCGCAAGCCTGCGCCGCGCCTTTGGCATAGTGCTGCAGGACACTTGGCTGTTCGAGGGCACGGTGGCGGACAACATCGCTTACGGTTGCCCAGGAGCTACGCGCGAGCAGGTTGTCGAAGCCGCCAAGCGCGCGCACGCGCACAAGTTTATCGTGCAGTTGCCAAGCGGCTACGATACGGTCATCGGCGAGGACGGTGGCACGTTTAGCCAGGGTCAAAAACAGCTGCTGTGCATCGCGCGCGTCATGCTCACCGACCCGGCTATCTTGCTGCTGGACGAGGCGACCTCGAGTATCGATACCCGCACCGAGCTGCAGGTGCAGGCGGCATTCGACGAGCTCATGGCCGGTCGCACAAGCTTTGTCGTGGCGCACCGCCTGAGCACCGTCCGCAACGCCGACTGCATTCTGGTGATGCGCGACGGGCAGATTATCGAGCGCGGTACACACGACAAGCTGCTAGCGACAGGCGGCTTCTACGCCGAACTCTACCGCAGCCAGTTTGCCCAGTAGGGGCCACCGATTGGCGGCAGATGGTTTACATCTGCGTCGTTAGTACTAAGATAGTCATCTAATAAATTGCATTAGTGGCTTTAGTTTTGGGGGAAACGAGGCAACGTGACTATGACGTGCTCTCTGGTGGTTAACAGCAAGAGCGGTAATACCAGGATGGTTTCGGGCGCGATCAAGCGCGCTCTGCAGGCTGCGGGTGTTGAGTTTGTCCATGCCGCGGCGTTGAGCGACGATGCGGATGCAGATCAGGTCGCGCTCGAGGCGCAGGGCGCCTGCGCGGCCGACACGGTGCTCGTCGGTTTTTGGTGCGACAAGGGCGCGTGCACGCCTTCGGTCGCGGCGTTGCTCTCCGCCTTGCACGGTAAGCGCGTGTTCCTGTTTGGCACCTGCGGCTTTGGGGCCGACCAGAGCTACTATCAGCAGATTATCGACCGCGTAACTTCCAATTTGGCTGGGGATGCCGAGCTTGCGGGCTGGGCGATGTGCCAGGGCAAGATGGGCCCCGCGGTCAAGCAGCGCTACGAGGCCATGCTCGAGCAAGATCCCGACAACGCCCGATTTAAGATGCTGCTCGACAACTGGGTTGCCGCGAAGGACCATCCCACCAAGGAAGATCTGGACAACATGGCTGCAGCCGCCAAAAAGGCCGTTTTGGGCGAGTAGCTTCGTCGTTCGCGGTCCTTCGTGCAAAACAATACAAATGTGAAAGCCTCGAAATTCTCGAGGCTTTTTTCTTGACACTCATAGGCGCAACCGTGGCAAGCGTTTAGGGTGACATTTTCCATCACCCCGATGACGAGACCGTCCTGGACGACACACTCGCATGCGTTCGCTGGATGTATGCAGAGTGGGACGCACTTTCCGAATGGATGGGGTTTCGGAAAGTGCGTCCAGGAATTTGCCTTTGGAGTGGGATGCAGTTTCCAGTTGAGGGCTCTGGCGGAAAATGCGACCCGGAATTTGCGATCGGAGTGGGATGGAGTTTCCCAACGGGGCCGTAAGCGGAAACTGCATCCCATTCCGGACATGGGACTGCGGACACGGTTTCTGGATGCAAAAAGGCCACATGACGTGGCCTTCAACTTATATATGTTCAGCAGATGTCCCCATGACAAGCCGCGTTTCAACACCGAGGCGTCTGCCCGGCGACGCGGAATGTAAGGTTCATCGCGAGTTCCGCACGAGCCGGAGAGCACTTAATGTGCTCTCCGTGCGAGCAGGACTGTCCGAGCAGGGAACCTTACGTTCCGCGCCGCCGGGCAGACGAACCAGTTAAGACGCGCCGCTACTTGATCTTGGTCGTACCCGGTGCCAGGTTGGGGTCGGTTTCGTTGGCCTCGGTCTGGAAGTGCTCGGTGTAGACGTTCTTGCCGTCGCGGAACATCTCGTAATACTGCATCTTGGCGTAATCCTCGCGCGCCTTGGTTGCGGCTGCGGCTTCGGCGTCGTCACCGGTGACGTTGGAGGAGAGTGCCCAGCGCAGGCTGGCGTCCTCGTAGCCCACGGAGTTGATGGCGGGCAGCGACTCGCGCAGCGTCATGTGCGCCTTCTGGTAGTCGGTCAGCGGGGCGCCGATCAGCTGCATAAGCTGCGTGGACAGGTAGTTGGTGGACAGGTCGTCGACCTCGCTCGTCTGGTCGCAACCAGCAACGTCGTAGTTGGCCCAGATGATGTAGTCGGTCTGCCACAGGCGCTCCTGGTGCGTGGCGTCGTCCTCGCCGGTAAACCACTTATCGTTGAACTTGGACGGGAAGAACGGCTGGTGGTCGCCCCAGAACACCACGACCACCTTACGGTCGAGCTTGCTCAGGGCGTTGAGGAAGTAGCGAAGCGCCTGGTCGGACTGCTCGATGCACGAGACATACTCGTCGACATCGGAGAGCGTGCCGTCCTCGACGGTCTTGGCGTCCAGATCGGTCGTGTCGATGTTCAGGTGCATCTGCTTGTCGACCGGCAGCAGACCCGTGTCGTAGCCCGAGTGGTTCTGCATGGTCACGTCGAAGATAAACTGCGGATCGGCGTTCTGGTCGAGCAGCTCAAGAATCTTGTCGTAGGTAGCCTGGTCGGTCACCATGTCGCGCAGGGTGTCGGCTCCCTGGAAGTCGTTGATGGACAGGAACTGGTCAAAGCCAAAGTCCTTGTAGACGTTCTCGCGGTTCCAGTTGGTGGCGTGGTTGGGGTGCATGGCCGTGGTGGAATATCCGAGCGACTTGAACTGCTCTGCCAGGTTCCCGGTCGTTTCCATGTTGTAGATGGTGTAGGGGTACACGCCCGAGCCCAGGTTGGCCATGGAGTTGCCGGTCATAAACTCAAACTCGGTATTGGCGGTGCCGCCGCCGTAGGCGCTCACGTAGAGCTTGCCGCGGCTGAGGCAGTTGGACAGGTTCTTAAAGTACTGCGGACCCTCGTAGCCGGCGCGCATGTTCTGGTAGATCGACAGATCCGAGAAGGTCTCGTTCATGATGGCGATGACCGTGGGCTTCTCGCTGTCGAACTGCTCCTTTGCGGCGGCGCGCTCGTCGCTCTTGGCGGCATCGGACTTGTCGTAGGCCTTGGCGTACTTTTTGAGCGTGGCCTTGGCATCGTCGACGGAGTAGTCGGCGGGTTTGGGCGGCTTGATGGACTGCGCCGCGCTAATGAAAGCGGGCAGGTAGCCCTCGCGCCAGTAGCTCTCGAGCGGACGCCAGGTGTAGACGGTTATACCGAGGGTGTTGTAGTAGTCGATGAGCGTGACGTGTGCGGTCACGCCGCCCAGGCACAGCACCGCCACGAGCAGGTTGGTGAGCAGCATACGCTTGGCGTTGGCGGCGCCCTTCTGACGGTGCGGTGCCACCAGGCCGGCGTACTCGCATAGCAGCATGGCGATGGCGGTAAAGCCCATGGACAGCACGCAGAACAGTGAGATCGAGAAGGTGTAGCCGGTGCCGGCGACCGCGGCGGCGGTGGAGATGGCCGAAAGGTCGCCCGGCTGGATGGGCATGGATTTAAACGTGATGACGAAGAACTCGGCAATGCCCAGGACAAAGAGGGCAAAGGCCAGGACCGCGGGAGCTGCGCCGTGGCGCTGGAACAGGAAGAACAGGCCGACCATGAGCGTGGTGATGATGGCCCACTCGAGCAGGATGCACAGGGGGTAGACCCAGGTAAAGTCGTGGTTGGACGAGACCTCCATGCCCAGCAGCGCAAAGACGCCGGCGAGCAGCAGGCACAGGACGGCGGCGACGAGCGGTTTACCCACAAAGGCTCCGCGCAGGCGGGCGAGCTTGCCGGTGGG
>UQIY01000006.1 GCA_900541195.1 uncultured Collinsella sp. | reverse complement strand
GAGATCTACCCCCTAGAGTTCGTCGGCAGCGTCAGATGTGTATAAGAGACAGGATAAAGACCACGTCGGATTCGCGACGCAAAACATCGAGCAGCAGCTCCACCGGACGTGCCATGAGCTCGGCTTGCTCGGGAGCCGCGACGGGACCCCAGAGCGTAACGCCCGGCGCCACGCGCATCGATGTGGCTACGATATCCGGCTCGGTGAGCGCGCCCGCCGCCGGCTCGATAAGTGCCGCCATATCGCGCGGAGCATCGACGCCTAACAAGTCGTAAAGGTTTCCAAACATCAGGTCCAGGTCGAGCACGGCGGCACGCAAGCCCAACAGCGACGATGTGTGTGCCATGGTGGCAACGATCGTCGACTTGCCGCAACCGCCCGAACCCGAAATGGCGCAGATGACCGGAGCTCGATGCTGCGGAGCGGCAGCGTCTGCCGGCGGCATCGGAGGCGGCGGGGCGGGCGTCGGCGACAGCGTCCCCGTCTCCCCCGCCGCAACCACACGCTGCGTCCAAGCCGGCATGGCAGCTTGTTCGGTCTGCAAGGCAGGCTCGTTCTGTGCAATCTGCTCATGCTGCATCAGCGACAACTCGCTGCACCCGGCAAAGCCCTCAACTTCGTCGAGTTCATCCGCCAGATTCACGCCGTGCACGTATCCCATATCTACAGCCGGGTAGTCGCCAGCATGCTGTGCCGGCCCTCCAGCGTCATCGTATACAAGGGGGCTCCGGGGGCGCCGACCATGCTCGGCTTCCGCTTTTCCATAATCATCAACACGCGGGCCTCTTGTAGCGCGAGGCGCCCCGGGTTCCCTATCAACAAAAGCATCGGGCTCAATCGTCATGCGCCAATCGGAATCAACCGCTCCCTCGCCCGCGCGCCCGTTGCCGCATATACTGTGCGCAGCGATGACCTCGGTCGCCCCCGCGCGAAACAGTCCCTCGATATCCGACGGATCGAGCGCTTCTATCAACACGACCACGCGACTCACGCGGCCTTCGGCCGTCAGGCGCGCAACAGTCTTGCGCACATCTTCGGTATCAAACAGAGACGCCGCGATAATGGCAGCCCCGCGGCGCGACGGAAACGCCCGCGCCATGGAAACCAGCCCGTCCAGGTCACCCACGCGAAGCACCTGTGCACCCGCATCACGGCCCTCGACTTCCCGCTGCAACAGCCCGTAATCGCCGCACGCGCAGCACGCAAGCCAGATCGCCTTCATCACTCGTCGCCTCCGCTCTTTTTGCCGCGCGCCGTGGCGGGAATCGTCAAGCTGACCGTTCCCTTGCCCGAGGCTCCCAGCAGCTCCTTGACGTCTTCGGGGTCAGCCGCCAGCGTCACCCATTCGATCTTGCCCTCGCGCGTGGCACCGGAATCCTCACTGGTATCGATCACATACGCGCCGCACAGTCGATCGGTCACGCCATCTTTTTGCACGTACACGTCCACATAGCTGCCCACGCCCGTAGCGCCGCCGACCGAGTGCTCGGCATCGACCGCCACCGAAACGGCAACTTTGCCCTTAGGCACCTCGAGCTTGTGGCTCTCGGCCTTGGTGTAGACATTGCAAATCACGGCGTTTTTTGGAATGCGCGAGGTCGTCACGTCGCCGCGCACCTGGCGCAGCTCGGTCACCGCATCGCGCGGCAACAGACTCGCCAGCCATTCCTGAGTTATGACATTGGTCTCATCGAGGGTCTCGCCCACATCGATATCGCGCGCCGCGACGCATACCTCGACGCGATCGCCACCGTACTTGGCCAAGATCTCAGCCTGGACCTGTTCGGCTTGCGAGCGGATCGACGAGCCGTAAACCATGCAGAGCAGAGCAGCGAGCACGCCCGCGACCAGACTGATGGCGATGCGCTTGCTCTTGTTCACGGCCGCTCCTCTCATGGCAGTGCCGGGCGAATGCCCGTACCACCATTGTCTGGGCGGTCAGAGTGCAAAGCGGCGCAATCGCGATCTTGGTTTTCGATGTCAAACCAATCGCTGACCAAAAGCTGACCAGCCCGTCAAGCTCGTGGCAAGGTTTTGGTCAGTACGTCAGCAAACTGCATGTTTCGAGGCTTTTCCGCAGCAAAAAAGCCGTCTCCCGAACAGTTGGGAGACGGCTGTCATAGGAAAAATCAATTACAGATGGACATCGGGATCGAGCATTTGAGCACTCACGCGCATGGATGACGCCAAGTTTTGGAACGTTTCCAAACGCAGGCTGTCGATCTGCCCGGCGTCCTCGGCCTCGCGAACGGCGCAACCCGGCTCATGGGTATGCGTGCAATCGCCAAACCGGCACGCGCGCGATGCCTCGACAATCTCGGGGAAGGCGCACGCCAGACCCCGCTCGTGACCCACGAGCGGTAGGCTGCGCAGGCCCGGGGCATCGGCGATCACGCCGGCGTCGCCCGGCAGCGCCACCATCACGCGCGCGACGGTAGTGTGACGGCCCTGGTCATCGCGTTCGCGCACACCGCCAGTCGCCAACGTATCGTGGCCCAGCAGTGCATTGAGCAGCGTCGACTTGCCGGCACCCGACTCGCCCAGAATCATGGCGCAGCTCCCGGCAGGCACGCAGGAACGGGCCTCGTCCAGGCCGCGGCCCTCGGCAGAGGACGTCACGATCACGCGCACGTCCGGACCCACCAGGCGGCGCACGCGGTCCAGATCGCGCTCGAGCTCCTCGGCATCGCAGCGATCAGCTTTGGTGAGTACCACCACCGGCTCGGCATCGCAGTCGAGCGCCAACACCAGCGAGCGCGCCACGCGGTCGAGCAGCACCTCACCGGCACCGAGCGCCTGCACGATTAGCACGCTATCCACGTTGGAGCAGAGCACCTGACGCTCTCCGCGGGCACGGCCGCGCCAACGCTCAAAGCTCGTACGACGCGGCAGCACGCACTCAATCACACCCATATCGTGCCCGGGAGCGCGGCGCACCGCCACACGGTCGCCCACAGCGGGCAGCAGGACCTCGTCCTCGCCGCGCGACTTGGCAAACCCCACGGCATGCTCGGCACGAAACGTGTCATCGGCAGTCGCCACCAGTGGAAACCCGCGATCCAAGCGCACCACGGCGCCAAGCTGCATCTGCTCGGGTTCCTCGGCATGTGCGCAAAAATCGTCAAAGGCAGTCTGCTGGGCTTCATCGACCGGCAGGTCATCAAACGCCGGAACGTCCTGCAGCGCGTCGAGTCCCGGCACGCTTGCCAGCAGCTCCTCGGCAGACGCGGGGGCCTCGGTCGCAAGCTTCCGACGACGATCGCGCTTAGCCCGCGCCCCCGTCGTCTTTTTCTTCGCTTTAGCCTTAGCCTTGCCCACAAGCGCCTCCCAGCACCATAAATCACAACTGAGCAGGTATTTTAAATCAAAAAGAGCTGGCCGGGCAAAGCCCGACCAGCTCACAAACTTTCCCTCAGCCCTTTTCATCCGCACGGGAGAAAAGCCAGCAAGGATACCGCAGGGCCCGCCCGCCGGGAGGGGTTTCCTAAGGGCACATCCCGCAGCCGCAAAGCGGCGAGGACGTGCCCGTGGAAACCCCGCAGGCGGTCGGGCCCGGACAGGAACGTTACTCTTTTTCGACCGCGCGCATGATCGCCTTGTAGATCTCCATCAGCGGGATGATCAGGAAGGCCAGGCCCAGCGCGGCAAGAACGCCCTTGAGCTCAAGCGTCACAGGGCCAAAAAACATCTCGGCAAGCGTCGGCTGCACGGTCACGATCACCGTCAGCACCAGTGCCAGCGCGGCGGAAGCCCACAGCCACTTGTTCTGCTTCTTCATCTTAAACAGCGACGCACGACGGCTGCGCATATTGAAGCAGTGGAAAATCTCGACCATGTTGAGCGTGATGAACGCCATCATCACGCCTTCCTCGTCGGCATTGCCGGCGATCATATCGGCGATGTGGATGTAGCCCATGTCAAAGTACACGCCCACAAAGAAGCTCGCCAGCACCAGCACGGTGATGATTAGGCCCTGGACCACGCAGTCCAGACCCATATGTCCGGCAAAGACGCCGTCCTTGGCGTTACGCGGCTTGCGCTTCATGATGTCGCCCTCGGCGTCCTCCATGCCCAGCGCAAGCGCGGGGAAGCAGTCGGTAACCAGGTTCACCCACAGCAGCTGCACCGGCTGGAAGATGGTAAAGCCGATGAGCGTGGCGATAAACACCGAGAACACCTCGGCAAGGTTAGCCGAAAGCAGGAACTGGATGACCTTGCGGATGTTGTCGTAGATGCGACGGCCCTCTTCGCAGGCACCGATGATGGTGGCGAAGTTATCGTCGGCGAGCACCATGTCGGCGACGTTCTTGGTGACGTCGGTACCGGTGATGCCCATGCCAACGCCGATGTCGGCGCGCTTGATGGACGGGGCGTCGTTGACGCCGTCGCCCGTCATGGCCACGATCTGGTCGCGCGACTTCCAAGCCTCGACGATGCGTGTCTTATGCTCGGGCTGGACGCGGGCGTACACGCCGTAGTCCTCGATGTGCGCGTCGAGCTCCTCGTCGCTCATGCGATCGAGGTCGGCACCGGTGATGGCATGGCTGCGGTCGGTGACGATGCCCAGCTGCTTGGCGATGGCCACGGCGGTGTCGATGTGGTCGCCCGTGATCATGACGGTGCGGATACCGGCATCGTGGGCCTCGCGGATGGCGTCGGCGACCTCGGGGCGGACCGGGTCAATCATGCCAGACAGGCCGCAGAAGACCAGGTCGTGCTCGAGCGCAGCGGGGCTGCAGTCGGCCGGGACCTCGGTGTAGGTGCGGCTCGCCAGCGCCAGCACGCGCAGGGCCTCGTCGGCCATGGCCTTGTTGGCGGCCACGAGCTCGGCACGACGCTCCTCGGTCAGGGGGACGACCTTATCGCCCTCGTAGATATGGGTGCACAGGCCGATCACCACGTCGGGCGCGCCCTTGGTGTACTGCTCGTACTCGCCGTCCAGGGTCTCGACGACCACGGACATCATCTTGCGGCCCGAGTCGAACGGGGCCTCGCCCACGCGCGGGTGCTCGGCGGTCAGGCCGGTGAGCCCCGCCTTGCCGGCGTCGTTGACGAGCGCGCACTCAGTCGGCTCACCCACGGCCTCGCCCAGCTCCTCGTCCCACTGGGCGTCGGAGCACAGCGCCATGCCAGCCAGGAACTTCTCCTTAGGCGCAGCGAGCTCGTGCTTGACGACGGTCATCTTGTTCTGGGTAAGCGTGCCGGTCTTGTCGGAGCAGATGGTCTGCGTGCAGCCGAGAGTCTCGACGGCAGAGAGCTTGCGGATGATTGCCTGGCGCTTGGCCATCTTGGTCACGCCAAGCGACAGCACGATGGTCACGACGGCAACCAGGCCCTCGGGGATAGCGGCGACGGCAAGCGAGACAGCGACCATAAAGGTGTCGAGCAGCGCGGTCGGGTCGGTGAGAACGTTGCCCACGCCGTGGCGGATGATATCAACGCCAAAGATGACGACGCAGATGACGATAACCATGATGGTGAGGATGCGGCTGAGCTCGGCAAGCTTCACCTGCAGCGGCGTGAGCTCTTCCTTGGCCTCGGCCAGGGCGCCGGCGATCTTACCCATCTCGGTGTTCATGCCGGTACCGACTACGACGGCGCGGCCACGGCCGTACACCACGGTGGAGCCCATGTAGCACATGTTCTTGCGGTCGCCGAGCGGCACGTCATCGGTGCCGGTGGCGAGCTCGATCACGTTGGCATGCTTCTCGACAGGCACGGACTCGCCGGTGAGTGCAGCCTCTTCGATCTTCATCGTGGCGCTCTCGAGCACGCGGCAGTCGGCCGGGACGGAGTCGCCCGCCTCGAGCATGATCACATCGCCGGGCACGAGCTCGACGCTCGGCAGGTGTACGAGCTTGCCGTCGCGCAGCACCTTGGACTGCGCCGCGCTCATTTTCTGCAGGGCCTCGAGGGCCTCCTCGCTCTTGGCCTCCTGGACCACGCCCAGCACCGAGTTGACGATAACGACGAACATGATAATGGCGACGTCGGCAAAATCGGGCTCGCCCTTGACCATGCCCGTAAGTGCGCTGATAACGGCGGCAACGATCAGCATGATGACCATGGGGTCGGCCATCTGCTCAAAGAAACGCTTCCATAGCGGCGTCTTCTCAGCTTCCTCGAGCTTGTTAGGGCCTGTCTTGGCAAGGCGCGACGACGCCTCGTCGTTGCTCAGGCCGAGGTTCTCATCGACACCTTGGTCGCTGAGCACCTCCGCCGCGGCGGACAGGTATTCCTTTTGCATATAGAGTCCCCTCCTGGGATTCGGGCCACTCAGCAGATTGATGCCCGATCATAATTCCCAGGAGAAGGGCAAGGGCTCATCAAGGCTGCCGTGCTGAGCGGCAGTTGATAGTGGAGCTATGGTACCCCAAAGCGACGCGTCTAGCCAAAACATTCCATCTGGAAACACGGCACAGGCGCAACGGTGCAGACAGTGTGATGCTCAAGATTGATAAAACGTTTTTTCTTCGGCGCATCATCGAACTAAAATATCGCCCAGATAGCAGCGGTTAGAACGGTTGGTAAAGTTTTTGCATATACCGTTTTTCCGCAAAAAATGAACTTCTAATTCGGCATACGGTCGATTTTTTGGGGTATTCGGTCGGCATTTCGTTATAATCATCTCAGTTTTATTTCTTATGGTTTATCTATCAGCGCAAGACGATGTCAGATGGAGGTCTGAATGTACAAGCGCACCAAGATTGTATGCACCATGGGTCCCGCCTGCGATAGCGACGAGACCATCCGCGAGATGATCAAGGCGGGCATGAACGTCGCCCGTTTTAACTTCTCGCACGGCTCCTACGACGAACACCACGGTCGCATCGAGCGCGTCCGCCGTATTTCCAAGGAGCTCGGCATGCCCGTCGGCATCCTGCTCGACACCAAGGGCCCCGAGGTCCGCACCGGCCTTTTGGTCGATGGCAAGAAGGTTGCCGTCAAGACCGGCGACAAGATCGTCGTCACCGCTCAGCCCACGTCCGAGGATTTCCACGGCACCGCTGAGCACATCTCCCTCGACTACCTGGCTCTGCCCTCCGAGGTCGAGAAGGGCTCCCTCATCCTGATCGATGACGGCCTGGTTGCCCTCGAGGTCGAGTCCGTCGACGGCCAGGACATGACCTGCGTCGTTAAGAACGACGGCCTGATCGGCGAGCGCAAGGGCGTCAACATGCCCAACGTCAACATCTCTCTGCCCGCCATCACCGAGCGCGATCGTCAGGACATCCTCTTTGGCCTGACCGAGAACATCGACTACATCGCCGCTTCCTTCATCCGTGACGGCGAGTCCGTCCGCGGCATCCGCAAGCTTTGCCGCGAGAACGGTGGCGAGCACGTGACGATCTTCCCGAAGATCGAGTGCGCCCTGGGCGTCGAGAACTTCGACGAGATCCTCGAGGCTTCCGATGGCATCATGGTCGCCCGTGGCGACCTGGGCATCGAGATCAAGCCCGAGCTCGTTCCCCACATCCAGAAGGAGATCATCGCCAAGTGCAACGCGGCCTACAAGCCCGTTATCACCGCTACGCAGATGCTCGACTCCATGCAGCAGAACCCGCGCCCGACGCGCGCCGAGGTTGCCGACGTTGCTAACGCCATCTACGACGGCACCGACGCCGTTATGCTCTCTGGCGAGTCCGCTGCCGGTAAGTACCCGGTCGAGGCCGTTAAGATGCAGGCCAGCATTGCTCTCGAGACCGAAAAGTACCTCCCGGCTCACGCTCCGCTCGAGGTTCCGGCTGATGCCCACGGCACCCGTGTTGTCAACAACGTTGTGGGTATGTCCGCTGTGAACATGGCTACCACCGTTGGCGCCAAGTGCATCACCGTGCCGACGACCACCGGCCGCACCGCTCGCCTGATCTCGCACTTCCGTCCCAACATGCCGATCTGCGCGTTCTCCCGCCACGAGTGGGCCGTCCAGCAGATGATCATGTACTGGGGCGTTATCCCGCACCAGGCCGAGATTACCCAGGGCACAGTCAACGGCACGATCGTCAAGGCGATCGAGACCGCTAAGGAGCTCGGCTACGTCGAGGCCGGAGACCTGACCGTCGCCACCGCTGGCGATCCCCGCATGAGCGTCCAGCTCGAGGACAAGGTCTCCTCGACCAACGTCGCTTACGTCGCTCAGGTGCGCTAAATCGCACTTGCAAGCACGCTTGCATTGCAAAGGGCCCGGAAGGCAAAGCCTTCCGGGCCCTTTTTCTGTGCCAATGCCGGCGCACAGCAAAACACGCACTCATTTCTTTACCAAAAGTGCGAAATCCACCCTTCGAGGCCCATAAAATAAAGTCCAAAGCGCTAAAAGTGTTCGCCCGGTGGCAAACCCACACCTTAACCGACGCTGATAAATCGTTTTAGCAAGAGCCAGATCAACCGCGTTTTCGGAAGTGCGGGGAAAAATTGCTTACCCCCGAGCACAAACCCTTTTATTTCAACAAAACCCCTGATAAAGTTGGCTCAAATACCGCTTGTGCTTTGCCTGTTTGTCTTTTTCCCCGCACTTCCGAAACCGATAGCTTTTCTAGCCCAAACTACGCTCAAACGATCGGATCGCTATGTCATTTCTTGCCTGCGGACCCACGGCTTTTCAGTACTATCGCATCCCGCCCCAGATACTGGGACTCTATCCGGCAATCCTGCCGCCCGACCATGACCATCGCTTGGTACACTACTCAAAACAACCAGTATTTAAAGACTTGCTCGGCACACCAGTTTGGAGATTCGTGGGCGAAAGAAAACAGCGCGCGAACGGAAAGCTATTTCATAGCCGTCTGCTAACCCAAGAGCCGCCTCCTGGGTCGTTTAGGCAGACTGAGCATGGGTTTGATGTCACTTCACCGGAGTTCACGCTGCTCAGCCTTGCCACGCAGGTCTCACGCAGCCAGTTACTCATGGCTTGCTACGAGATGTGCGGCTCCTTTGCAGTGTTTAAGCCCTGCGAGCGAACGCAACAACAACTCGATGAAGCTATTTCGCTTAAGCTCATTCCGCCCAGCTGCGGCTGGGAGCGAGTTAACGACACCAAGGGCAATGACACCAACTTGTGGAAGCGCACGCCGCTTCTTACCGCAGCGGATATCGCCGCGTTCGCCAAGCAGGCCGCAGGCCTGCGCGGCGTTAAGCAGCTCCGCTGGGCCGCCGAACGCATGACAGGACAGACCGCCTCGCCCTTTGAAGTCCAGACGTCAATTCTCATCTCGCTCCCCCGCGATGAGGGTGGTCTGGGCATCGACATCACCAATAACGCGCGCATCCCGCTCAGCGAAGCCGCGCGTTCGCTGTATGACAAAACCTGCTGCTACGCCGATATCCTCATCGAAAGCGCCATCGACAGCATGGGCGTCATCCTTGAATGCCAAGGCCGCTCCGCCCACGACAGCGAAGCCGCGAGCCTCTCCGATGCCGAGCGCGCCACCGCACTCACAAGCATGGGCTACGACGTCATCCAAATTACCTATGACCAGATCAAGGAGAAGAAGAGCTTCAACCACATAGCCGAGCTCATCCATAAAAAGGCTGGGCTTCCCTACACCCCAAAGACTAAACAGGAGCGCACTGCCGAAGATGCCCTGCGGCAAGAGCTACTTGTCGATTGGGTTGAGCTATTCACTGCCGGGCCGGCCAGCTAGCAGCTAGCAATCAGGGGCAGCGCAGACACATCGGGCGATTCGACACGGGCGGCAAATCCCGCCTCGGTTAGCTCGATGACCTCGGTAAACGTTGCATCGAAAAACTCCTCGGTTAGCAGGCGATACGGCGGATGATCGGGCTCGCCGGGGTTTTCGCGTACAATCTCGTGCATGACGCCGATGGTCTTGAGCACATATTCTTTATGGATGGGGTACTGCCCAAAACGCGTCGCAGCGGTATACAGGCGATCGGTCGCACGCGGGATGGAGACAATGCCCAGCGTCTTGCCAAACCAGTCAAAGTCGCCTTGCTTTTTAATGCGGAACTCCTCACACGGCTTGCCGCCGTGCGCCTCCAGGTACTGATTCACGCGCGTATTCCATACGGTATCGGCCACCAGGTGCGACCAGACGCCCAGTGTCAAATCGAGCAACGACTGAGCCACATCTTCGGACGCAAGCGAGAACTCACGAGCGCCGGGACCGGCAACCGGCTCGGCGTCCTTGTAGCGCTGGGGATAGTGTACGCGATTCAGTCGCTCCCGCTCCTCAACAATCGAGGTAGCCTCAGCGGGTTCGCCCGCGGGTGCGCCTTTAAGCAACGGTGCCACATAGGTATCCCAGAACTCATGCTCACGAGGCTTAGGGATGGGCTCAGGCTTGGCAAAGTGCGTAATGCGGTACGGGATGGGATCGGCGATGCCAGGGACCATATAGCCCACGAAGATATCCGGAACCACGCAGCCAAACAAAAAGGCATTGCGGTCGCGCACGCTCTTGGCAAGCGCACCGGTGCGCTCCAGCAAACGCTCCGTCTGAGCGATATGAATGTTCCAGCTTGGCATAGCCACCCCCCATAAAAACCTGGATAACTATACCATCACGGCAGAGCCACGCGGGCAGCTACGCACGCTCTACGCAGCAACTAGTCCGTAGCACCGCTTTCGGTTCCATACGACGGCGAAGGCGCCTCGACCACATGGTGATATCGATCGATATAGATTGCACGGGCACCCAGGCGTCGCACCAAATCCTGGTGATGTGTGCTCATCAAGACCGTCTTACCCGCCGCGACGTAGGCCAGCAAGAAGTTGACCACGATGTCACATGAATCCTCGTCGAGCCCATTGGTAGGCTCGTCGAGGACCAAGATATCCGGGTTCATCGACACCACCGCAGCCAGCGCAACGCGCTTCTTTTGCCCGCCCGAGAGCTGATAGGGAGAGGCGTCGGCAAGGTCGGCAACCTGGAACAGCCCCATGGCATCGCGCACGCGGCGCTCGAGCTCGTCTGCCGGCAGCCCCATCTGCGCGGGACCAAAGGCAACTTCCTCGCCCACCGTAGCACAGAACAGCTGGGCGTCGGCATTCTGGAACACAAAGCCCACGCGCTGATGAAAACGCTGAGCGACAGCGGAATCCTTTAGAAACGCCGCATCGATCACATGCCCGTCAAACAGGTATGCCCCTGCGTCCGCGAGTTCAAGGCCGTTAATAAGGCGCATAATCGTCGTCTTACCGCAGCCGTTGGGACCGAGCAGGGCAACGAGTTCCCCACGATCGACCCGCAGCGACACACCGTCGACAACCGTGTGTCCCGCATAGGAGAACACTACGTCGCACAGCTCGATGAGCGGCGTGGTCTCGGCGCCGCCCGCACCGTTCGTGCCCGCCGCACTCTTCATATCGATCGTCAAAACGTCGCCCTTCCCTACTCACATCGACGGCTCGGCCGCCCGCACTACAGCACGGCGCATAACACTGCCAGCAGCGCCACGCCGGCCGCGTAAACCGTATCGCGCCAGCCAAACCCGGCGCGTGCGGGCGCCGGATACGCGCCGGCAAAGCCGCGGCAAAGCATAGCCTCGTCCATCGCGCGGCTGCATTCCATCGCCTTGATAAAGGTCATGCCCATGATACCCGCGATCGAATCCGTACGCGAAAATCCCTCAGGCGCACGGCCAACGCTGCGCAGCATGACCGATTCGCACAGATTGTGCGCCGTGCGACCCAGCACCTCGATGTGCTTGAGCGCCATATCGAACGTAAAGATAACTTCGTCGGGTAGATGCAGCATCTTGAGCGCCGACGACATGCGGCTCCACGTGAGGGTCCACGAAACGCCCAGCACCAGCGACACATTAATAAAGGTCTTGAGCGCAATCTTGAGCATGGCGCCCGCGGCAGAAGCGTCCAGCAGCAAGGCGGGCAGCGCCAGAACCACCGCGAGCCCCGCGGCAGCCAACGCCGGCACAAAAGTCGCGCGCAGCCCGCGTACGGGGCGCACGGCAACGAGCACCAGCGCAATGGCCGCCATCAACATGAGGTACAGCGGGCTCTGCGACAGACACACGCACAGGACGCAAACGAACATCCCCACCAGGCGTACCGGAGCCGAAACGCAAGAAAGGGCGCGGTCGACCATCGACCCGCCCTCGTGTACGCCTCCACCCAGGCGAACCCGCTCAAGCAGGCTCGCCAGGTGCAGGACATTCTTTTGCATCACACGATGCCGAGCCCCCGCGGGCTCGTAACGCTGCTCGACCGCAAGCCAGCTAGGCAGCTCGGCTATTGCCATGAGCACCGCTTTCCTTGACCGTCAGCGAGATCAGGCGGAATGCGATGGTGAGCACCGCCACGCCAATCACACCGGAAAGGATATACATGGCAGCCTGGCCGGCAAAGCCAAGGCCCTGTTCCTCGGAATAGGCCTGCAGGTAATCACCCGTGGGCAGCGCGTCGGCAAAGGTCGGAGTATCGAGGCCGACCGAAGCCTGCAGGCTGTCGTCGCCAGCCTCCTGAACGGCAGTCGCGGCGCCCTCGGCGTCCCACTCGCCCCAGGCGTCTCCGGTGGCCAGCAGGCCCAGCGGCGTGGCCACCACGAGCACGGCGACCAGAATGAGCGTGGGAATCAGGGAAGTCTTCTTGGCGGTACCATCGGCGGCAAGCTGGCCATCGACGGCCTCGGACCCGACGATAATGCTCGGCGCCGTCTTCTTAATGAAACCGTAGATGGCGGCCGTCGCCACGCCCTCGATCACGCCGGCAACCAGCATATGCGGGATCAACATGGCCGGAATAGCCACGGACAGCGGGAAGGGGCAGTACAGCGGCGCGCCCGAAGCGTTGGTAAAGAGCATCGGCTGAATACCAAACTCGATTGCCGCGCACAGGGCCGCCAGGCACAGGCCGACCCAACCGCTCACGATGGCAGAAACCGAGGTGCCCCAGCTCTTGTCGTGCAGACGGCTGTTGAGCGCACGGAACACGATAGCAGCGGCAAACGGCAGCACAAAGGCCATGTTAAAGCAGTTGGCGCCAAACGACAGAACGCCGCCGTCGCCAAACAGCAGCGCCTGCAGCGCCAGCGCGACCGAGACAGCGATAGCCGCGGCCTCGGGACCCAGCAGCAGTGCGATGAGCGCGCCACCAACGGCGTGACCAGTGGTACCGCCGGGCAGCGGCACGTTAAACATCATGAGCAAAAAGGAGAACGCGGCGCAAATGCCCAGGAAAGCCATATGCTCGCGATCGAGCGTGGCGCGCACCTTTTTGATGCAGTGGACCCAAACAGGCACCATCGCCACCGCCATGACGGCATCGGTTTGCGGAGACAGGTAGTTGTCTGGAATGTGCATATACGCCTCCCGGTTGTCGACGCACAGAATTGCAACGCCGCTTAAATCACCTTGTCAGTGTTACGCATTGTCAGATTCGTAACACGCCGCGGGCTATCATAGCAAAACGGCGTGCTGCCGACAAAGCAGCACGCCGTTATGTAATGCGCGTGTCATATATGCAGGATCAACGGTGCCTTATTCCGAACACCGCGGTCACGCAGAGCCCACAGCAACCGCCGTCAGGCCCTACGCTCCCAGCGCAAGCCCTATCCGCGGACCTCGCCGTTTACGCCCTTGCATACCTTGGTGACGATCTTCTGGTGCGCCTTCTCGACTTCTTCGCTGGTGAGCGTGTGGTCGTCGGAGCGATACGTAAGCGCAAAGGCCATGGACTTCTTGCCCGCTCCGATGCGGATGGGATCGCGGTAGACGTCGAACAGGCGCACGCCCTCGAGCAGCTTGCCGCCGGCGCTGGTAATGCGGCGCTCAAGATCCTCGCAGGTCACAGCGTTGTCGACCACGATAGCAAGGTCGTGCTCAACGGCAGGATACTGCGAGAACTCGCGGTAGTTCTCCTGGTTGCGGGCGCCCTTGATCAGCTTGTCCAGATCGAGCTCGAAGGCAACGACGACCTCGTCGATGCCCATGGCTTCGCGCGCCTCGGGGTGGATCTCGCCGACCCAGCCCAGCACGGTGCCGCCGGACAGAACCTCGGCCGCACGACCCGGCTGCAAGAAAGCGTAGCCCTCGCCCTCGACGGGACGGAAGCGAACCTTCTCGATGCGCAGCTGGGCGAGCAGCTCCTCGACAATGCCCTTGCCAAAGAAGAAGCGCAGCTTGCGGTACTTCATGGTCCAAGACTGCTCGCTCCACTGGCCCGAGAGCACGCCCGCCACGGACTTAGTCTCCTTGGGCAGGCTGGCGTTCTCGCGGCCATGGAACAGGCTGCCGACCTCGTACAGGTGCACGTTGGGCGTGCCGTGGGCCTCGTTATAGGCAACGGACTGCAGCAGGCCCGGCAGCAGCGAACGACGCATCTCGGTCTGCTCGGCTACCAGCGGGTTCATGAGCACCACGGGACAGCCGCGGCCTTCGGTGGACATACCGATCTTCTCCAGGTCGCCCGGGGCGGCAAAGCCAAAGGTCGTGGTCTCGTTGAGACCGCAGGCGCGCAGGATCTCGCCGACCTTACGGGTGAGCTTCTGCTCGCGGGTCAGGCCGCCGATGTGGTTCTTGGCAGCCGGAATGGTCGCCGTCACGCGGCCCATGCCCCACAGGCGCAGGACCTCCTCGATCAGGTCGATCTCGCGCGGCAGGTCGGGACGGAAGCTCGGCGGGGTGACCATAAAGTCCTCGCCGTCGCGCTCGACGGTGCAGCCCAGGCGGGTGAGCGAGCGCTCGATAAAGTCAGGCTCGATGTCGGCGCCGCAGATGGCATGCACGCGGGCCAGGCGCAGCTTAATGCTGTCGATGGTCTTGGGCGCGGGGAACACATCCACGTAGCCGGGAGCGACCTCGCCGCCGGCGATCTCCTCGATGAGCGCGCAGGTAACGTTGGCGACGTCCACGCAGCCGGTCTCGTCGACCTGGCGCTCAAAGCGAATGGAGGCGTCGGAGATCAGCGACAGATCGCGGCTGGTGTGCGAGGTGCGACCGGCGTTGAAGCAGGCGCTCTCGACCATCACGTCGACGGTGTCGTCCTCGATCTCGGAATCCATGCCGCCCATAACGCCGGCCAATGCCACGGGACGCTCGCCGTCGGTGATAAGGCCCATGCCGGCGTCGAGCGTGCGCTCCTCGCCGTCGAGCGTCGTGAACTTCTCATCCTGCTGGGCGGCGCGGACCACCACGCGACGGCGGCCATCGCGCTCGGCAAAGGTGTCCAGGTCAAAGGCGTGCAGCGGCTGACCGGTGAGCATCATCACGTAGTTGGTGATATCGACAATGTTGTTGTGCGGGCGCACGCCCAGGGCGTTGAGGCGCTTGACCATCCAGTCGGGCGAGGGGCCGACCTTCACGTTGCGCACGATGCGGGCGACGTAGCGGTCGCACAGGCCCTCGTCGGCAATCTCGACCGAAAGCTCGTCGTCGGTCGCGCGGCCGGTCTCGGCCTTGATGGCGGGCAGCTCAACGTGGAAATCGCGGTCGAAGATGGCGCCGGTCTCGCGGGCCATGCCGATCATGGACAGACAATCGGGACGGTTGGGCGTGATCTCGCAGTCGAGCACGGTATCACTCGAGCCCACGTACTCGGCAAACGGCATGCCGCAGGGCGTGTCCTCGGGCAGGATTATGATGCCGGAGTGGTCGCCGCCCAGGCCGAGCTCGCGCGCAGAGCAGTTCATGCCCATGGACACGACGCCGCGAAGCTTGCTCTTCTTGATCTTGACGTCGCCGGGCAGGACAGCGCCAATCATTGCCGTGACGATGTGGTCGCCGGCCTCGAAGTTCTGCGCGCCGCAGACGATCTGCAGCGGAGCGGGGTTGCCGTCGGCGTCGAGGTTCTTGTCGCCCACGTCGACCGAGCACACATACATGTGGTCGCTATCGGGATGCGGGGTCTTGGTGAGCACCTTGGCAGTCACCACGTGGTCGAAGGACTCGCCCACGGTGTCGATCGCCTCGACCTCGGTGCCGGTACGGATATATTCGTCCGAAAGGGTCTTGGGATCCTCCGGAATATCGATCATGGTCTTGAGCCAGTCGTAAGAAACGCGCATGTAGCTCTCCTAGTTCTTAATCTCCGCATAGGGAGGAAATATCAAATGAAGACGTTCGCCTTAGGGTTGTCCAGGTACCCCAGGTTGGCGTGAAAGAGGAGCGACGCGTACTAAAGGTACGCGAGCGACGGTTTGAACGCCAAGATGGGGTGCCTGGGCAAGCCTAAAATTGGTTCAAGAAGCGCATATCGCCCGTCATCAGGGTTCGCAGGTCGGGCAGGTCGTAGCGCAGGGCCGCGACGCGCTCGGCGCCAATACCAAAGGCGAAGCCGGTGTACTTCTCGGGGTCGATGCCGCAGTTGATAAGGACGTTGGGGTCGACCATGCCGCAGCCCAGGATCTCGATCCAGCCGCTGTGCTTGCAGAAGTTGCAGCCCTTGCCGCCGCACACGTGGCAGCTCACGTCCACCTCGCAGCTCGGCTCGGTGAAGGGGAAGAAGTGCGGGCGGTAGCGCGTCTTGCGATCCTCGCCAAACATACACTTAACAAAGTAGTCGAGCGTGCCCTTAAGATCGCCAAAGGTGATGCCCTCGTCGACGACCAGGCCCTCGATCTGGTTGAACTGCGGCAGGTGGCAGGCGTCGGCCGTGTCGGGACGGTAGACGGTGCCCGGGCAGATCATGTAGATGGGCGGCTTCTGCGACTCCATGGTGTGGATCTGCACGCCCGAGGTCTGGGTGCGCAGGAGCACGTCGGACTCGCCATGGGCGTGAGCCTCGGGGTGCGCGACGCTGCCGGGGTTGTTGTCGACCACGTAGAAGGTATCGCGGGCCGAGCGGCTCGGGTGATCCATGGGGGCGTTGAGCGCAGTGAAGTTGTAGTAGGAGGTGTCGACCATGGGGCCGGACTCGACGGTGTAGCCGATGCCGCAGAAGATGTCCTCGGCCTCCTCGATGATCTGCTTGATCAGGTGCTGGTGACCGATCTGCGGACGGATGCCCGGCAGCGTGATGTCGACGGCCTCGTGCTCGAGTGCGTGCTTGAGGGCGGCGGCCTTCATCTCGGTGGTGCGCTCGTCGAGCATGCCCTCGATCAGCTGGCGCATCTCGTTGGCGCGCTTGCCCATCATGGGACGATCCTCCGGGGCGAGCTTGCCCATCATGCGCATCAGGCCGGTGATGCGGCCCTTGCGGCCGAGCAGCTCAACGCGCGCGGCCTCGAGCTTTGCGGCGTCGTCGGCGCCTGCAACGAGCTCCTTGGCCTCTTCCTCGAGTTTGACCAGATCATCAATCAGACTCATGTCTTCCCTTTCGTCTCTCGCGCTCCCCGCTTGCCGAGGCGGCTGCCGCCGTCTGACGTTGTGAAAACGCGGCCCGGTTCGGTAACAAAAAACCGCCCTCGGGCATGTGTATTGCCCAAGGACGGTTGAATTCCGCGGTACCACCTTGTTTGACCCGGCGGATGTCTGGCCCGCCGCGCCCACTCTTTGCCCCTTGTCGTGAGGCTCACGGCTTCCCTACTGGGGACATCGCCGCCACTGGCCGCGCGCCCGTTGAGGTCGCTGCTCGGGAGTGAACGCTTGGCCCTTGCCACCGCAGGAAGGCTTACAGCCCATGACCTTCCCTCTCTTGCCGGCGACGCGGCGGGCAAAACCCTCTCCGTCAACGCATTGGGCTACAGGATACCACATTGTTTGGGTGTATCGCCGCGTTCCGTTTTGTTCGTGCTGGGTACAAGGCAGGTAGCTGTGCAAACTGGCCGCGCCGCCGCGTGCGACGGGCGACCTGCGAGATCAAGGATATGGTATGGGAAAGAAGCACGATAAGAAGGCCGAGCCCGCAGCGGGCAAGACGCCCAAAGGCATGAAGGTCGATAAGGCCGTCAAAAAATTCCGCAAGCTCGAGGGCAAGCTGTGGACCCGCGAGTACCTGCTCAAGATTGCCGAGTTTGACGGCGCGACCATTGCCCCCGCCAACGGCGCCGCAGCGCGCGCCGACGCCATGGGCACCCTTGCCGGCGAGCATCATAAGCTCCTGACCAGCGAAAAGTCTGTCGAACTTGTGCGCTCGCTGGCACGCGAAACCGTCGCCGGCGGCAAGATCGACGACCCGCAGCTGCTCAACGAGATCCGCGTACTCGGCCGCGACCAGCGCGAAGCGAGCGTCATTCCCACCGAGGAGGCCGAGGCCTGGACCAGGCTCACCTGCGAGGCCGACGCCGTGTGGCACAAGGCCAAGACGGCCAATGACTGGGCGAGCTTTGAGCCCTATGTGGATAGAATCGTCGCCCAACTTAAGCATCAGGCCGAACTCATGGACCCCAAGCGCGACCCATACGACGTTTGGCTCGACCAGTACGAGCGCGGCCTTTCCGCCAAGAGCTTCGACGCGTTTTGCGAGGAGGTCAAGGCCACGGTCGTGCCGCTCGTGCACGCCATCGGCGAGCGCGGCCAGCAGCCCGATGCCGACTTTTTGCACGCCCGCGTGCCCGAGGCCGCCCAGCGCGCCATGAGCTTCGACCTGATGAAGCTCGTCGGCCTGAACCTGGACGACACCACGCTTGCCTTTACCGAGCACCCGTTTAGCGAGGGCTTTGCCGTGGGTGACGCGCGCATCGCGACACACATCTACGAGGACGATTGCATCTCCAACGTCTACAGCATCATCCACGAGGCGGGGCACACCATGTACGAGCTGGGCGTCAATCCCGCCTATGCGCGCACCTGCCTGGAGGGCGGCACCTCCATGGGCATCCACGAGAGCCAGAGCCGCTTCTTTGAGAACACCGTGGGCCGCAGCCGTGCCTTTATGGGACCGCTGCTCGAGGTGCTGCGCCGCCACGCACCCGAGGTCTACGGCGACGTCGACGAGGACACGCTCTACCACGCCGTGAACATCGCGCAGCCTTCGCTGATCCGCACCGAGGCCGACGAGCTCACCTATCCGCTGCACGTTATGGTGCGCTACCAGATCGAGCGCATGCTGTTTGCCGGCGAGGCCACGGCCAAGGACATCCCCGCGCTTTGGAATCGCTTTATGGATGAGTACCTGGGCATTCCCGTTCCCGACGACACGCACGGCTGCCTACAGGATACGCACTGGAGCGGCGGCTCATTTGGCTACTTCCCCACCTATGCGCTGGGTAGCGCCTACGACGCCATGTTTGTGCCGGCCATGTGCCGCGACGGTGTCGACCTCAACGGCGCCTGTGCGAGCGGCGATCTGACACCGGTCCGTGCCTGGCTGGGCGAACACATTTGGCAGTGGGGTCGCGCCAAGGACGCGCCGGAGCTCATCAAGGGCGCGTGCGGCATGGCGTTCGATGCCCGCTACTACTGCAGCTACCTGCAGGACAAGTTCACCACGCTGTACGAGTTGTAGGACATAGCCGACACGCCAACGCAAAGGGGGGCGCCGCAGGATCTATCCCGCGGCGCCCCCCTTACCTAGTCATTGGGGACGTTCTTAAACGACTAGGTTGACGCCGATGTTCTGGCAACGTCAGCGAAAACGACCCTAAGTGAGCAAGGTGACGTGAAATGAAAGGGCGCTGACCTTCTGGTCGCGCCCTTGAAATTGAACGTCAGATTGCCGCTTAGGGTCGTTTGCAGCGTCGAGCAGTTACGCGGTTTGGCAAAACCGCGTAACTACAAAGCTTCCAGTGCGGCGGCGATGCGCTTCATGGCGGCGTCGGCAGCCGATTGGTCCGGAGCCTCGGCCAGCACGCGAATCACCGACTCGGTTCCGCTCTTGCGCACGAGCACGCGGCCCTCGCCCGCGAGCGCGGCCTCGGCCTCGGCGATCGCGTTCTGCACGCCCATGTTCTCGAGCGCGGCATCCTTGTCGGCCACGCGCACGGCAACCTGCGCTTGCGGCAGCAGCTTGCACGGAGCCGTGAGCTGCGAGAGCGTCTCGCGCTCGGCACGAATCACTTCCATCACGCGCAGCGAGGTCATAATGCCGTCGCCCGTGCGCTCGATATCACCAAAGATCGTGTGGCCCGTCTGCTCGCCGCCCAGGCTGTAGCCGCCCTCGCGCATCTTGGCATACACATGACGGTCGCCCACGCCGCTGGTCACGGCACTTAGACCGGCAAGCTCCAGCGACTTGACCAGGCCAAAGTTGCTGGCGATCGTCGGCACCACGGTACCGCCCGAAAGGCGACCGTGCTTGTTCAGGTACACGCCGCACACATACAGGATCTGGTCGCCGTCGACCACGCGACCACGCTCGTCCACGGCCAGGCAGCGGTCGGCATCGCCGTCGTAGGCAAAGCCAACGTCCAGGCCCTGCTCCACCACGTGGCGCTGCAGACGCTCCATATGCGTGGAGCCGCAGTCAACGTTGATGTTAAAACCATCGGACGCGGCGTTAATCACGCGCACATCGGCACCCAGCGCGTCGAACACCGGCTTGGCCACCGAGGATGCCGAGCCGTTGGCGCAGTCGAGACCGATCTTGACGCCCTGCAGCGAAAAGTTCGCGCTAGCGATGAGCGAGGCGATGTAGCGGTTGCGGCCCTGCATGTAGTCGACCGTGGCACCGATGTGGTTGCCCGTAGCCAGCGGCACCTCGCTCTTGCCATCGATATAGTCCTCGATGAGCTCCAACACGTCCTCGTCCATCTTAAAGCCGTCGCTGTTGACGAGCTTAATACCGTTATCGCAAAACGGGTTGTGGCTCGCGCTGATCATGATGCCGCAATCGAAGCAGCCCTCCACGGTCTGATGCGCCACGCCCGGCGTCGGGATCACGTGCAGCATGTAGGCGTCCGCGCCGCTCGCGACCAAGCCGCTCACCAGCGCCGCCTCGAACATATAGCTCGAGCGACGCGTGTCCTTGCCCACGATCACGCGCGCCTTGGTCCCGCGGTTGGCGCCGTAATACCAGCCCACAAAGCGGCCGATCTTATAAGCGTGCTCTACCGTCAGTCCAACGTTGGCCTCGCCGCGAAAGCCGTCGGTGCCAAAGTACTTCATACGCTCTCCTTACAAAATAGGGGCGAACAGATTGCCTGTCCGCCCCAAAATGGTACTCGATTATCTGCGCTACCAGAAAAACCCTATGCCGACGCGCTGTCGCGAGCCGCCTGGCATGTAGGAGTCTGACGCAGCGTAAGCGGCTTGTCCCCCGCCTCGGCCGACGTGGTCAGCGTATACGTGATCGTCGTCGTCTCACCAGCATGCAGGTCAACGGTGCCCGAATAGAAGGGGATTCCATGCCACGTAGCGGCGCCAAGACCAAACTGGGTGCCCTCAACCGTAAGGTCACTGATGTTGCCGCCCGTCGGGGCAAACACTGAGACATTCAGGCGTTCGTCGTCACGCGCGGCACCGGGTGCGCTCGCCGCAACGTAGTCGGGCAGCTTGCCAGCCTCCTCCTGCGTCATGATGTTCGTCAGGGTAACGGTGATGCGATAGGAGCACGTGCCGTCGCCGTTCTTCACGCCCTGGCCAATCTGCGTGTCGGCGTTCAGATACCAGTCGAGCTTGGAGAAGCTCAGGTTGTTAAAGTAAACGCCGGCAACGGGTTCGGCACTCGGATCATCCGGATCGGGCAGCGAAGCGTCAATGCCTGTCTCCTTGATGGCATTCTGCTCATCATCGTTTCTCATCCAAGCAATCAGACGGCCCTCTTCGGCACCGCGCTCGAATGCACCGACAAGCTTCGTAACGTCGACGTCACCGATGCCACCGAGAATCTTGTCGAAGGCGGCGCTGGCAACAGATGCAAAGATGCCGTCCGATTCTTCGACCGGATAGTTCCAATACACATCGTGCATGAGAACCTTCGCCGCGTTGGTACCGTCGACGACCGTACCATCGGGCAGCGAGACATTACCGACAAGGCCCAGCAGGTACTGCAAGAACACCGGATCGATGCCAACGACGCCATCAACGTCCTGCCCATACTGGGACTTCCACAGCGCGGCAACACGCTGCGAGTTGCGGGGCCAATCGGGCGAATACGCGTTGCCAGAGTTGTACAGGTTGCTGTGGTCACCAAACAGTGCCTCGTCCTCTTCGTCGATGCTCTCAACCGCCTCGTCTTTGCTGAGCGCAATACATGGAACAAAGTCACCGATCGACATCTGGCCATCGGTGACTGAGATCAAACCTTGCGAACCACCAAAACCGCCGCAAGCACGAATCTCGACGTTGTTCATGGCATACACAAGATAATGGCGCGTCTGGCCGTTGGCGCCGAGCATCTGGGGCAGAACGGGGGCGATCTTCTCTGCCGCATCGACTACACCGTCCAGGGTGGCAAAGCCGTCCTTTGCCTTATCGACCAGCTCGGTCACCTGGGCGATATGCGTATCGCCAATACCCTGCACCTTTTTGTTGGCGCCCTTGAACGCCTTCGAGCTATCGGAGAGCGAATCGGCGACCGCCTGCAGCGCGGACACGTTGATTGTCCCGTCCTGGAACAGCTTGCCGGGCGTTGCCTGAGCGAGATTATCGGCCATGGGGACCAGCGCGCCGCTCGAAACATCGGACAGAGCGTCGACCATGGTGCGGGCGGCGTTAATATCGCCGCCGTACACCGGAATGAACGAAGCCATCGTCCACACCGGACTCGAGGTCTCCTTCTTCATGCTGCTGCAGAGCTCGTCAATTTTTTTCGCATCGTCGGGCAGGGTCGAAAAATCGCCCGACGTGACCTTGTCCTTAAGGCCGCCGACGATCTCGACTGTTTCCTTTGCCTGGCTCTTCACGGTTTTTGCCGAGTTAAACAGCATGAAGCCACTCACGCCAAAAGCGACAAGAACCACCGCGACGATGACAGCAACAACGGCTGCAACGCGGCGCTTCTTGCGCTCGCCCTTGCGATGGCGATGGCGAACCAGGCCGTTCGAGGTCGGGCTCGTCGAGGAATCACCGCCGTAGTTCAAGCCAAAATCGTAATAATCTTCTTTAGAGCCCGAGCCCTTAAACTCGGCACCGTCGTCATTGAGACGGGCAAACGTGCCGGTTTCGGAAGCGCCCGTATAGATAGTGCCTAGGTTACCCGTAAGCCCTGCGTCTCCAGCAGAAGAAGCACTATTGGCGGGATTGGCAGAGTTGACGGGGCCGGCGTTGTGGGCGCGATGAGCGTTGTTAGCGGGGCCAGTGGAGCCGGCGACATTTGCACCGCCCGTTGGCGCCGGACGGACCCCGGCCGACGAAGCCGCAGAGCCCGCCCCGCCCGGAAATGCCTGCCTGCCTACGCGACCAGCCTGTTTTGCCTTTTGAGACTGTTCGTACAGAGCGGCAAACATCGCCGTTTCGCCCGGAGACGTACGGTTGCCAGCACCGTTTTGGCTGGATCCACTCGGTACGCCAGCGTTTCCAGTCCCATTTGAACGCGGCGGAACTGCAGGGCGCTCGCCGTCGCCGTTCTTAAAGTGGTTACCAGCCATAGAGGAGTCCTCGCAATACTAAAAGTCAATAACGCTATTAGTTTATGACATATTTGACATCGTCAGTTAAACTCCAGATGCAGGCACCAATTCACGAAATTGTGGTGCAACACCGTGTCCGTCTGGGCAGCGGCGTGAGCTATACCGTCAGAAACATCATCACGATGATCATGACAAAGCCAATCAAGTCGGTCGGCAAAAATACCGTGCCCAGCATAACGGCGCTGGTGATGGTCGCCGAGACCGGCTCCACGGTTCCGATGAGGCTCGCACGCACCGAGCCGATGTCCTTAACGCCCTGCATATACAGCATGTAGGCAAAAAACGAGCCAATGACCACAAACACCGCGAGCGCCTCGATACCGGCAGCATCGAGCGCCGGCATATGAGCCCACGGCTGCACGAAGACGCACGAGACCACGCCCGCTGCGAGCATGGCAGAGCCTGTAACGATGGGGCTGCCGTATTCGGGCAGAATCTTGGCGGGAATCACCGCCATACAGGCTGCGCTAACCGCACACATAAGGCCTGCGACCAGACCAAGCGGCGATATGCTCAAACTGGTCGGGTCGCCGCCGGTAGCGATTAAAAAGGTGCCACCGAGGGCCAGACCAATGCCGATCGTCTCGCGAGCGCGCGGCATGCGGCGATCGACCACGCAGGCGTAACCCATGATGATGACCAGCTGCAGGCACTGGAGCACCGTCGCGGTTCCGGCATTGGTCAGACGCACGGCCGAAAGATAGCAGAACTGGTTGAACAGCAGGCCAAAAGCGGTAAAAAGCAGCAGTTGCCTACGGTCGGCGGGCGTGGTCCAGAGCCTAACCAGACGCTCGCGATCGCGCGTGACCACCACGGCCATAAAGAGCAGGCCGGCAAGAATCTGGCGCACGCTCATGAGCCACAGCGTATCGACATGGTAGGTATCGAACAGAAAGCTCGCGCTGGTGCCCGAAAAACCCCAAAACGAACCGCCCGCCAGCGTGGCCAGAACGCCCGTAATCATCTTGCGCGACGACGCATCGTTGAGGCGGTCGCGCCATGCACGGCGGGTGCTGCGGCTGAGCTCGTCAGTTCCCTCGGGCACGACAAAATCGGACGCCGCCGTCATCGGTACCGAAGCCTTTTTGCGTGCACGCTGCGCTGTGCGCTCCTGCTCCATTCCACTCCCCCGAAATCAATTGGCAACAAAGCGCTCAAACTGTAGCACGAATATCGGCATGAAAAAGCAGATGATTCGGAACATCTATGGGCGTCCAAATTGCAGGGACAAAAGGCACCGAAGAGCTATGCCGAGCGGTTGGAATCGTCTAGGGCGCCGGGATCGGTTTCCACACTTTCCCCAGTATGCTCGCCGTCGCTCTGCTCCTTGGCGCTGTCCTGGTCTTCCTGCTCGCGGCGACGCTTTTCGCGAATCTGCTCCACGGCAGCACGCAGGGCGGCCTCGTCCTCGGCGCGTGACACCTCTTGTGTGGTCTTGACCATATGGCGAATCTCGAGCACCAGCAGCACGATCAGCGGCACCACGATAAGCGGGAAGAACAGCAGCGGGTTGGTGAGCAACGAGACCACCACGCCCAGCCCCGCCGAGACAAAGACCACGCGACCCACCACGTCGGCGGCGGGCACGGGCGCGGCGTCCTCAACCGGATTGGCGTCGCCCTTGGTGCGGTAGACCGGCGTGCCGTCGGCCGCGGCCTCCACGGTAACGATGCGATGCGTGTTGAGCGAACCCTCCAGCGCGTCATCGGACGAATGGAAGGTGATGATATCGCCCGCCTGGTAGACCTGGCTGTTGTCGGTATCGACGACGATAAACGAATGCACGGGAATCGCCGGCTCCATCGAGCCGGTCAGCGTGCGCATAAAGCCGTAGCCCATGATGGTGGGAATCTCGCCGGCGGGCGTGAACACCGTGCGCAGCAGCACCACAAAGGCGACCAGGATCACCATGGTCGCCAGCACGTTGATCACACGAAGCACGTGCTTCATCACTTGTCGTCGTCCCTTGCGGAAAGCGCAGTGTCGGCGGCGTCGGCGGCATCCTTTGCAGAAGGCGCGGCATCGGTCGCGGCACCCGCGTCGCCCTCGGCACCCGCAGCCAGCTCGCCAGCCTCGCCGCGCAGGCGGGCCAACAGATAGCGCGACAGGCTGTTGCCCTCGGCACGGCGCTCGGCACGGGCGCGATCGCGCTCGGCCTGCTCCAGCTCGTGCGCCAACGAGGCCAAGCGCTGCTGCATCTCCGCGCGGACGGCCTCGAGCTCGTGCTCGTGCGTGGCCGTGGCGGCGGCGAGTTCCTGCTCAATGCGCTCCCCCGCCTCGAGCTCGGCCGCGGCGATACGCGCGTCGGCGTCGGCACGGGCTTCCTCGGCGGCACGCGTGGCGGCATCGCGCTCGGTAGCGGCTGCGGCGACCTTCTCGCTGGCGTCCACCGCAGCTTGCTCGACGGCAGAATCGGCGGCCGCACGGGCGGCATCGATCGCAGCATCGGCTGCCTGCTGAGCAGCGGAAACCTTCTCCTCGGCCGCGGCGACGGTATCGGCGAGCTTCTGCTCCGCCTCGGCCACGGCGGCATCGGCCGCCTCGGCCGCAGCACGGGCATCGCGCTCGGCCGTCAGCTGCGCTTCCTCAATCTGCAGCTCGGCGGCATCCAGCTTGGCATGCAGTGCAGCCACCTCCTTGGCAGAGGCCTCACGCACGCCGGCAAGCTCGGCCGCAGCAGCGTCCTTGGTGGCCTGCAGCTCGGCGGCATCGGCCGCCGCCTTGGCAGCCAGAGCCGCGGCGGACTCGCTCTTGACCTGCGCGACCTGCTCGGCGGCCGCCTGCTCGGCGGCAGCAACCTTGGCGTCCGCGTCGGCACGGGCGGCAACCACCTCGGCATCGGCCTCGGCGCGCATCTGCTCAAGCTGGGCCGCCGCGGTCGAGCGCGCCTCAACGGCAGCATTCTCGGCAGCCTTCTTGCCCGCCTCGACATCCTCCAGCGAGTCACGCAGCTCCTCGGCATCGGCCTCGGCCATCTGAGCACGCTGTGTCAGCGCCAGCTCGCGCGCCTTTGCCTCGTCCAGCTCGTCTGCCAAGTCATCGCGCTCATCGGTCAGCGCGTGCGCCTGCACCTTCCAGGACTTCAGCTGCCCCTGCAGCTCCTCAATCTGCTCGCGAGCCTCGGCCAGCGCCTGCTCGGCATCGAGCTGGGCCTGCGTGACCTCCTCCACAAACACGCGACGGACCTCGACATCGGGCAGGTCGGGGCTATCGACCTGCACCTCCTTAATCTCCTTAATAAACTTGGGCGCCACCGGCTCGGGATGCACGCTCTCGAGCTCCTGCAGGTTGCGCTCGTCGTCGGTCAGGCTCTTAAAGACGGTGTAGTTGTTGATGAGGTTGGTGTACATCTGCACCATGTACTCGTCATCGAACGCCAGCGCTTGCTGCTGCACGTCGATGTTGTAGCCCACCTTGTCGTAGCGCTCCATAAACTGCCACAGCTGGTAGCACTTGCGGTAGTTGGGGTCCTTCATGATGAGGTTGGTGCGCTGAATGGGGCTGCGAACCGCGCTGCATCCGTTCATGATCTGGCAGAACGACGCGCCGCGCAGTGCCATGACCAGACGGCGCACGCGGTCGATGCGCATAAAGACGTCCATGTTGTCGGCGTCGTTCTCGGCAAAGCTCTGGCGATTCTTGACCGTCATCTCGACGTTGTACTCGATCTCCTCGTACGCATCGTCGATCTTGCTGTGCATCTTAAAGCGGTTGCGGATCTCGTTGCCCGTCGACCAAAAGATCACGTCGGTGCGCTTGTCTACAAACGTCAGCAGGCGCTGAATCAGGTGGTAGATAAAGCGGTTCTCGTACAGGTCGTACGTCTCGACGGTACTGACGTTGAGGATGCGCGTGGGGTGGACGCCGCCATCGTCGCTCGGCGCCAGGAACTGCGTGTTCTGGCTCAGATGACGGACGCTGTCGGCGCTGATCTTTTTGGCGAGCGAGACCGGCACCACCTCTTCCTCGGTGGTGATGAAGCGGCGCGGATTTTCGATGATGGTGTTGATGGCGTCGAGCGAGTCCTCGATCATGCTGATCCACTCCTCGTCCACCACTTTGACGAGCTCCTCGCGCTGCTGCTCGATCGTGGTGCCCGAGGCCTGCGCCATCTCAAACAGATAGCGGAAGTAGCGGCTGTCCTCCTGGATAGGCTCCATCTGCTCGGAGAAGCTGGTATAGAGGTCCTGAATGGTCTCGGACATGGGTTACTCCATAGGTTGGATCGATCGGTAAGGGGCGTGACGACACCACACTGGGCAAACGCTACTGATTGTCTTGTCCCACGTCCCGCGCTTACGGCATTAGTAGAAGTTCTGAATCCGCTGCAGATACATGACGGAATCGGGCAGGCCGCCCTCGCCAAAGGTCTTCTCGATGTACTCGATCAGGCCCTTCATCTCGTCGCGCACAAAGCTCACGTTCATGGACTCAAACTTCTTGAGCACCTTGCGGGCGATGATGTAGTCCATGCCGCCCAACTCGGTGCCGCCGCACGCCACGTACACGGGGATAAAGTCGTACATCTGCTTGATGATACGGTTGCCAAAGGCCAGCTTAAAGCGGGTCTGCAGGTACTGGTCCAGCTTGTGCATCTTCTCGAGCAGATCGTCATCGATCACGTACTCGACCTTGGCCTTCTGGAACAGATACTGCAGGTGGTCGGCCGTCACGTGCACGCGCTCGTGCGGCTCGCACTCAAACGCGTCGGCGCGCTCGTTGAGCTCGATGGGAATCGCACGGTCGTACACCTTGTCCGTGATGGTAAAGGTGGAGTCGTCGTTGTTGGCCGTGCCGATAAACCACAGGCTGTCGGGAATGGTGAGCTTTCCGTCGTGCAGACCCTTGGGGTCGGCGGCCCACTGGGTAGGCACCAGGTCGAGCACCCACTCGTCGTGGCTGGGCATCTCGAGCACCGACAGGATCTCGGCAAAGTAGTACTCCACGCGGGCGAGGTTCATCTCGTCGAGCACGATCATGGACGGGTCCTGGCGCAGCCCCGCCTCGTACACGGCACGGAGGAACTCTGTCTCGTTAAAGCGCTTGGAAAACTCGTTGAAGTAGCCCAGCACCTCGGTGCGATCGCGAAAACTCGGCTGCACCGACACGATGGTTGCGGGGTTGTCCAGATAGCGGCTAAAGCTGTATGGCAGCGACGTCTTACCGGTACCCGAAATGCCCTCCAGAATCAGCAGCTTGGAGGCGGCCATGCCGGCCACAAAGCGGCGGATGACCTCGGGCGTGTAGTAGAGCTTCATCTGGCTGCAGGCGAACGCGCGGAAGCTGTCGACAAAGTCCTCCAGCGAGATGGCATCGTCGTAGACCGGGGGCTCCCAGTCGCGGTACTTAAGGTCCACAAGGGACAGCTTGGGGAAGCGGTTGGCCTGGGCGATCTCTTTTTCCTCGGCAAGGGTCTTGGCCTCGACGGTGGCCTTGGCCATGGCGGCCGTGGCGCCCTCGCCCGCAGGCGCACCGGCGCCCGTAGCGGCGCCCACCACGTTGCCCACCGTGGGCAGGTGATCGTCGGCCAGGGCCGAGGCGCCCACGTACGGAATCTGCTTGGTGCCGCCCATGGCATTGACCTTGAGCGCCAGCAGCTTGTTTTTCTCGTCCATAAGGTCGAGCACCTGCTTGTTCAGGCGGCCGATCTCGCGATAGAGCGCTTTGTTGGACGTGTCGTCGCGATGCAGGCGACGGTTGATGCGGTAGCGGTGAACCAGAATAGCCACGATCAGCACGGGGACCGCGATGAGCATGGCAAACAGAATGACCGCGCCGATCTTGCCCACCAGGTCAAACGTGGTGAAGTAGGTCATAAAGATGCTGAAGTACTCAACCCAGCCAAACACCAGCAGATTAAGGATGGAGCTCACGACGGCAACGACGTTGTAGACGACCTTTGCCAGCAGCTCCCAGGCAAATCCCAGAAACTCACTCACCGTCGGTACCCTCCTGCTTGGTCGCGCTCATCGCCGCCTCGGCCTCGGCCTTCAGACGGCGGGCTTCCTCGAGCTTGGCCTCGGCCTGGGCGAGCTGCTCGGCGGCGTTATCGGCCGTGATGGTGGTATCGCCCTTGCCCTCGGCGTCCACGATGGCAGCCGCGGCGGCCAGGCGGTCCTCCTCGGCCATAGCGCGCTTGAGGTTCATGCCCACCACGATGAGGTGATACACCTGGTAGATAAAGAACAACAGCATGGGCAGCACGATCACAATGAGGAAGCCCATGGAGCTGGACAGGAAGTCCATGACCTTGCCCATCTGCGGCAACGCGAACAGGTACTTGCCCACGATGTCGCCGTCGCTGATGATGTGCGTATCGGCCACGTCGTTGTTGTCGCCCTTGGTGGTAAAGCTGCGCATGCCGTTGACCTCGTCGATGGCGGCGATGCGGTGCGTGTTGAGCGCGTACTCGTTGTCGATGATGGTATGGAACGTCACGATGTCGCCCACCTCGAGCTTGGAGGTGTCGCACTTTTGGATGATGATGAGGTCGCCGTTGTTAAACGTGGGCGCCATGGAGTCGGACTGCACGGCGAGCGGGGTGAAGCCGGCGATGTCAGAGACGCTGCCGTCCTCGCGCGTGGCGAGCGTGGTAAACGCATATAGGGCCGCCACCAGGATGATGATCCACATGACGACACTCAACGCGATGGATGCGACTTTTTTAACAGATTGCATGATGTCCCTTACTACCGTGTCTGTCTAGGTCGTGCGCGGCCCGGCGGCCGCCGTGCATATCTACTGTTCCTCGATGCCCTTAAAGCGCATCGAAACCGAATAGTTAGCTCCCTTTAGCATATTAGTGCAATTTGGGTCCGTTCCCTCGAGCCATATGCGAACGGTTACCGGCTTATCCGTATCTTTTATGAGGTCGAACATGTCGCTGGCCGCGGTGGCCGTGCCCGAGTCGAGCCCAAAGACCGTGGCAGCGCCGGACGAGCCGCCACCCCCGTTGGGGTTGTAGACCCAGGTATGACCGTCGGCGGTAAAACTCATGCGCATGGCGCTGGCCATACCCTGCGTGTCGGAGCTAAACCGCGTGCCGGATGCGCCGTTGTCGCCGTCCTGGCCGGTCAGGCGAACGCGCAGGTCCGTGCTGCTCATAAAGTGCAACGTGAACTCCAGGTAAGCGCCGGTGGCGGGGTCGGCGGTGGAACCGTCTTCGAAGGTGAAGGTCTGGTAGTCGCTCGTGGTGACGGGCTTGAGCTTGGACGCATCGATGTCCACGCCCTTTTCGCTGGCGATGCGCGCCGAGATCTGGTCGAAGCCCAAGCTGTGCACGTATTCGTCGAATGTGGCGTGCCCGTCCAGGTCAAAGCGTAGCGAACCGTCGGCGTTGGCGTCGATCATAAGCATGCGGGTCTTGGCGCTATCGGCGATGGAAAACCAGGCAAAGGTTGCCATGGCTATCGCTACCAGGGCAAACAGCACCAGCACCACGGTGGTGGTGAGCTTGCGGCGCAGGTCGGTGTCGGCGGGCGCGGCGGCATTGGGCTTGCCGGTGGCGGGCGTGCAGTTGGCGGCGGGTTGCTTACGCGTCATGGCTACTCACCGTCCAAGGTCGCAAAGAGGGCCAGGTGCAGGGTGCCCGGGTCTTGATGCAGGTAGTCGGCGCTATCGGGGTCGGTGCCCTCGATGTAGTAATAGATGTCCAGGCGATAGGTCTGGCCCAGCGCCAGCGTGGCGAGCGAGTTTTGCGGGCGCTCGGCAGCCTCGCCGGCGTCCAGGGTAAAGGCGGCCGGGTCCTGCGTTACGTTGGCACCGCAAGCAAGCTGGCCGTTTTGCCAGCCCAGAAGCATGCCATCGGCGTAGCCGGCAAGGCCAGCCGGGGCGGTCGTAGGATGCTCGCCGCGATGGCCGCTGTCGGAACTGTCGAGCTCAAAGATGTTGGCGGCGAGCACCTGGCCGCCGCTCGAGATCTTGACGCCCACGCGGGCCGCGCGCAGCAGCTCGGCGTCGGCACCCTGCGGAACCAGCGACTCGGCCAGATACAAGTTGACCTTGCCCTTTACTTTGCTGGCGCCCGTTCCGGTAATGGTGGGGCGCAGGTCGATCCAGCCGTGGTAGAACGCGGAGCCGTTGTCTTTTGCCTGCTCAAACACTGTGGCATCGCCGGCAGAGTTGTTTTGCGCACAGGCAGCAAAGCCGTTGAGGTCAAAGGTCGAGACCGGGTAGAGCGTCACGGCGCCGTTCGCGGTGGAAGTTAGGGAAACGTCGCCCTGCTGCGACCAGCTGCCGCGGTCGGCGTCACCCAGCTCCAGCACCAGCTTGGACGTGTCGCTGTGCACGCTCACCGAGTTGGTGTTGACCTTCATGTTGTTGGTAAACCAGGCGTAGGTTGCGGCACCCAAAGTGGCGGCGAGCGCCACCATAACGAGCGCGATGTAGGCACGCGCGCGGCGGACGTGGCGGCGGGTGACGGCGCTGGAGGAGACCGCGGGGTCCGTATTCTGGGTTTTGCCCTCGCAGTTATCTGCTGGCATACACCTCTGATCTTCCATATCGCTCGCCCCCTTATGCCTTGGCCGCGGCAAAGGCAAGCTGCAGCACCACATCGCGGGCCTGGGCCTCGTCGATGCAATTGGCGTCGCAGCCTTCCATGTACACAACGTAGCGAACGCTTGCCACCTCGTTGGCGGCCAGCGTGCAGATGGGCGTGGCGCCCGCGCGCGCCGTGGGCGTGTCGCCGGTGCCGTCCATGCTGTAGGCGCTTATGGAGCGCGCAGGGTCGGCGGTGTAGGTCCAGCCCGAGGCGCCCGCTGCCACAGCCACGCCGTCCTGCGCGGTGGTGCGCCTGCTAGTGGCACCCGCGGTGCTGCCCAGGTCGTCGCAGGTAAAGATATGCGTTTGCGTACCCGACTGGGTCGTAATTATCAGACCCAGGCGCAGCGCGGCCAGCAGCTGCGGGTCGCTCGTCACGCTCATCTGGCCCGGATACAGGTACACGTTGAGCGCGCTGTCGCCGCCCTTAAGGTACAGCGTCCCCGAAAGAGCATATCCGTCCAGCTGCGCGGTGCAGTCGGCGTAGTCGGTCGTGATGCCCGCGGCGTTTTGGAACGTGCCGCGCCAAAAGCGGGCAAGGTCTGACGTCGAGATGGGATAGAGCGTCTTGTCAGCGGCGGCAAGCGTGGCCGTCGTGTCCCAGGGCCCGTTGGCCGAAAGGCCAATCTGCAGATCGGAGCTCTCATCGCTTACCGTATGCGCCACGGGCGTCACGTTGGTGTAGCGCGAGTTGCTAAACCAGGCGTAGGTGGCGGCGCTCAGGGCGGCTACCAGCACCAACATCCATGCGGCCGCGGCAACCATGCGACGGCGCGAGCCCAGGATATCTTTGGTGTTCGATGCACTCATCCCTAGCCCCCTTACGAACGTTTGCCGGCAAAGCGCAGCGCCAGCGATTGCAGGCTGGTGGCGACTAGGTTGTTGGTGCAGTCGGGGTCGCAGCCTTCCAGCCACACGTACACATCCACGCGCACGGGCGTGCTACGGTCGGCGCCCTTGGCGGCGGCTGGCAGGCTGCAGATCTTGGTCGTGGCCTCCTTGAGGCTCACGATGCCGGTGTCTTCGTTGTAGTCGCAGAAGTTTGCGCTGGTCAGCTGGTCAAAATGGACCGTGGCGCCGTCGGAGCGGCTGCTGTCGAGCACCAGATGGTTCTGCTCGTTTTCGCCGGCATCCTTGCCGTCGAGCGTGTTGTAGCGCGCTTGGGGATTGCGCTCGCCCGAGACCTCAAAGACGTACTGGCCCGTAACGGTATCGCCCTGCCCTGGAGCATAGGCGACCAGCCCCACGCGCAGGGCGGTGGAGATGGGGTTTGCCGGATCCTGCTCGGTAAAGTCGATGCCCGACAGGTACACGTCGGTCGCGGCCGAGCTGGTGGCCAGGTACAGGGAGGTCTTGTAGTAGTCGGAATGCTCGGCCGTGCCAAACACGCTGGCAAACAGCGAGTCCTGCGTGGTTCCGCCGGTAAAGCCCGTTACCTTTTGGAAGCCGTTGAGCACGTTGTCGGTCGAGACGGGATCGAGCAGGCCCGCAAAGTTCAGGCCGGCATTGGTTTTGTATTCGCCGTCGTACTCGTTGGAGATAAGGAAGGTAACGCCCGTGCCCGCGGCCATCTTGACGTCGGTGATATGACGGTTGGCGTTGTAGATGTACCAGGCGTACGTTACAGCTCCGGCAACAGCAAGGGCCACCAGCAACGTGGCGAGCATGCGATTGAACTGTTTTTGCAGCGAACGCGCGTCCGACATGCCCCTCCCCCAGATGCCGTGTTGTAAACTGCCTGGACACCATTTGCCCATAATGGAGTTATTCTACGCGAATGTGCTGTTCGTCGGGGGTACAAACGCGACTTTCCGCGTGCTGTTCGCGCTACATCGGGGCGGATAGGGTCGCAAATCGCCGCTTTTTAAAAAATAGTTCTTGCCACTGGGCGGGAGCTCCGTTATATTATTCCCTGCGCACTCGCGCACCCTTGATCGGGCGTTTAGCTCAGGGGGAGAGCGCTTCCCTGACACGGAAGAGGTCAGAAGTTCAAATCTTCTAACGCCCACCAAATGTTCGCAGCTCAGAGGCTTCGCCTCTGAGCTGTTTTGTTTTACGCCGCCAAGCCAAGCGGGCGCCGCAGCAGCCAAAGCCGCCTCAACAACGCCAGCAACCACCCCAACTGCGCCCAAAGCCGCCCAACAGCCCTGACAATCGCCTCGATCAGGCCCAAAATCGCCCAAACAACCCTAACGATCGCCCCGATCAGACCCAAATGTGACCCTCGTAGCCGTATCCGGACAGCCCGCAAATCGAAGGTGAATGGTTTCCCGCGAAGTGAACGAGCCAAAACGAACCCCCAGAGCATCGACACTTTTGGCGGCTCATTTCCTGCGGTTTTGTCGTTAGAATCCTGCGGTTTTGGCGCCAAAAAGTGTGGATGCTTCGGGGGTCCAAAAACGCTCGTTCACTTCGCGGGAAACCATTCACCTTCAATACGGCAGCACCCCTCCGCCGCCAAAGGCCCGCTCTACCAATACTGATGCGCCTCAATAACGGTCTGCCAGAGCTTAAACCGCTTTGTTTCGACGCGCGCCTGTGCCAAATATCGCGCTTCTTCAGTCATGGGCTTGTAAAATATGGGCCGCTTGCGACGATGCAGCTTCCGTCGGATGCGCTCGCACAGCCGGACGAGCTTGTCATAGTCATTTGCCTGGTCAGTCGTCACCGTAAAGTACGCGACCCCATTGAGCATCTGCAGCTCGTTGCGGCGCTCGGCATCCTTGTGGATTTTCTCGCTTCCATCATGGATAGCGTCGCTGTCGTAATCGACCAGCGCGGTAAGCACCTCGGGCAGCAAGCTAGCCCTTACTTTATCCAGGCCCACCTCTGCTTTCGCCGTAAGCGTGATGTCGGGCATGCGCTCCAACACGCGCAGTTTGCGGTTGCGCCCATCGTTGTAACCGTCACGAATATAGTATTTCTTGTTCAGCTCGGCCTTGCCCAGCGCAAGCCCGCCGTAATGCGCAGGCAGCGACATAAACATGCAAAGCCCCGACTCCCTTGGAGATCGCGAGCCCTCCACCACATACGGAAGCAACGCTTTTGCTTTGGCGGCGCCTCTCACCTTTGACGCCCGGTCAAGGTACGCCGCGATGAGCTCCTTAGTCGTGAGCTTCCCATCGCGCATGCCTGCGTCCCTGCTGGTCACCCCGCCGGGAGCAAGGTTATCCAGCCGGTAGTCCGATGTCATGGCATAGCCGGCATAGATGGCCTCTGCCGCATCGCCATCGTGCGCAGCCTGCAAAAACGCCAGCTCGGGAGAGCACACGTATGCATCCAGATCGCCCATCCAGTGGCCCAGCGAGATAAACGAACCCGCCGGGAGCTCGTTGGTGCACAGGTGCGTCTTAACATGCTTGCTCCGCCGACGGTCGGCGCGCGACGGCACCAGCAAATCCAGCGTTTCGATCCCCAGGTCATAGCGATCGATAACCTCCTGCGCTTCTTGATCCGAGAGCGCGCAGGCGTCTGCAATCGACACGACCTCTGGTTCCGAATCCCCGAATCGAGGGTTCGGCATGTGCGCCAAAAGCGCCAGCGCAGCATTATGTGAAACGATAAAGTACCTCATGGCGCGAAGATAGCACGCGCGTCGGCGTCCGTTGGCGGTCCTGCTAAGTTTTCGGCAAACGATCGGCGGTTTTTTGCCGCGGCACGTCCAAAGTGCTCATTCGTCGACGTCTAGCTGCAAATCCGTCAATCTTTTGGCAAGGTTGCCGCTCAACTGACCAAAAGCTGACCAAGCACTTGCCCATTTGCTTGACGGCGCGCCCCCGCCAAAACGCCCCGCGACTTCTTGGGCGGTCGAAGCATCCATCCAACGACCGCGCGCCACGCCGCAATCGCCTCGTTAAGACAGCAGACGCCACCGGCCGCCAGTTCAAACACCGCCGACCCCAGCCGCGTGTATCGAGCACCCAGCGCTGGGGTATCCTTGGAGCACATGCACCGCAAGCCACACAAAGGAGCCGCCATGCGCACCGAGCTCGATGTTCCCTTTTCGCACAAAGACGAGGCCAAGGCCCTGGGCGCCAAGTGGGACCGGGCCAAGAAGATCTGGTACGTGCCCGATGGCGTCAACCCCGAGCCCTTTGCCGCGTGGCTGCCCGGCGTAGATCGCTCCGACCCCAGCGCGCCCTACATCTACCTGGTGCTGGGCAAGCGCGAATGTTGGAAGTGCCACCAGCAGACAACGGTCGCGGCCTTTGGCATTCCGTATTGGGCGGCCGAGGACTCGGGCAGCAAGGCTGCGCCCGCCATGGACGACACGGGCCACATCGTGATCGACACCGCCCGCGCCAACGCCGTAGCCATCGTCCCCGCGCTGGGCTGCGTGCCGGCCGAGATCCGCAACTACCTGCGCGAGCGCTGCGGCTACAAGCCCGTAACGTCGCGCACCACCAAGACCGCATCGCTCGCCAGCACCTGCACCGGCTGCGGCGCGCTGCAAAGCAGCCATTACCTGTTCGAGGAGCCCACGTCGCCGTTTGCGCTCACGGCCATCAACAAGCTGCCCGCGTTGGAGTTCGTGCGCGTGGAAGTCGCCGGCGTCTATGGCATCCCTGCCACCAAAGGCGACTTTGACCAGGCACTCTTCACCTGGGCACGCGACCACCACGCCCAGTTCCACAAGAGCCTGTTCGAGGGGATCTACCTGTAGGGCAAAACTCGAAAATCGAGTCCAGATTTCCTCGAAAATCGAGCGTGAAAATCCTCGAAAATCGAGTATGATTATCCTCGAAAATCGAGTATGCGCAGGTAGTGAGGTTTATCAAATCATGATTTCTTATGGTTCGGAACAGCCCAAATCCTACCGTCCTCGCCTTTTGGACGAACGACTGCAAACCCTGCTCCAGATTTTTGGAGCGGTCGAGATTCGGGGCACAAAGTGGTGCGGTAAATCATGGACCGCGCTCGCATTCGGTGAGAGCGTTGTTCATCTTGATGACCCAAACGTAAAGTCGCTGGTCGAAGCCGATCCTTCGCTCGCTCTTCAGGGCAATAAGCCGCACGTCATCGATGAGTGGCAAGAGACCCCCGCAACATGGGATGCCACGCGCCGCGCCGTTGATGCATCCGGCGGCGAGAAGGGCCTCTTTATCCTCACCGGATCGTCAACGCCGGCAAAAGGCTCTGTCACCCACAGCGGCGCCGGCCGCATAGCGCGTCTCGATATGAGCACCATGACGCTTTGGGAACGAGGGCTTTCAACGGGATCCGTTTCGCTGCAAAACCTATTCGAAGGATCATTCGAACCTTCGGCCTATACAGGCTCGCTCCCCATGCTGGCCGACGCAATTTGCTGCGGAGGATGGCCGGCGCTTGTCGGGGCGAGCCCTCAGATGGCCGCAGAGGTCGTCAACCAGTATCTCGATGCCATGTACGAAGTCAGCGTTCCGCAAAAAGGAGGCGTGGGGTCTACGGCACGGCACATTGTGTCCTCGCTCGCGCGCAACGTTGCGACCTCTGCCACGCTCAACACCATCGCGGCAGACGCCTCGTTGGGCGACAGTGACGCCCAGCCGGCAACTTCGACCGTGGCGTTTTACCTCGACATGCTGGAGAGCATGTATGCGATTGTAAATCTGCCCGGTTGGGATGCACCCGTCCGCGCAAAGTCCCGCCTGCGCACCAAGCCAAAGCGCTATTTCGCCGACCCCTCCATTCCCGCAGCCGCGCTTGGAATGAATCCCAAAAGGCTGCTTGCGGACGGTCAGACTTTTGGCCTGCTCTTTGAGTCTCTGTGCATTCACGATCTGAGCGTCTACACCTCGTGCCTGCCCGGCTCGCATCCGGGCTCGCTCCACTACTATGGCGACTCCGACGGGCTTGAAGTTGATGCCATTATCGAGTTGAACGATGGCCGCTGGGCAGCGATAGAAATCAAGCTCGGCGAATCCAAGGTTAGCGACGGAATCCGCAACATCGAGCGCCTGCGCCGCAAGGTCGCTCTGAACCCTGCCGCGCGCAACCCCCAGCCGGAGTTCTGCGCCGTCATCACCGCGACCTCGCCCTTCTGCCGCTACGACGCCGAGCACGACGTCTACGTGTTCCCCATTGGAGCGTTGCGGGCGTAGGGCGGTGATTCGGGGCACTGGGTTTGTTTAATGGGTAATTCGATCTTCGAAGCTACGGCTCCGTCTCGTCATAGGTAATGGCACATCCGCAGGTTGGGCATTGCTGAGGATAGACCGGGAGACGCAAGCCTGTTCGAACCCGCGGGTCGGTAGCGTGTTTGTCGCGGGCGTCGATGAAGCTGATGTCTAGGCATGGGAGGCCTGCGCCACAGCGAGGGCAAGGCAGGCAGATTTGGCTGCAGGTGGCCTCAACGAGCGGGAACAGGCTCCGGTCCATTAGCACTCGCGGCAGATTTCCGTACACGCCTCGTGCGATATCGCTTCGCCATCCCATGGTCTCCCCTTTCCCGTTTTAACTGTTGAGGAAAGGATGGCAGGATCGCGCAGCACGCGATGCGGCGCGGCGCGATCCGATCAATCGACATGATCAGAGCAGTAGACGGTGACTCGGTTAATACAAAGCGACCTTCTCCGCCCGACGTCGCGATTCCGAGAAATCGAACTCGGCGCGGTGGGCTTCGAGGAATCGGGCATTGGGGCGCAGGCGATGCTCATCCGGCTCGCGCAATACCGACCCTGCAAACGCTGCATAGTCCGTATGCCGCAGAAGATACGACCCGCAAAGCTGATAATCGCCGCGCACCAATTCAAACGAAATCAGATGGGCATCAAAGAGCGAGTGCAGATCGCGCCGCAGCAGAATACCGTTGCTGACAACCTGTGACTTAGGACCCGAGTAATTCTCGATATGCGCGGCTTCGAGTGCCTCGTCGACATTGCAACCCGAGACGGCGCATCGACCAGTGTAGGCCTCAAAAAGTTCAGTGCGAAAACGCTGCTGGCCGATTCGCTCGCGACGCAGCGCATAACGGACCTTGTCATCATCGCTCGCTGGAATGCCAGAAAACTCCGCCGCAACCGGAGCGTCGTTCATGTAGGTCATATCGGGGAAAAACGAGCGTCGGGTCCGCCCTTATGGACGGGGCCATGCAGCACAAACCAGCTGTTCTCCGGCTCGTAACGCTCAACGAACGCTAGGCCCAGCACCTTGTAGCCAGCACTCGTTGCAAAGAACACGCCCACGGGAACGCCGCGCTCCATGCAGTTGATCATCTTTTGGTTGTAGTCCTGGTCGCGCCAGTTTTCGACCGATGCGCTTTGCGACGAGTATTTGAATACCCATGTGCCATCCTCAAGATAGAGCGGCGGAACATCGGAATAAGGACCGTTGGTAGAGTTATGCACCGAGAGGGCGAAGGTCTTCTCACCCGGGTGCTTGATGCGCCCACGACCCGGCCAATAGATGCCCGAATCGCGCGAGACGGGAAAAGGCTCGGAGTCGATGACCATACGATAAGGATATTGGGGGCTTTCGGGCTTGGTGCGATGCGGGAGGTTTTTCCAGAGCTCACCGCGCTGTTCCTCGCGCAAGAACCACTCCCAAGCCAGGACATACTCAGGCGGCACGAGACCACATGCGCGATCAAAGCTCGGCAGAGTTATCAGCGGAGCACTAGAAGCGATGCCGTCCATAAGGAACCTCCAGGAAAAACAGTTCCCCACATTATCGCCCATACAGTGATCGCGCTGTACGAAAAAGGGCTCACTTCCTTCGAAGTGAGCCCTTAGGCTATCTACGTTTAAGAGGTCGTCGGCACTACGATGTTGCGACACCAGCGAGCTTGACAGTCACATCGTATGTCGCAAGGTCCTCGGCTGCAGCATTGTTAACGCAGTCAGCATCGGTTCCTTCCATCCAAATATAAATTCGGACCGCTATGCCATCATAGCCAACGCGACTTGCGATCTTATGCGTACCCGCGTCAACCTGATAATCGTCTCCGACCTTGTTTGCAAGCCAGCCGGTGCAGTTGCCTTTTTCAATATGCTGGTAGGAAGGCATTTGAGGCCCGTTGGCCGCGTCCTTTACACAAGACCATCCAGCAATGGCATTTTTATCGTTACCCTTCTCGGTGGGAGAAACTGCAACGGGAGCATATACGACCTTTAGAGTTTCATCACCAGTCAGGTTTCCATTAGCATCAATCGCCTGTGTAGTAATACCGATGCGCAAAGAATTCGGAATTGTATCGGTCGTCGGTGTCCCATGAGCAGTGACGGCTATAGGCTCACCGTCAGATCCCTCAAGATACACGTCGGCTATACCGGACTCTGTAATGGTATAGACAATAAATTCGCTCTTGAGATAGGCGTAGTGGGTCTCGCCACCAGCCTCGTATTCACCAGACTTGCCGTCCTGCTTAAACTTAATCTGCGAGTAAGAGGTTACTCTACCGTCTGATCCCCAGCCTTGGCAGACAAACCAGTTCTTAAGATCGTCCGTAGAAGAGGGCGTTATCTTTCCGCCCTGTATTGCGGCTGCAAGCGACGTCTGCTCGCCGCCGTGTTGGGCACCGTTCTTGAGTTCATCAATCTGAAGGATAAAACCATTGGTCGTCGCGCTGATGGTTGAAGATCCTGCCTTCACCGTGTTATTTGCGACATACCAAGCATAGGTGGCCGAAGAAAGAGCGACTGCAGACATAAGCACTGCACAGGCAGCACCCGCAAGCTGTCTTTTTAGCTGTTTTACGCTCTGGCTCATTCAATGGACCTATCTAGTAAAAAATGCCGGAAGCCGACGGTTCGGCCCCCGGCATTCTGAAATCCCAAAAACGACGAAGTCAGCGATAACTAGTTATTGCCCCTTGTACTCCTTGGGCGTCGCCTCGAAGGTGATGGTCACGCCATTGTCGCCAGCAGTGGTCTTGATATTCGCAAGATTGTCGGAGAAGACATTGGTGTCATCGCCGTCGTAATACAGGTAAACTTTAACCTCGGCATCGTGACCGGATTTGATTACCTCATCAGTATCAAGCAGATCGCCGCCGGCAGTAGGACTATCGACAGACGAGCTGAGCTTGATGCCATTGCCGCTCCAGACCTCCCATTTATTTTTGTAAACAACGAGAACACGAAGGGCATCGCCAAGATTCTTGTTCTCCGTCGTGGTGGGGGTAGTAACCTTCACGCCCGTAATATGCAGGTTCGTGAACTCACCATCGTAGGTACCGGTACCTACATAAAAAGTATTCTCAACCGCATATTTCGCTTCCACAGCCTTAGCGGCAGTTCCGTCGCCAATCGTGAACTCGCTGCCGGGCTTCATCGTCGAAACGTCAGCGCTAGATGCATAGGCAGACTTCCAAACGGCCTTGCCATCCTGGCTCTTCTCGGTCTTAGCAGGATAGAGCTCCTTCTTTTTGACCTCAGAGGTGACAGCACTAGAGGAGGTCTTCGACGTCGCTACTTTATCTATCACGAGGTATGCAGAGTTGGACTGAGCTGCAATGTTAGACGTCGTCGCCGTAACCTTGTTGTTGCTCACAAACCATGCGAAGGTGGCGGAGCCGAGGGCTACGGCTGCCACGAGGACCATGGCGATGGCGGCACCCATCTGCTTCTTTAATGCCTTGGTATCCATGCGGACCCCTTTCTTTCCCCATTCATCCCAGATGACCCTCGAGAAGCCCGGAAGGGGAGCCCGCGCTTTCGTGTTGGATGTTGCTTGCCCATCCTTTAGACATGGAATTGAGGATACCATAATTCTTACGATTTCCTTATGAGTTTTCGGTAGCCTACATTCCGGCAGATTCATAGGTCTACCTCGGGTTATATGTGATGCTATGTGAACATCGTTTACCTTATTTGATCTCTCCCCCGCAAAGCCGTAAGTCCCTCTTAAGCCTTGCGACCGCAGCGCCACGCCATCGCACGACCACGCTCTCCGCCAAGCTTCGGCCTTAGCCCTTCCCACTCGTTATACTGGTGTGGCACGTGTCATTTTTGCCTGCTAAACGGGCTATTTGTTGGGAGGGCCCATGCCTGCCGCCAATCAACCCAAGGGAAGCGTTTCCACCGGATCGATCAAACCGGTGACGCGCAAGGCCGTTCGTTGCCAGCGCGAAGTCGCCTGGCTGGTCACGCAAGCGGCCGGTAAGCTCGTCGCCACCACCGACGACGTCAATGCGCCCACGCCCAGCTTTGTACTGGCGGCGGCATTGTCGTACACCCGCAAGCAGGAGCAGGCCGCTCGGGACCGTGGCACCGCGATCGACTACAAGGCCGTCATGGGTCCCGACCTTGCGAGCTTTTGTGCGGCTGCGGGGCTGCCCGCAGCACCCAACGCGCTTTCGGACGCGGGCTACATGTTCACGCTCTCGGGCGCGGACCTCATCCGCGACCTCTACGCCTACTGCGGCGACCTAGGCAAGCACACGGAAAACGCAGCGCAGGTCAAGCCGGGCTACGCGATCAAGCTCGCGCTGCGGTTGTTCCTGCTGGGCGACGCCTCAGCCGCCATCGCCTCCGACGGCAAAACCTCGGCATAAGCCACCACCAAAAGCGCCGGGCCGGGAAATCAATCCCGGCCCGGCGCTTGTTCGTTCTACTTGTCCTCGTCCCCTGCGGGCGAGTTCTTTTGGTTGCGACGGTTACTCCAAGTCACGTTGTGTTCCTTGTAGTAATCGGGCGCCTCGTTGCCGCTCGCGCTAATGGGGTCGTTGCCGGTCAGGGTGTCGGCAATATCCTGCACGAACTTAACGAACAGGCTCGAATCGTCGGTCTCGGACGAATCAAAGTCAAAACCAAACTCCACCGCGCCGCCAATAATCTTGTCCACGCACTCCGGGTCGTCGCCATCCAGCCAAATGACCACGGTGTACTTGTCCACATCGCCCACGCGGAAGTTCGCATGACTGATGGTCGTCACTACATCTTTGGACGCAAATGGTTCGGTGTTGGGCTCGGGATTGCCGTTGGCCGCAGCCGCTGCATAGGTAGTAGGCTTGCCGTTGCGATACACCCTCACGCGCGCCGCCTTTTCCACGCCCTTGCTGGCGCTGACCACCTTGAGCTTGGCACTATAGCCCAGATCGGTCTTGCCGGCGTTGCGGATATAGAAGGTGTACGCCACGTAGTTTTTGCCGTTGTGGCTGCCGTCGATTTTGTCCAGGTTGTCGGGCAGGTCGTCGGTAGCGATATTGGTGCCGTTGTCCACGGCGTCGGCGGCCAAGCGCGCGGTGGCGTTGTTAAAGTCGCCATTGTCGGCAATGGCCACGCCGCGGCGGAACAGCTCCAGGCGGTTGAGGTTGATGGTGAAGTTACCCATGTTTTCCTGCATAAACGACAGGGCGAACAGCACGCCAAAGGCAAGCGCCAGCACTACGAGGGCCTTTTGCAGCTTGTCCATGCGCAGTAGCGCCGCGCCGATGCGTTCCATGCGGCGCTTGGGCATGTACATGGACACGACCGCGTCGGGGTCGATGTCGTCGAGGTCCTGGTCGGCCAGCGCCTGCTCCAGCTCCTCGATGCGCACCACGCCGCGCAGGTTGCGCTTGGGCTTGGGCTTGCGGTTGGGCTTGCCGAAGCGCTTGCGGGAGGCGGGAGCCTGCTCGGGCGCGGAATCCTCGACGGGCGCGTCCTCGGCATTGGTGCCGGGCGCGTTCTGCGACGTGTCCTCGGCCAAATCCTCGGGCAAATCCTCGGCAGCTTGATCTTTGTTGTTGCGCTTGAACAGTGCCATGGCGATCAGATCTTATATTTGGTGCGAATGTAGCCGACGTATTCTTTGACGAGCTCGCGCTCCATGTCGTCGGCATAGCGGAACTGCAAGCCGCAGACGTTGCGGTACAGGCTGCCCTTGGGCGCGCGGCGCACCCAACACACGATGCCCAACTGCTCGGGCAGCTCGTGGCGCTCGCCCTGCAAGCGGATCGCGGGCATTTGCACGGCCAGGGCCTCGCCCACGTCGGGGTAATCGTTGAGGTAGACGGCCAGGCCGCCAGCCGAGACGTCGATGGTCATGGCGTCCTCGGGCTCGGGGGTCGGCGCGTTGTCGCGCTGGTAGGTCAGGCGCATGGCGACCTTAAAACGCTCGTCGCGGCGTTTGACGAAGGTGCGCTGCTCGGCGACTTTGCGCATTTTCCAGTAGGTGCGGATGCCCTTTTTCTCGACCGACTCGGGGTAGCCGGCGAGCACGAACGTCTCCTCGCCCACTTTGTATTGCAGCAGGAGCTTTTGGTTTTCGTCCATAATGAGCGGCTTGCCGGCGAGCATGGGCGCACTCATAAGGAAGTACGCCTCGTCCAGGTTCTCTTTGTACGTGGCGAGCATGTTGAAGTCGGTTTTTTGGCCCATGGGCACGTCGAATGCCACCTGAAGCTTGGTCCCCGGCGTTATCTGTTGCTCTGCCATGTTTTCTCCCCCAGTCGCGGGCGCCGATATCATCGTCGTGCGCGATGCACATTGGGCTATTGTAACTGCTTTGCCGTAGGTTTCGATGCGCGGTGCGTGAAATGGCGGGGTGTGAGGCGGGGCAGCCACTAGTGCAGCTGCCCCGCGCGCTCCGTCAGCCGATACTTGCGGTTACGGCTCGTCGCTGACGCCGTAGGTTCAAGCTCGCCCCGTGCGATGAGCGCATTGACGCGCGTCCTAATCTGGGAGACGGTGAGTCCCGTGCATTCTGCCAATTCACGTGTTCCCAGTTCGCCGTTGCGCTTGAGTGCCGCCACAATTAAGTCCCCGCCATGATCGATTTGCTCAACCTTCGCTCGGTAGAGGACAACCTTAAATCGGTCGAAACCTGGGCAAAACAATGGCTCGGCCAGACCGTGCGCACGCATGGCATCTAGCATCATTGGAATGCCCGACCCGTTGCCTTCGGCAGGAGAGCCCGCACCGTCGGGCAATGGGACAAGCGATATGAGCTTCACAAGCGTCGCATTGCGACATCGGGAGCTGCCGTCAAACAGGTTCTCGCGAGTCTTTCCTCCGTATAGGCCGCCGGGGTTCGTCACCTCGATACGGTCATCAAAGACGTCAACGGCGATCGACTGCCCACAGAACCGATCTCCGTATTCTCGGTGGATTACGGCGTTGGCGATTGCCTCGCGCAGGACCTCCTCGGGAATCTCCAGCGAGTCGACACGCGAGACGCCTTGGATCGTCGAGGTTCGCCGCAAATTCTTGGCGATTGCCGCGACGGCATCCGAGATCATTTCGCCCAACGTTCCCTCGCAGATCGTACGGTCCATGAACCTCAACGACCCCGCCGCGCCCTTCTGCGTTCCGGCATAGACCGCCACATCGATAAAGAGCTTAGGATAGAACTGCTGAGGATAGGCACCCGCAGCCAGGAGCCCGGCCTTAGTAACATTGCCCTGGGAGTCGAGGAAATTCAGGCGCTCCAGCTTCGTTTTCTTGTCCGGCGCGCCGCGCATTGCCCGGGGTGTCAGCGAGAAAGCACGCTCTATCGTGCGGTCGACCAGGGCCTCGTCAAGATCGCCTGCGACCGCGCCGGGCACCGCATCGCGATCGCTAGGACTCGTCCGCTCGTATGACGACAGCGCCAAAACCTCGGTCGGTGAAAGTGGCACGTCTTTGTCATCGATGCGCTTGTAGCTGCCGCCCTGGGCGCCGCGCTCTATTACATAGCAGGGCTTGCTCGACGGGTCGAGCTCCTCAATCGTGATAACGAGAACCACGGTGCCCCGAAGCTCCACGCGCTCAATAGTGTATTTGGGCGGATTGGCCAGTTTTCCGCGGCCGCCGGCATCACCCATGCCCGCTACGAATTGGTTGAGCACCTTCTCGGTCTCATAGTTCTCAACCGGGACAAAGCCCGCGCGCTCGCTCACGCCGAGCACGATAATTCCGCCGGCGGTATTCGCGAATGCGCTAACCGTTTCCCATACGTCGCGAGAAAGCGTCGTGGCGCTCTCCTTGACCTCGACGTTAAGATCGTCCGAGCCCATGCGCCTTAAAGACTCGAGCAGACCGGTCAGCTCGTTTTCGTTCATCTGCACGTCCTTTCGCTCGGTCCGGCGGAGAATGCCGCGAATAGATTTCCTTCATCTCTCAGTTATCTCTCGTAATTATCTCTCATCTTACTGCTATCTCTCATATAAGAGATGAGTGAGAGATGGAAGATAAGATGTCTGCCATCTGTTTCATTTAAACATGTTCTTGCTGGTAGAACAATCGGTATTGAGACAATACCATGATTGCTTGTCTCTTTGCTGCTCAGTTATCTCTCATATTTATCTCTCATCTTTCTGTTATCTCTCATATTAGAGATGAGTGAGAAATGAGAAATGCATGAGTGATGGACGGTCAGGAATCGAGAGTGGATTTCCGGACGGTTTTTTGGCGTTTTGGGGCTGTTTCCGTCCGAAAATCCACTCTCGTTCAATTTGCGTCCGAATTTCCACGCTCGTGTGTCCGAAAATCCACGCTCGTGCGGCAGATTGGTCGAGGGCCCCATATGGGTATACTCACGAGGATTCGACTCGATTCGCCCCCGCTGGGGCGTCAAAGGAGACTGCATATGCCCACCACCTCAACCGACCCGCGCGCCGCTGCCGCCGCGCTGTTAGTGCCCGGCACTAACTGCCACGGCTTTGCCGTCGAGCGCCGCGAGACCGTGCCCGAGCTCGACTCGGACGCCTACGTGCTGCGCCACACCGCATCGGGCGCTCGCCTGCTGTACCTAGCATGCGACGACGAAAACAAGGCCTTTGCCATTGGCTTTAAGACGCCGCCGGCCGATTCCACCGGCGTGTTTCATATTCTTGAGCACTCGGTGCTGTGCGGATCGGCCAAGTTTCCCGTCAAGGAGCCGTTTGTCGACCTGATCAAGAGCTCCATGCAGACGTTCCTCAACGCCATGACCTACCCCGACAAGACCATCTACCCCGTTGCCACCACCAACGAGCAGGACCTGTACAACCTGATGGACGTGTACCTGGACGCGGTGTTCAACCCGGCCATCTATACCAAGCCCACCATTTTTGAGCAGGAGGGCTGGCACTACGAGCTGGACCTGCCGGAGGGCGCCGAGGGCGAGGGCGGCGGCAGCGCCGCAAGCCTGCGCGAGGGCACGCTGCGTTATAACGGCGTGGTGTTCAACGAGATGAAGGGCGCGCTGTCCGACCCCATGAGCGTGCTGGACGACGCCGTCAACGCCGCGCTCTATCCCGACACCGCCTATGCGCACGAGAGCGGCGGCGACCCGCGCGCGATTCCCGCGCTCACCTACGAGCAGTTCCTGGACACGCACGCGCGCCACTACAATCCTTCCAACTCCTACATCACGCTCTACGGCGACCTGGACGTGGACCGCGCCCTGGCCTTTTTGGACGAGCGCTATCTGTCGCAGCCGAGTGCCGCGAGCCGCCGCATGGGCGCAGCCGTTGCCGCCGGCGAGGACCCGTCCGCACTGGCGCCCAATCCGCTGGGCGTGCAGGCGCCCGTGACCTGCGAGTATAAGCGCGTCGAGATGGCCACCACGCCCGAAAACGCCCTGGTGGGCCTGGGCCTTGTGCTGGGCAGCGCGCTCGACCGCAAACGCACGATCGCCGCGGACATCCTGTTTGAGGCACTGCTGGGCTCCAACGAAGCGCCGGTTAAGAAGGCCATTCTGGCCGCCGGCCTGGGCGGCAACGTGGTGAGCTACACCGCGGCCGAGAGCCTGCAGCCCTACGAGCTCATCATGCTGCAAAACGCACAGCCAGGCGTGGCGCGCGAGCTGCGTCGCGTGTTCCGGGACGCCTGCCGCGACCTGTGCGAGCACGGCGTTCCGCGCGAGCGTCTGGAGGCCATCATCAGCAGTAACGAGTACGACCTGCGCCAGCGCGACTACGGTATTGCCGACGGCGTAGCCATCGCGTGCGACGCGCTGAGCACCTGGCTCTACGATGACGACGCTGCGACGCTGGCGCTCAAGTACGGCCCGGTGTACGAGGAGCTGCGCGGCGAGCTGGACGGCAGCTATTTTGAGGACCTGCTGCGCGAGCTGGTGCTGGAAAACGACCACATGGCGCTGGTTGAGCTGGTGCCGGTGGACGCCGCCGAGGGCGCAGAGGGTGCCGAGACCGCCGAGCTAGCAGCCAAGCGCGACGCCATGACCGATGCCGAGCTGGCCAACGTGGTCGAGCGCACGGCCGTGCTGCGTACCGCGCAGGAGGCCGAAGACACGCCCGAGGCCAAGGCCACGCTGCCGCGCCTGCGTGTATCCGACATTGGCGAGGCGCGCCCCGAGCCGCCGCTGATCGTGGACACGACCGCGCCCATCCCCTGCCTGCGCCACGGCATCCCCACCAACCGCCTGGCCTACGCCATGCAGTACTTCGACCTGAGCTGTGTCGCATTTGAGGACCTGCCCTACGTGACGCTGCTCTGCCGCCTGCTCAAACAGCTGCCCACGAGCGAGCACTCGGCCGAGGAGCTCGACAACTTGCTCGCCGGCAAGCTGGGCTTTTTGAGCTTTACGACCGAGGTCATGACCCAGCCCGACGTGGACGGCGTGCGCCCCTACCTGCTGGTGAGCGCCGGCGCCCTGTCCGAGAAGATCGATGCGCTGGCAAGCCTGCCGCGCGAGGTGTGGTCGAGCACGCTTTTGCTCGATGCCGACGCCGACCGCGTGCGCGACGTGCTCACGCAGATTCGCATTGGGCTTGAGCAGGGCTTTATCAACAACGGCCACTCGGCGGCGCTGGGTCGCGCGATGAGCTACAGCTCGCCTTCGGCCGTGGTGCGCGAGCAGCTTTCGGGCGTGGACTTCTACTTGTTCCTGCGCAATCTGCTCGAGCACTTTGACGAGCGACTGGACGACCTGCGCGCCAAACTTGCCGAGCTGGCAGGCCGCATCTTTGTGGCCGATGGCTGCCTGGCGAGCTTTACCGGCAGCGATGAGGACTTTGACGCGTACTGGGCCGCCGCGGGCGACCTGGGGCTGGGCGCTGGCGACGGCGCCGATGCCGGCCGCGACGCGCTCGTGGTGCCGACGCCGCGCGACCGCCACGAGGCCTTTGTCATCCCCAGTGACATCTGCTTTGCGGCAAGCGCGTGCGACCCGCGTCGCCTGGGCATCGACGTGACGGGCGCCTGGGCGGTTGCCGCCAACGCGCTCTCCTACGACTACCTGTGGAACGAGATCCGCGTGAAGGGCGGTGCGTACGGCTGCGGATTTCGCGCTGCCGGCGAGCGTCAGACGGCGTTCTACACCTACCGCGACCCGGCGGTCGATCCTTCGATTGAGCGCGTGGAACGCGCGGGCGAATGGCTCGGCAGCTTTGAGCCCGACGAGGCCTCCTTTGAGGGCTTTATCGTGAGCTGCGTGAGCGGCATGGACGCGCCAGTGAAGCCGTACGCGCTCACCAAACGCCGCAACACGACCTACCTGGCCGGGCTCGATCCGCATGCACGCGAGGAGCGCCGCGCCCAGATGCTCGCCGCCACGCCCGGTGAGCTTCGCTCGCTCGGCGCCGACGTGACGCGAATCGCAGCCAAGTCGCCAACGTGCGTCTTTGGCGGCCGAGACGTCATCGCCAAGAGCAACGCCGGCTTTAACGTCGTCGACCTGATGGGCTAACGCACAGCAAAGGTAGATTTTTGGGACATGCCTGAAAATCTACCTTTTTCTTTTGCCGCTGCTTGGGTGGGGCAGCTCACCCCGTCCCACCAGTTTGTCTAAATCTGTAACATCTAGGCGGCAATATTGGCTCCAGATGTTACAGATCGAGACGTTTCCGAATGGCGCCGCCCCTTTGTCTCAATCTGTAACAGCTAGGCCCATTTTTGCCGAGTTACTGTTACAGATCGAGACAAACCGCCGCGAACACCCGCTCTTCGTCAAAACCCACGAAGGTGTTCATGAACTGCTCCCTTTGCAATGGTTTGTGCGATGGTTTGGGTGTTTGCCCAGATAAAACCTGCCAAAATAAACCTGTCCCTTTTTGGCAGGTTTGCTAGAGGAGGCTGGGATGGATAAGGCTGAGTTGCGGCGGGCGGTGATTGCTCGGCGCGATGTTCTTGATTTGGATGTGCGGGCGGCGAAGTCCGCCGTTATCTGTGCGCGGCTTGTTGAGCTGTTGGATCGCTCGGATGCCGCGGCGCCGCACACCGTTGCCGCCTATGCCGCGATGGGTTCCGAAGTCGATCCTGCCGCGTTTGCCGCAGCGGCCGCCAAACGCGGCTGGCGCGTAGCCTATCCGTGCATGTTCTCGGCAACAGACGCCGCAGCTTGTGGCCAGCGCATGTGCATGCGGGCAGTTGCCGCCGGCGATGCGTCCTCGGCTCCGTTTATCGCCCACCCCACGCGGACCTTCGCGGCCATGGACATCGACAGCGACCGCTTCCCTATCGTGCCTGCCGAGGCCCTCGACATGGCCATCGTGCCACTCGTAGCCTTCGACCGCGCCGGCGCGCGCCTGGGCTACGGCGGCGGCTGCTATGATCGCTACCTGCCCACGCTCTCGCCCGCATGTCAAATCATCGGCATCGCCTTTGACGAGCAGCGTGTCGACCACGTCCCCATCGACGCCCACGACCTGCCGTTACCCAACATCATCAGCGCCTGATCGTCGCTGCATCGCACCCGCAAGATGAGCGTGGAAAATCTCCCGCTTTGAGCCCCTTACGAGTCAAAAACGGGAGATTATCCACGCTCATTCAACAAGCGTCCGAAAATCCACGCTCAACCAATACACGTCCGGATTTCCACGCTAGTGCAAGCCAAACGTCCCGCAACTGCCTCAGCACTCACGCGGCACGCCGGCGACCCTGAGCTTGCGATCGAGCTTTGTCGGATCCCTTAGATCATCCCAGCACAAGCGCACGATCTTGCAGTTATCAAGCAGCGAAAGCCTTGACTCGCGCTGGCGCTCATCAAATTGCGCCTTTGCGAGCCTACCCTCCTCCGCCGCCTTCTCGCTTTTAACAAATCCGTCAAACTCCCCGATAATCAGCCGGTCGCCCACACGCCACAAGTAGTCAACTCGATACGGCCGCCCCGGCTCAACCGGGTCGAACAGCTCAACTTGCAGCTCCGGCGTCTGCCAGCCGCGCTCAATCATCAGAGCACGCGCCTTGGACTCGCCACCGCTTTCCGATAGGCCATCGGCACACCGCGCAACACTTCGCGCCGTCACAACACCGCGACGATTTAAGCCAAGCTTGTTGATTGCCTCAACGAGATGCTCCTTCGACAACAGCTGCTCATGAAGCGCCGAGTCCGCAATGATCAGTCCCTCGACAAACGATGCATCGACCAGGCAATCCGTAATCGTTTGATCGATATCGGTCACGGCAATATCCATCTGGATTGCCCGTGTTTGACGAGCATAACGATGGCGAATCACCTGAGAGCCGGGCGTCGTCGATTGCGCCGGCGCCACGGCGATATGGATGTGCGCCAAATTGGCATGCGAAACCGAAAGGCCATAGATAACAGCCGCCGTATAGGAGCAAAACGTCCAGTCGGGATGCTTTTGCGCAAGGGCCCGCACCCGATGCAGATAACGCTGCCGAAACTTGAGCTCGGACCAATAATCCGGACGCGCATACAGCCCCGGCATGACCGCCTCTAGACTTCCCGCCGCCACCCGCCGCTCAATCTGCTTTGCCTCCGCCGTCGTGCGTGCGTACACGCAGCTCATCTGCTGTTCGCATGCTTTAATGTGACTTGTAAGCCTTTGATTCGCCGTCATGTTTCCCATGTCGCCTCCCAACTCTTGGAACGGCGCAAACGTACCAGACGGTTTCATGCGAAGTCTGACCAAATGCTGTCCAGGCGCTGACCAAATGCTTGACGGTTTTGGGCGTTTTAGGCTGATGACTTATATCTGCAGGTAGGGCGGTTGTCGAGAGGTCCCTGTCTCCACAATTTGGCGCCTTGGTCCATCGGATTATCAGAAAGAAAAACCCGTCGAGATTCAAGACCACGCCAAATGCGAACTTGCCTCTGCACGCACCGTCTCTTAGCCGAGCCATCGGCATCTACATGCCTAAAAAATGAGCGTGGATAATCTCCCGTTTTGAGCCTAGTTTTGAGCCAAAAGTGGGAGATTATCCACGCTCGATTTGTAAACGTCCGAAAATCCACGCTCGCGTGTCCGATAATCCACGCTCGTCATGCCGTGAGCACAGTCACAGCCACGGCCGCAGCCTAGTGCTCCTCGCCGGCGCGGGCCAGGTCGTAGGGCGTGGTCTGGTAGACGTAGTAGTTGAGCCAGTTGGTGTAGAGCAACTGAGCCTGGCTGCGCCAGACGTTGCGCGGCTCGGCGGCGGGGTCGTCACCTGGGAAGTAATGCGCCGGCACCTGGGGGTTGAGCCCGCGCTTCACGTCGCGCTCGTACTCCAGGCGCAACGTGTCGGTGTCGTACTCGGGATGGCCAAAGACAAAGAAGCGGCGGCTGTCGGTCGACTTGACGATGTACAGGCCCACCTCGTCGGACACGGCCACGACCTCAAGCTGCGGCTCGGCCTCCACGTCCTCGCGGCGCACATCGGTGTTGCGCGAGTGCACGGCATAGAAGCGGTCGTCAAAGCCGCGAACCAGCGGGCTTTGCGGCTTCACCAGATAATGCTCGAACACGCCACTCGCCTTTGCCGGCAGGTCATGCTTCTGGATACCGTAGTGGTGATACAGGCCCGCCTGCGCGCCCCAGCAAATGTGCAGCGTGGAGTGCACGTGCGTGGTAGACCAGTCCATGATCTGGCAGAGCTCGGGCCAGTAGTCGACCTCTTCGAACGGCATCTGTTCCACCGGCGCGCCCGTGATGATCAGGCCGTCGTAGTGGATGTCGCGGATGTCGTCGAACGTGCGGTAGAACGTCTCCAGGTGGCCGGCGCTTACGTGCGTGGCCTCGTGCGTCTTGGTGCGCAGCAGGTCCACCTCCACCTGCAGCGGCGTGTTGGAGAGCTTGCGCATGATTTGCGTCTCGGTGGCGATCTTGGTGGGCATGAGGTTGAGGATGAGCACGCGCAGCGGGCGGATGTCCTGGTGCAGCGCGCGGTACTCGGTCATGACAAAGATGTTCTCGCTCTCGAGCTGCGCGGCGGCAGGGAGGGCGTCGGGAATGCGAATGGGCATGGATGCTCCTTACGAGTCAGTTGCAGCTATGGTACAACGAGCAGCCCCATCCGCGCGAGCACATCGCCCAGCGATGCCGTCAGCGGCCCAAATCACTCCAAAAGTAGAGATTAAGGCATGTCCCAAAAATCTGCAGCGCTTTAGCCTAGCAAAGTGACAGCAGGAAGCTACAATGGTTCGACGCGAAAAACTCGGCCGAAAGGATACATATATGTACCAGACGCGTAAGATCGGTGTGGTCGGCCAGGGCCACGTAGGAGCACATGTCGCCAACAGCCTGCTTATGCAGGGCATTGCCGATGAGCTGTACCTGTGCGATATCAACGAGGCCAAGGTGACGTCCGAGGTCCAGGACCTGCGCGACTCCCTTTCGTTTGTCCCGTATAACACCAAAATCGTCAACTGCTACGACCACTACGAGGAGCTGGCCTGCTGCGACGTTATCGTCAACGCTGCCGGCAAGGTCGCGCTGGCCGCCGGCAACCGCGACGGCGAGCTGTTCTTTACCACCGACGCCGCCCGCACCTTTGCCAAGCGCATCGTCGACGCCGGCTTTGACGGCATCTTCGTGAGCATCTCCAACCCCTGCGACGTCGTATGCACCGAGCTGTGGCACCTGACCGGCTACGATCCCAAGAAGATCATCGGCTCGGGCTGCGGTCTGGACTCTGCCCGCCTGCGCACCGAGATCTCCAAAAAGGTCGGCGTGAGCCCCAAGTCCGTCGACGCCTACATGATCGGCGAGCACGGCTTTAGCCAGCTGGCCGCCTTTAAGGCCGCGACCATCGCCGGCAAGAGCCTCAACGAGCTCCAGGCCGAGAACCCCGACAAGTACGCCTTCGACCACATGGAGGTCGAGGAGCTCGCGCGCAAGGGCGGCTATGTGACCTACCAGGGCAAGCAGTGCACCGAGTACGCCGTCGCCAACTCCGCCGCGCGCGTCTGCGCCGCCGTGCTGCACAACGAGCACGCCGTGCTTTCCGCCTCCACGCTCATGACCGGCCAATATGGTGAGGAGGGCATCTTTACCTCCCTGCCGTGCGTGATCGGTGCCGAGGGCGTCGAGGAGGTTTACACACTGGACCTGTCCGAGCACGAGCTCGAGGGCTTCCACAAGAGCTGCCAGCACATTCGCGACAACATCGCCCAGCTCGACTGGTGGGACGCCGAGGCCTACGACGCAAAGTAGGCCGCTGGCTGCCGCAACCTTGCGAATCTAAGCGCGATACCAAGCGGGCCGCGCCGGAAATCCCCGGCGCGGCCCGCTTTTTTGACTCACGCAGTGCCCTTGCGAATCGAAGGTGAATACTTTTCCGCGAAGTGAACGAGCAAAAACGAGCCCCCGAAGCATCGACACTTTTCAGACGCCGTTTCCTGCGGTTTTGCCGAGTTTTTCCTGCGGTTTTGCCGTCAAAAAGTGTGGATGCTTCGGGGGTCCAAAATAGGTCGTTCACTTCGCGGAAAAGTATTCACCTTCGTTTTCGCGCAGACACGAATCCGGCCGCCACAACGCAAAACGGGGCCCGCGCGCAGCGCAGACCCCGTCAAAAAAGATAATTCCCGGTACCTAGTACTGCTCGATGCCCATGTAGCGACGAACCTCGGGGCTGTGGTCGAAGACCTTGCCGCGGGCGGCGCGCAGCTCGCAGCTCATGTTGTAGAAGAAGATCGGCTCCAGGTACGAACGCACGCTGGCGGGCACGTCGCCCACGCCGTACTCGAGCGCATCGAGCACCATGACTGCATCGGTGTGCGTGTTGAGGAACGCAAGAGCGCGCTCCTCCATGGGGCGGCACTCGCCGGCGCCAAGCTGCACAAAGTAGAACACACCGGGCTCGGTGGCTTCGAACGGGCCGTGGAAGTACTCGCCGGAGTGGATATAGCAGCAGTGCTGCCACTGCATCTCCATGAGCGAGCAGATGGCCATGGCGTAGGTCTGGCTAAAGTTGGGGCCGGAACCCAGGATATAGAAGAACTCGTGCTGCTGGCAGAGCTCGGCAAAGCGATCGCCCAGCTCGGCGTTGACCTTCTCGCGGGCAGCGGGCAGCAGCGCATCCATCTGCTTGAGGCCAGCGTACATGTCGGCAAGCGCCTCGTAACCCTCTTGCTGGTCGAGCAGCTCGGCAGCCATCAGGGCGCCGATGCCCTGCGGCACCTCGGCCTGCGGCACGCCTTCGCCCCACGGATAGACCCAGGTGGTCCACTTGCCGTTGTCGATCTTGGAGCCCTCGCAGTCGGTGAGGGCGACAACCTCGGCGCCGGCAGCCAACGCCATCTCGCAGCCATCGACGACCTCCTGCGTGTTGCCGCTGTGGCTGCAGGCAATAACGAGCGACTTCTCGCCAAGGCTCTTGGGGGCCATCAGGCAAAACTCGCGTGCCGTGTAGACCGTCGAGGAAAACGTGGTGGCCTCGCGCTTGAGCAGCTCGTTGGCCGGCATCAGGTCGATCATCGAACCGCCGCAGGCGATCCAAAAGACGTTCTCGATCTTGCCCTTGCGCTCGATGATTTCCTGAACCAGATCATGTGCGTTCATCCTGATGTTCCTCCTTGTGGGGCAGCTTTGAGCGACGGCAGCTCGTACCTGCTGTCGTTCTATGTTGTCCTATTTATAACACGTGTAGCAACGCCCGTGAAGTCATTTCACCAAAGTTGTTCTATGTTGTTCTATCTATGGACGTTAGATGTCGAACACGTAGCGCGAGCCCACGATCTTTTGGCGTCCGAGCAGCAAGGGGCGCTCGTCCTCATCGGTAAAGTACGCCTCCATATAGAAGAGCGGCTCACCGACCGGCACCTCCAACAGCGGGGCCGCCTGAGCATCGGCAAGCGCAATCTCCACGGTGCAGGGGTCGGACTTGAGCGGCGCGCGACCCGAATGCTCGGCGACGAGCGCAAAGATTGAGTTATCGGAAAGGTCCTCGTCGGCCAGCGTCTGCAGGTAGGGATGGTCGGCGAGCACAAAGGCGTTGTTCTCGAGCATGACGGGGATGCCGTCGGCCGTGCGCACGCGCTCGACCACGATAAGCTCGCAGCCGGGCTCCACGCCAAAGAACGCCGCATCCTCGTACGTCGCCGCGACCACCGTGCGCGACACCAGACGCGCACCCGGCACCATATCGTTGGCAGCACAACCCTCAGTAAAGCTCTGGACGTCACCCTTCTGGCGAATCTTGCGCTTGAGCTTGGGTGCACACACAAAGGTGCCCCTCCCCTGCTGGCGGTTGAGATACCCCGCACGCGACAGCTCCTCGATGGCACGGCGCACGGTGACGCGTCCCACGCCATAGGACTTCGCGAGCTCCATCTCGGAAGGAATGCGCGAGCCGGCCGCGTACACGCCGCGCGCGATCTCGCCCTTTAGGTCGTCCATGACCTGCTGGTATAGCGGCACGGCGGACACGTCAGTACGGTCGGTCTTGCTATCGAAAGCCATCGTTACGCTCCATCCCGCGCATGCTCGGACTCAAACTCTTCAATCGCCGTCATAAACTGCTCGCCAAAGGCGTCGGCTTTTTTCTCGCCAATGCCGTTAACCTGGATCAGCTCGTCGCGTGTCTGCGGGCGCAGGCGGCACAGGCCGCGCAGGGCCTTGTCGGAGAAGACCATATACGGCGCCATCTCCAGCTCCGTCGAGATCTCCTTGCGCAGGGCACGCAGGCGCTCGAACAGCTCGGCATCGTCGCCCACGCGTGGGCGCTGATCCAGCTCGGCCTCCTCGCGCAGCAGATCGACGGCTCGGCGAGCGCGGGCCGAGGCCTTGCGCTTGGACGCGCGACGCTTAACGGTAAAGGCAAATGCCTCATCCTCGACCTCGATGGCACGCGGGCCCAGCCCCACGACCGGGTACTGCCCCTGCGAGGTAGCCAGATAACCGCGGCCGCACAGCTGGCCGATGATGTCCTTGATGCGCCCGACCGATTCGCCCGATAGCTCACCGTAGCCGCGGTCCTCGTCCAGATGCATCTGGCGAACGCGCTCGGTGTTGCCGCCGTGAAGCACATCGGCGATGAGCGACTTACCAAAGCGCATGGGACGCGTGGCCACATAGCGCACAGCGGCGCGGGCCATATCGGTGACGTCCTCGACCTCGAACTGCGTAAGGCAGTTGCTGCAGTTGCCGCAGCCCTCGGCGTCGTCTGCGGTGCCGCCCTCAGCAGCCGCAACCGCATGCTCGGCCGCGGCTTCGTCGCCAAAGTAGCGCAGCATGTATTCGCGCAGGCAGCCGGTGGTATTGCAGTAGCCCTCCATCTGGCTGAGCAGGCGGTAACGGTTCTGGAGCGCCCACGCGCGCTGCTCGTCGTCAAGCGCCTCGTCGGCCGCATCGCCGCGGTCGATCAAAAAGCGGCGCATGCGAAAATCGTTACCGTTCCACAGCAAGTGACAGCTGGCCGGATCGCCATCGCGGCCAGCGCGGCCCGCCTCTTGGTAGTACGCCTCGATGCTCTCGGGCACGTTGTTGTGAATCACATAGCGCACGTTGGGCTTGTCGATACCCATGCCAAAGGCGTTGGTGGCAACCATCACCTGAATGTCGTCGTCGATAAAGGCACGCTGGCTCTGGCGGCGGGCATCGTTGCCCATGCCGGCATGGTAGCGGCCAACGCGAATGCCGCTGGGGCCCAGCGCCTCGGCAAGTTCGCCTGCCAGCGCGTCGACCGTCTTGCGGGTCGAGCAATACACGATGCCGCTCTCGCTCGAATGCGCGATCACGTAGTCGCGCACCCAGGCGGTCTTGGCCTTGTCGCCCATCTCCTCGCAACCAAAGTAGAGGTTCTTGCGATCGAAGCCCGTCACTACCGTCGCGGGATTTTGCAGGCCGAGCATCTGCTGAATGTCCGCGCGCACGCGCTCGGTCGCCGTGGCGGTAAACGCCGCCACGATCGGGCGCCGCGGCAGCGAATCGATAAACTCACGAATCTGCAGGTAGGCGGGACGAAAATCCTGGCCCCACTGGCTCACGCAGTGGGCCTCGTCAATGGCCACGAGCGGCACGCCAATGCCACCGTCCGCCGCGGCTTCCTGCGCAAAGGCTAAAAAGCGCGGCTCGAGCAGACGCTCGGGTGCCACATACATAAGCTGATAGCGGCCCTCGCGCGCCCGCTTGAGCACGGTATTTTGCTGAGCCGGCGTAAGGCTGGAGTTGAGATAGCTGGGCCGCGCACCCGCCGCGAGCAACGCACGGGTCTGGTCCTCCATAAGCGACAGCAACGGGCTCACCACAAAGGTGATGCCGGGCAGCATGAGCGCGGGCACCTGGTAGCAGATAGATTTGCCGGCGCCTGTGGGCATAACGCCGAGCGCATCGCGGCCAGCAAGAATCGCATCCACCATGCGGTCCTGCCCCGGGCGAAACGAGGTGTAGCCAAAATAGGCGCCGAGCGTGTCGAGCGCCATCTGCTGCATGCTATCGGTCATGGTTTCCTAACGTCTAAGTCATCTGCCGCCGATTATACGCCGCCACGCGGACCGGCGTCGCCCGGCTGTCGGCCACGGGCAACGCAATCCAAAAGGAACGAGCGTGGGATTTTTGGACACTTTCCCAACGGCTAATCTCTTGACAAGCGCGCAAACGTCGCTGGTTGAGCATAAGTCAGCGAAAACGCCCCTAAGCGAGCAAGGTGACGTGAAAGAGGAGGGAAGCGTACTTCGGTACGCGACCGACGATTGAACGTCAGATTGCCGCTTAGGGGCGTTTGCAGCGTCGAGCCGTTACGCGGTTTGGTAAAACCGCGTAACTTACATGACCATAACGTAGCGCGATCCCACGTAGTACTGCTTACCCATCAGGACCGGTTCGCCATTGGGACCGATAAAGCCGGCACGCAGGTTGAGCAGTGGATCGTACGGAGCAATGCCCAGCTCGGCCGCCTGCTCGGTATTGGCACGAACGGCCTCGACCGTGCGGTAGCCAACCGAAACAATCGGCGTTCCGCCAACACGCTCGACCTCGGCAAAAATCGACTTGTCCTCAAGATCGGCCGTCAACAGCTCACGGTAGGCGTCAAACGGCACAAAGATGTTCTCCTCAAAGATGGGCTCGCCGTCGGCCGTACGCACGCGCTTGATATGCAGCAGCAGCGCATCCTTCTGCAGGCCAAAGAACTCCATCTCGTTTTGGCGCGCCGGAACGATCTGGCGATCGATCACGTGCGCACCGGCCTTCATGCCGTTGCCGGCACACAGCGCGGTAAACGTCTGCAGCGTCGAGGCGTGAAACTGGCGGTTGATGTGCGGCGTGGAGACAAAGGTGCCGCGGCCCTGCTGCTTAACCAGGTAACCATCGGAGCACAGCTCCTCGACAGCGCGGCGCACCGTAATACGGCTCACCTCGTACTGCTCGGCTAGTTCAAGCTCGGACGGAATACGCTCCTTGGGTGCATAAACACCTTTCTCGATCGCATCCTTGATTTCGTCATAAATCTGCTGGTAAAGCGGTGCATTTTTGGGCGCAGGCATATCTGATCACTCTTATCAAAATAGCTAAATTTCTAATACGTATATAACGTCTAGTTTCATGTTACCTCATATTGATAAAACGATACACCCTCCCTACCAAAAAGCGACAGCTTCATTTTGGTACCTTGATTATCAACTTCATCCGAACACTTCCCACATTCATCCGCACATGTGCGGATGAATGTGGGAACCCGATACCCTGAGGG
>UQIY01000005.1 GCA_900541195.1 uncultured Collinsella sp. | reverse complement strand
GGCAGCGTCCTGACCATGCCGGGCCTGCCCAAGGTTCCCGCGGCCGAGAACATCGACGTCGACAACGACGGCAACATCACCGGCCTGTTCTAAGCCTGCTGCTTATAGCCGCTTGCCCGCCCCGCCGCGCCCACCAAGGCCCGGCGGGGCTTTTTGATCCTTAGGCACGCGCATGTCTTGTAGATACCGACGGCCTTTGCCCATCATAGGCTTTTGCGCGGGTAGAATGCACGGATAACTTGATGCTTACAGGCGACGGAAAGGAAACGTTGCATGGACCAGGACAAGACGACCGTGATGGGCGGATATGGTTCCGCGCAGGCTGACGATAGCGCCGATGCGACCCGCGTTGTTCCCAACCCCGGTTATACCGACCCCGCCGCGAAGCAGCCTTCTGCCGAACCCACACGTGTTATGGGCTATGGCGATACACCGCGGGATCCGTTTGATTATGCGCCGCAGGACCCGTATGGCAATGCACCGCAGGACCCGTATGGCAGCGCGTCGGCAGGCGCTTATAACAACCTGCCGCAAAATCCCATTCCGCAGCCTCAGCAGACGACGTATATGCCGCGCACGGCGCAGTCCCAGCCACGTTATGAGTCGCGCGATCCGTATGCACGCCAGCCCTATCGCGAGTACCCCAAGTCGATTCCGCAGTATGGTGAGGACGAGGAAGAGGCGCCGTCGCGTTCGTCGAGTGTGATCAAGAAGATCCTCATTGTGCTGGCGATCTTCTTTGCCCTCTCGATTGTGTTTGCCATCGTGTCGGGCATGCTCAACAGGCGAGGGAGTTCAACGGCCGATACCACTGCCGAGCAAACCGAGTCCGCCTCGTCTAGCACCGTCGATCTGAGCGATATCCCGGGGCAGTACTGGTCCAACGTCAAGAAGCTCCTCAAGTCGCGCGGGGCCGATCTTTCGAATGCTGTGATTCTGACTGACGACGGCTCGACGCCTGTTGTCGATGCCAACTGGGTTGTTACTTCTGCCTACTATAACGACAACGGTAACCTCGAAATTCAACTCACGCACAAGAACAGCTCGGGCAACTCGTCTGACGGCCAAAGCGGCACCGACAATTCGAGCTCCAACACGCTGGAGGACCTGAGCAACAAGGCCCAGGAGCTTGGAGATAAGGCTCAAGAGCTGGGCGACACGGCTCAGAACCTCGGCGATACCGCACAGAACCTGGGCGATATGGCAACGAACGCCTGGGACGCGCTGCAAAACGGCATTTCGGGCGCACAGGGAAACTAGCGGCTGAGCGAAGCGGGGCTACAACTGCTCTGCCGGACGCTCGGGCGAGCTAAAGCCGGAGTCAAACGTGACGACGCATGATGCATCGGGTCTGCGCTCGTGCACGATGCGCGTGACGAGCTCCAGCAGCTCCTCGTCGGATATGTCAAAGCCGTCGGGACGCACCAGGTCAAACGAAACAAATCCGTCGTGCTCGTGCAAGTCGTGGATGGAAAGCGCGGGGTCGATCTGCGCTACGCCGCGCTTGACCCAGCCGCGCAAGTCATCGCCGGTTGTTGCAATGGGGTCGCAGTGCAACGTGATGGCGATGCCCATCTGGCGTTTGATATCGTGTTCGATGGTGTCCAGGATCTCGTGGTGCTCAAAGGCATCGCCCTCGCCGGGCATTTCCACGTGTGCGCTGGCAAACTGGCGGCCGGGGCCGTAGTCGTGCACCATGAGGTCATGAGTGCCCAGGACCTGGGGGTACGACATGATCCTGTCGCGGATTTCCTGGACGAGCTTGGGGTCGGGCGCTTGTCCCAGCAGCGGGCTGATGGCGTCGCGCACCAGGCCCAGGCCGCTGATGCAGATGAAGATGCCCACGCCCAGGCCCGCCCAGCCATCGAGGTCAAAGCCGGTCGTCTGCGAAATAAGCGCCGCCACCAAGACCGAGCCTGAGGTGATGACGTCGTTTTTGGAGTCCTGCGCCGTGGCGATGAGCGTCTCCGAGTCGATGCGATCGCCCAGCGTGCGGTTGAACGCGGCCATCCAGAGCTTAACGAGCATGGATGTAGCCAGTGCCGCAAGGGAAACGAGCGTGTAAGCGGTGGGGGAGGGCTTGATGATCTTGGTAACGGACTCGAGCACCAGGTTGATGCCGACGGCACAAACGAGGACGGCGACAAACAGGCCGGCGAGGTATTCGTAGCGGCCGTGGCCATAGGGGTGACCTTCGTCAGCCGGGCGACTGGCAAGGCGGAATCCGAGCAGGCTCACAATGTTGCTCGACGCATCGGAGAGGTTGTTGAAGGCATCGGCGATAAGCGAGACGGAGCCGGCGAGCAGGCCCGCGATGCCCTTGGCTAGGCACAGGGTAATGTTGAGGCCAATGCAGATGAGACTTGCGGCAAAGCCTGCGTTGGTGCGGCAAATCGTATCGACCGGCTCGTCCACACTGCTGGGAACAAGCGTATGTACCAGCCGATTTACAAATAGCATGGCGTATCTCCTCGCATCCTCGTTTAAGGGGATAGTGTAGCTCGCATGGGCGCACCGTGCGCCGATGCTCAGAAAATGCAGCAATGGTCTGCTGGAGCTAACGAGCGGCCCTTCTTGTCCGACCAGGTGCTCCATTTTGGGCCACATGGGTATGGGCATGTGCCTGCCTACCCGACATACTTAATGTCGACAGCCCCTGTGCAAAGGAGGACGTATCCATGGACGAGATGTTTGCCATTAAATGCCAAAACTGCGGCGGCCCTATGTACTCACACCAGGCTAAACGCAGCTTTGAGTGCGCCTATTGCGGCACGGTCGTTCCGTGGCAGGCCGATGCGGGGGAGCCCAAGAGCGCCCTGGGCATTCGCCATACGCCGCTGGCGGTTGTCGATGGGCTACTTAAGCTCACCCATGTGTCGCAACTCGAGCGCCCGGAGGACCCGGACTGGTATTTCTTTAATTCACACTGGCGCAATCAGTCGGTTCTGGAGCATCTGCTGTGGGAGGACCGCGGCACGGCGCAGGAGTTCCAAGAAGCCACGCACGTGAGCATTCCCTGCCCCTTCTGCGGCGCGTCCTTTGAAGGCGAGTCCACTCAGCGCGTGTTTGAGTGCCCGTCCTGCGGAAATAAGATCGGCGTCGCCGACCTTCTCAAGCCCGGTACCTTTAGCAAGCGCCTGACCATGGGCGTGGGTGCCGAGTATGTGCCTGAGCAGGGTATTCCCTGCGAAATCTCGCCGCAGCAGGCGCGTGCCAACGCGCTGCAGCTGGTGCGCCAGTACCCCGACGCCTTTGCCGGGCACGACGTGGAAGACGCGATTCAAAATGACATGATGCTCTTCTACTTCCCCATGGCGCTCGCGGACCTGCGCATGATGGCGTCCTTCCCGGGCAAGGGGCTGAGCAAGGAGACCCTGGTGTACTACGAGGTGCTCGACTGGGCGTATCCGCGGGCAAACTACCTGGACGTTCGCCTTATGGGCATTCTGGAGCCATGGGACTTTGCCAAGGTTGGGCCGTTTGACCCGGCCATGCAGGAAGGTGACTTCCGCGTTGTCTCCGTCGATGCGTCTACCAAGGACCAGGTGGTCATTGATAAGCTGGCGCTCGACATTGCCGGCAACGATGCCGAGGCGGTGCTGGGGCTCAATAAAAAGAGCATCCGCACCTGGGCGCGCAAGGCTCGCAAGCATAAGGACGGCCTGGTGATGGTACCGGTCTACTTTGTCGATCGCCCAGCGACGGACAGCCGCGATGGCGAGCAGGTGCGCATTGCCGTAAACGGCCAGACGGGCCGCGCGGCCGCGGTGGTGTTTAGCGACAAGCGTGAGACGCATGTGGTGGCGCCGCTCAACCCGAGCCTACATCTATCGAACGAAAGTACCGTGCATGCCACGCCCATCGAGGTCAAATACGTTAAATCGCCCTTCCTATACCAGATCGTGCGTCGTGGAGACGGCGAACAGCCGCGTCAGGTGGCAGCGGTTGCCGAGGGTTCCTACCGAGAAGAAAAGCCCAAACGCAAGGGGCTGCTTGCAGCGATCTTTGGGAAGTAGGGGAACGGTACGGGACAGTGCGCAGTAGTGCGAGCTGTCCGTCGTGGTAGATCTAAATAAACGGTGGGACGGCTGCAAAAGAGCCGCCCCACCGGGCAAAATCAAGGTGTGCCGCGGAACCCGCTCCTCAGTCGGTCAACTTTGGAAGCGCGGGCAACGCAGGTGCTAATGTCTAAAGGGCCGGGGCAACCGGCCCTTTTCTGCGGCAGCGGGGATTCGAATACCAACACGGTGTACGGTCCCACGGTACTTTGCTCTGTGACGAACGGACCCATGACGGCGCATTCTGTAATCATCACTTATGCGGTCCCTTAATCATTTGCGTTGACTGACATTGTCTTCGTTAAAGGCGCGTCCTAAAACAAACACTGCTCTATCAACTCTTTACCGCGCAGGGTATCGATCCACTCCTGCGGAATTGCGTCGATACCGTAGGCCGTGCCGGCGAGGGCGCCTGCGACGGCTGCGGTGGTGTCGGTGTCGTCGCCTAGGTTGACGGCGGCAAGCACGCAATCTTCGTAGCTGTTAGTGTTGACGAAGCACCAGGTGGCTGCCTTAAGCGTGTCGCGCACGAAGCCACCTGACTTGATCTCCTGCTCAGGCATGCCTTTCAGATGGAGTGCCCACGAGGGGAGCGCGTCGTTCATCACATCCCTCATCAGCTCGACAAATATGATGCATGCGTCGGTCGACGTTCTGCGGGCGTGCGTAATTGCGGAGACCTCGCGGATCTCGTCGTTCGTCGCATCGGTGAACGCCAGGGGAGCGATACGCATGAGCGAGCCGTTGCCGTTGTCGCGCTCGCCGGAGCCTCCTTTGCCGGTGTGCAAGGCGCGGGCGGTCGTGCCGCCGTAATCGAAAACGCCGTCGATTGTATACTCGTCACGGGCAATCCAGCCGACGAACTTGTCGCGCATGTCCGCGGTGTCGATGTGCCCGAGCTCCCTAATCGAGTCACAGGTAGCAAGCGTCATGGACGTGTCGTCGCTCCAGGTGCCGGCGGGCCGCCCATGCGTGCCGTAGCCGATCATGTCCGTGCATTTGAACGTGCCGCGGGGCCTAAACTCGTAGGGAACGCCCAGCGCGTCGCCGACGGCAAGCCCATAGATGCAGTCGCGCAGTGTCGTTTTCGGTCTGTCTGTCATGGAGCGCTCCTCTTATGTCGGGGGATATGAAACGCCGTCGGGGGTATCGGTCGCAACGTGCTGCTACCCTTGCGCTTCGCCATTAGTCGCTTCGTTGATGGCGCGGTACTCGGCACTCAGCTCGCGCGCCAGCTCTTCCTTGCTTGGAAGATACGGCAAGTATTTGGCGGCAAACACTTGGTCGTTGTCTTCGGGCAGCGTGTACTCGACAATCGAGTCGCTTTTGTCCGCGCAGAGCACGATGCCTATAGGCGGATTGTCGCCTTCGTTCATGAGCTCGCGCGTGTAGTAGTTCACGTACATTTGCATCTGGCCCAGGTCCTGATGCGTAAGGTCATCGGTCTTAAGGTCGATGAGCACGAAGCAGCGCATCAGATAGTTGTAAAACACAAGGTCAATATAGAAATGGCGCCCATCAAAGGTGATGCGCTTTTGGCGCGCCTCGAAAGCGAAACCACGGCCAAGCTCCAGCAGGAACTTCTGAAGATGCGTGATGAGCGCCTGCTCTAGATCGCTCTCGCGAAACGCAGTATCGTCCGAGAAACCTAAAAACTCCAGTACATATGGGTCACGGATGATATCCTCGGGGCGACGAGCCGGGGCGCTCTTTTGGATTTCCTGGGTGACGGCCTCCTTGTCCTTGCTGGCAAGCAGGCGCTCGCGGAACATGGTGTTGATCTGGCGCTCGAGCTGACGCGTGCTCCAACGAGAATCGGCGCATTCGTTCATGTACCAGGCGCGAGCATCAGGGTCGGGAATGCGCATCAACCTGCGGTAATGAGTCCAGCTCAATTCGCTACGCAGTGCGTCGCGAATTGGAAACGCAAGAAAGAACTGACGCATATTGCGAAGGTTTGCGATGCCAAAGCCTCTTCCGAAATCCGCGGTAAGCCTTCTGGAGAGGCCTGCAATCAATGCCTCTCCATATGCTGCGCGCTCCTCTCCGCCCTGTTCATCAACAATGCTCTTGCCGATCTCCCAATACGCCTCAACCATCGCAAAGTTAACGGCGGTATAGGCCTTGTCGCGAGCGGCGTTGAGAATCGAGGAAACCTGCTTGTAAAAAACTTCTGGCACGATTGCCGATTCTCCACGGTTTACCAGTTCGCCCATCACTGTCGCCCCACTTTCATCTTGTGGAATGCATCTTTATCGCATTTAGTTTAAAGCCTCGCGCGGACACGAATTGCTGTGCTGTCTGGCACCTTCGCATGGGAGCCTTTCGGTGACTAAAATGTGACCATAGAGACAGTTTTATCGAACCTCATAGGGGTGGCGCTTATGGACAACAACACTTTGCTGTTCCAGGACAAAGGTTCGGGCAGGTTTAAAGACGTCAAGATCTACCCTAACCGCATCGAGGTGCTCAAGAAGGGCACTTTCGGCGGCAAGCATATCGAGATTGTCTACCTTAAGGACATCACGGGCGTTAACAGGATCAAGGGCCGCAATGTTTTTCTGCGCAACAGGTTGTTGACTGCCTGTGTCTTTTGCCTGAGCAGCCGCTCCCGGGCTCAGGAATTCGTCGGCGTGCTCAATATGGGGATGTGACCGGGCGCTTTCGAACACAAAAAACCGGGATGCAAGGAGTCGCACCTTGCATCCCGGCTGAGCTAAAACGGCGCCGCTGCATGCCGTTGGAGCTTTAGCGCTTAATCTCGATATCCTCGAGCTTGACGTCCATAGCCTCGGTCTTTGCCTTGGCGATGTCGTCGGCAAATTTCAGAGACTCCATCATGGTCTCGACGGCATCCTTGTGCTCTTCGACATTGTCGATACGCACGTACACACTGCTGCCGTCAACGTCAGTGAAGTACTCGGTCGTCACGCCGCCCGAGTGCGTAAAGTAGGCGCTGCGCCAGGTCTTGCCGTTGTACTTAACGGGATCGCTCTCGGTCCATCCGGAGTTGGCCTTCCACTTTGCCTCGTAGTCAAACAGTTCATCGGCGTTCTTGTCAGGATCGAAGACGGGGATGAAGCGGTCGCTGGCATGCTCGCTCTCGGTGAACTTAAACTGGGCCCTGTCGGCGGTATCGCCTGCGACGTCCGTGATTTCGACGCCCTCGGGGACTTCGACCTTAAACCAAATGAAGTCGGTCCTCATATCCACGGCTGGCTTTTCTGCTCCGCCGCCACCGCCACTGCCGGTAGCGCCGCCGCTTCCGCCACAGCCCACCAGGGCAACCGCGGCAAAGAGACTGATGCAGAGGGTGAGAATCGCAAAGGCCTTCTTTTTCATGGTCGTGTCCTCCTCGATCTGTAACCGCCCATGGATTACCTGTCTTTACTGTACGCGCGAGCGGCTCGTTCGGGTGGGCCATGTGTCCCATTCTGAGGACCGGATTTGCGCCGTTAAGTGGCAATATGTCCGGGCGCAAAAGAGGGGAGGGCCGGCCGATCCGATCCTCCCCTGGCTGGGCGTCCGATCATTTAATGACTGCGCATGCGGTGCTGCGTACGAGCCTCTAATGCTTGATCTCGATGCTCGAAATCTCGACTTCGCGTGCCTCGGCAACTGCCTTCGCCATGTCATCGGGCAACTCGATGGAGTTGAGGAGCGCCTCGGCTTCTTTCTTATGCAGATCGAAGTTCGAGATGAGGACGTAGACACTTCCCGGCTCAACGTCGGTAAAGAGGAGGGTTGAGACGCCGCTGTTGTCCTCGTACGTTCCGACGAGCCACGTCCTGCCGTTATACTCGACGGACCCGCCATCCTTCCACTGGAACGTATCACCTTTCTTTTCTGCCTGGTCGGCGTGGGATTCCTCTGCCGTCAGCGCTTTTTTCCAAACGGGGATAAAGCGATCGGCCGAACCGTTCTCGTCTTCGGGGAAGGTGAGCTGGACCCTGTCGGCATTCTTGCCAGCGGAATCGCTTACGCCAACGCCCTCGGGCATTTCCACCTTAAACCAGATAAAGTCAGTCTTTTCGGCGACGGGGGCCTTTTCCTTGCCTTCGCTCTTTGAGGTGCTGCCGCCTCCGCCTGATGCGATCCCGCCGCAGCCGACAAGGGCGAGTGCGGCAAAGAGGGCGATGCAAAGGGAAAGGATCGATAGGGTCTTTTTCTTCATGGTGGCGTCCTCCTTGTCTGTCGGTGACATCGCGGCGCCGCATGCTGTTGGGGTACTGATTGCGCTGGCGGCGGATGTCTCTGTGTACTGTGCGGCTTATGCCTCCGTTCATCGCTTGTGGCCGTTGCGCGGCCGTGCCCCAACAGGTTCCTTGTTTATAGATATGCCCCAGTTTGTGACGTCCGGAAGTCTCGAAAGGTGGGCCATGTGTCCCATGTTTGTGGCGCCGACGCCTATCGTTCGTCATAGAAATCCGCGATGGCCAGGTGCGCTGACGTTCATGTGCTTATGGGCTAGACTTAGCACCATTACGTGTTCGACGCGGTTGGACGACGGTTGCCGACCAACCGATCTATATGACTTGAAGGTGCATGCGTATGAGCCAAGAGATGATGGATAAAACCTGTCGCGAGTTTGCCCAGGCGCTTGCCGCGCGCGAGCCGGTTCCTGGCGGCGGTAGCGCGAGCGCCTTTGTGGGCGCGCTGGGCGCCTCGCTTTGCGGGATGGTCGCTCGCTACGGGGCGACCAATCCCGCGCTTGCCGGTCGCGCAGACGATCTGACGCGTGCATTTGCCCAGGCGGATGAGTTGGCGCAGGAACTTGTGGACCTGGTTGCCGAGGATGTTCGTGCGTACGGCCAGGTGTCTGCGGCATACGGTATTCCTCGTGATGACCCGGCTCGACCCGCGGCGATTCAGGACGCGTTGCGCGTGGCGGCCATGCCTCCGTATCGGATCATGGATGCCTGCGGGCGCGCGCTGGCGCTGCTCGAGGACATGGCAGACAAGGGCTCGCGCCAGCTGCTGTCCGACGTGGCATGCGGCGCCGTATTCTGCCGCGCTGCCATGCAGGGCGCAAGCCTGACGCTCTTTGCCAACACCACATCTATGAAAGACCGGGCGCGCGCCGAGGAACTCGAGGCGGCGTGCGATGAGCTGCTGGATACGTGGCTGCCGCGCGCCGATGCACTGGCGCGCCGCGCTGCCGACGCCGCAAGGAAGAGGAGATAGCCATGGCCGAGCTGCAGAAGGGTGCTCCCGTTGCCCGCGCTTTGACCGAGGAGCTTGCCGCTCGTTGCATGGCTTTGCGTGAGCGCGGCGTTGTTCCGACACTGGCCATCGTTCGTGTGGGCGAGCGCGAGGACGACCTGTCCTACGAGCGCGGTGCTCTCAAGCGCTGCGAGAAGGTTGGCATTGAGGCTCGTCGCGTTTTGCTTCCCGCCGATGTTTCGCAGGACGAGCTGTTGGCGGCTATTAAGGACATCAATGCCGACCCCGCTGTTCATGGCTGCCTGATGTTTCGCCCGCTGCCCGCTGGGCTTGATGAGGATGCAGTTGCCGCGGCACTCGATCCCGACAAGGATGTTGACTCCATGACGCCGGCATCGCTGCTCACCACGCTTTCGGGGCGAGGTGAGGGTTTTGCCCCCTGCACGGCCGAGGCCGTGTTGGCGTTGCTGGACCATTACGGCGTTGAGCTGGATGGGGCCAAGGTCGCGGTCGTCGGTCGATCGCTGGTGATTGGCCGTCCCGTTGCCGCCATGCTTACGGCTCGCAATGCCACGGTGACGACGTGTCATACGCATACGCGTGACTTGGCTGCCGAGTGCCGTTCTGCCGACATTGTTGTTGCCGCGGTTGGACGTGCGCGCACGATTGGCGCGGATGCGGTTCGCGCGGGCCAAACGATCATCGATGTTGGCATTAACTGGGACGAGGCCGCTGACAAGCTGGTCGGGGACGTCGATTTTGATGCAGCGGAACCGGTCGTTGGCGCAATTACTCCCGTGCCGGGCGGCGTGGGGGCTGTGACCACGGCGATTCTCGCCAAGCACGTGATCGAGGCGGCGGAGCGCGCATCGAAATAGTCGTTTTTGACCACAGGGGTTGCCGGGGCGGCTGTTTCGCCCTTTTTGCGCCGAAGCGATACACTGTTGCCGTTTGATTTCTTCGCTCAAGGAGGATGCGCATGCCGTGCACAACGATTCTGGTCGGTAAAAACGCAAGCTACGACGGGTCGACCCTGGTCGCGCGTAACGAGGACTCGTCCAACGGGGTGTTTGAGCCCAAGCGCATGCGTGTTGTGCATCCCGACGAGCAGCCGCGCGTCTACACGAGCGTCCTGAGCCACCTGACCGTTGAGCTGCCCGATAATCCCATGCGTTATACAAGCGTCCCCGACGTTGTCCCCGGTCATGGCATTTGGGCCGAGGCCGGCTTCAACGAGCTCAATGTTGGCATGTCCGCAACCGAGACGCTCACCACCAACGAGCGCGTCCGCGGCGCCGATCCGCTCGTGGACTACGTGCCCGCCAAGGGCAACGAGGGCGAGGACGGCTATGTTCCGGCGCAGCCCGGTGGTTTGGGCGAGGAGGATATGGTGACCCTGGTGCTGCCGTACGCCAAGTCCGCCCGCGACGGTGTGCGCATCCTGGGCGACCTGCTCGAGCGCTACGGCACCTACGAGAACAACGGCATCGCCTTTAGCGACGTTGACGAGATCTGGTGGCTCGAGACCATCGGCGGGCACCACTGGATAGCCAAGCGTGTGCCCGATGACGCCTATGTGACCATGCCCAACCAACTGGGTATCGACAGCTTTGACCTGGACGACGCCGAGGGCGCCCAAGCCGACCACATGTGCTCCGCCGACCTGCGCTCCTGGATGGCCGAGTGGCATCTGGACCTGACGCTGGGCGTCGAAGGCGACGGTCCCGCCGCGGTCTTTAACCCGCGCGAGGCCTTTGGCTCGCACAGCGACAGCGACCACGTCTACAACACGCCGCGCGCCTGGTACATGCAGCGCTGCCTCAACCCCAGCGATGTGTGGGACGGTCCCGATGCCGACTACACGCCCGAGAGCGACGATATCCCCTGGAGCCGCGTGCCCGAGCGCAAGGTGACCATCGAGGACATCAAGTACGTGCTTTCGAGCCACTACCAGGGCACGGAGTACGACTGCTACGGCAGCAAGGGCACGCCCGCCACGCGCGGCGCCTATCGTCCCATCGGCATCAACCGCAACGGCCAGCTCGCCGTGCTGCAGCTGCGTCCCTATGTACAGCCGGCGTATCGCGCCGTGCAGTGGATGGCGTTTGGCTCCAACTCGTTTAACGCGCTCGTGCCGCTGTACGCCAATGTCGAGACCATGCCCGAGTACTACGCCGACACGCAGGCTCGCGTGACGTCCGAGAATTTCTATTGGGCAAATCGCCTGATCGGTGCCTTGGCGGATGTTCGCTTCCACGAGTGCGGTCGCGCGGTCGAGGACTATCAGGAGAAGGTCGGCGGCATGGGCCACAAGCAGATTCACGACGTTGACGCTGTCGTAGCCGCGCTGCCCGAGGCCGAGGTGCCTGCCGAGCTCGCCCGTGCTAACGAGGCCTTTGCCGAGCTTGTGCGCGTGGAAACCGATGCTCTGTTGGGCAAGGTGCTCTACACCACGAGCTGTGCCATGAAGAACTCCTTCGCGATGAACGATAACATTAGGTAAAAGCCGCATTGCAGCGAACGAGCGGGGCAAACGCCGTCAAAGGCTTTGCCCCGCTCGATTTCTATCCCGGCGACAAACGATTTTGTGTCGTTCGCCCAATCTTGGGTACAAGAAGGCCAATGCAGTTGTTCATGATTGGAGCCAACCATGGTTATGAAATTCGATCAGCTTGTTAACGGTGCCATCAACGTGGGCTTCGGCGCCGCCGCCGTTGCCGTCGAGGGCGGCAAGAAGGTCCTCGACGACCTCAATACCAAGGGCGAGCAGGTCCGCAAGGACGCCGGCACCCCCGATATCGCCCGCAGCGTGTCCGATATGTTCGAGCAGGCCGGTGGCACCATCTCCGACTTGACCGAGCGCCTGGGCATGCAGGGCGAGACTGCGGCACAGCGCGTGCTCGACGAGCTCATCCTGGCCCGCGTCCGCGTTATGACCGCCCCCGAGCGCACGGCCTTTTTGGCCCATGTGCGCGACATCGTCGATTCGGTCGAGGATAACGTGACCTCGGTGCCCGTCGAGTCCGTTGAGCCCGACGATGCAGAGGACACCGAAGAGGCCGAGTAGCAGCGCAGATGGCAGATTCCACCACCGATTACAACAATCTAGATCCCTTGGGTGACGAGACGGCGGTTGTCGACGAGGTCGATGCCGCCGTCTCGGGCGCTCGCAAGAAGCCGCGCGCTGTCGATATGGTGCCCGAGGAGCCCGACGCGATGGCGCCGGACGAGGAATACCAGCTCACGCCGGCGGGCCGCCGCGAGCGCATCGGGCAGATCGTTCGCCTGATCAAAAAGTACCGCGTGTGGGATAACCTTACGCCGGTTCGCCTGCGCCGCCTGCTCGAAGAGCTCGGCCCCATGTTCGTTAAAATGGGGCAGATTCTGGCTAACCGTTCCGAGATTTTGCCGCAGCGGTTTTGCGACGAGCTGCGTCGCCTGCGCTCCGACGTAGAGCCGGTGCCGTATGAGGTAGTGCTCCGCTGTCTGGAAGAGGAGTACGGCCAGCGCCTGGGGCAGATGTTCGACGCGATCGACCCCAACCCGCTCGGTAGCGCGTCGCTCGCGCAGGTACACCGCGCCCGCCTGGTGACCGGCGAGGACGTGGCCGTTAAGGTGCAGCGCCCCGGCGCGCAACAGGTCATGGCGCAGGACATCGACATCATTCGCTCGGTGGTGCGCATCGTTTCCAAGTTTGTCAACACCGATCAGTTTGTTGACCTGCACGGCGTGGTCGAGGAGCTGTGGACCTCGTTTCGCGAGGAGACCAACTTTTTGGCCGAGGCCAAAAACCTCAACGATTTCTACGACTTCCACAAAAGCGTGCACGGCGTGTCGTGCCCCAAGTCCTACCTGGACCTTTGCACCGAGCACGTCGTGGTCATGGACTACATTGACGGCATCTCGATTGCCGATCCCGAGCGCCTGGTGGCTGAGGGCTATGACCTGGAAAAGATCGGCTCGGCGATTGTCGAGGACTACTCGACGCAGGTGCTCGACGACGGCTTTTTCCATGCCGACCCGCATGCGGGAAACATCATCCTCAAGGACGGCATCGTCTACTTTATCGACCTGGGCATGGTCGGGCGCATGTCGAGTCACGACCGCGGTATCGTCAAGGACATGATTTTCGCCGTGGCCGAGGGCGACGTGCCCAAGCTCAAGGATTCGCTCATGCGCTTTGCCGTGACGCGCGGCGATTCGGCCGAGCTCGACCATTCGGCCTTTTTGTCCGACTTGGACTTTATCGTCGCCGACTTTGCGGGGCTCGATCTTAAGGATCTTGATATCGGCGAGTTTTTGACCTCGCTGCTAAACCTGGCGCGCAAAAACGACGTTGAGCTGCCGAGCGTGGTGACGATGTTCGCGCGCGGCATGGTGACACTCGAGGGCCTGCTGACCGAGTACATGCCCAACGTCAACATGATCCAGATCATCCAGACGCATATCAAAAACGAGAAGAGTACCTACGCACGCATGCGCGACATGAGTCGCGATTTCGCGGCGAGTAGCTACCGAGCGGCAAAGGGTTCGCTCGAAGCGGCTGAGTATCTGGGCCTGGCGTCGCGAATGCTCACGCGCGGTCAGCTCAAGCTGAACTTGCAGCTCATGAGTAGCGACAAGGCGCTGCGTCAGATAGGCGGCATCGTCGACCGCATGTCAATGGCCATTGTCATCGCCGGTCTGTTTATCGGTTCCTCGGTGGTCTACTATGCGCGCATCGAGCCTGTTGTGCTCGGTATTCCGATCATCGGCTTTGTTGGCTATGTGAGCGCGCTGGTTTTGGCGCTCATGCTGGGCCGCAATATCTGGCGCAACAGTCACGGCGGCAAGCACTAGCGTAGCTGCACGGTGCCTTGTCCCACGGCGCCCTTCCATACCCAACTCTTTCCTATCGCAAACAATAGCTTTTACCTTGGGCTTCGCCTGCGTACGGGGCCCTTTTGCGTGATACCATACTGACAGTAATAATCAATGGCCTAGATGGTGGTGCGGAGACGCACGAATGCGTGGTTTTCCTGCGCATTTGGGAGAATCGGGGTGCAAGTCCCCGGCTGTACCAGTAACCGTAATTCCTCTTGGCTCGGGATGCTCGCGTCGCAGATCGGACGACGTACCCGAGCCGTTAAGGTTAAGTCGGATCGCCTCCCATCTTGCATGCGGCTGCGGCGTATGCCGCCGGTGTGCATAGGGCTCTGGAGGGAAGGGGGACCCCGATGGGGGAACTCGAGCGCAGCATGCGCGATGACGTGGGGCAGCCTCAGGGCAACGCTCCAAGTACAGACAATGGGGGACAAATGGATATGTTTGAGGACGAGCGCAAGCGCGCCTCGTTGCGTCGCCATGGGGCGATCGCGCGCGGCGTAGCCAAGCGCGGCCTGGTGGCATTCCTGGCCTTCGCGATGGCCTTTGGCACCACACCGGCCCAGCTGTGGGCCGATGGCGCCGAGGGCATTGCCGAGGCCGTGGCTCAGGCCACAACGCCGAGCGAGGGCGCGCAGGCCACGGACGGTGCTGCAGATACTACCGCGGCTGCTGCCGACGCAAACGATTCGGCTGCAGGTGGCTCCTCCGAAACTGGGGATACGGGTTCGGCCGCGCCTGACAACGTGAGCGATGATGCATCGGACGACCCCGCTGCGTCAGACCCTGCTTCGGCCACCCCGGCGAGCGAGGCGTCTGACACCACCGCCGAGACCGGCGACGCGACTGCGGTGGCCAGCGAGCCCAGTGTTGCCAAGGCCGCGTCTCGTGCCGCTGATACGTTTTCCTCGAATAATGGTGTCAGCGTCGGAAAAAGCCAGTCGCCTTCTCGTTGGGCTGGCTCTAACTTCACCGCTTTTATCCAGAGCAATACTACGCTCTATGCGAATGTTTGGACTTCGTCCAGCAAGCGCGCCAGCGCTTCGGGCTGCACCTATCAGTGGCTTGCTGCCGACATCAGCAACAAGAGCGATGCGGACAATTCCGCATTTGTTCCTGTCGAGGGCCAGACGGGCGCATCGATCGTTTTGGACGATGCCCTGCGTACTCAGCTTAACGGCAAGTGCCTGCGCGTACGCATTACCGATGCAAGCGGTAACGTCATCTACGGCCCGACCAAGGGCGCCAACAACCAAAAGCTGACGGCGACGAACACCATCAAGGCACCCGTTCCTACCAAGACGGCCCTGGATGCAAAGTCTTATGTCCTCATCCAGTCTTCGGCAGACGATTCGAGCTCGTATTCGTCCGTCAAGGCCGAGATACTGAACCCTGGCACTACACTTTGGGCGAATGCCTACGACGGCGAAGCGGTCCCCAATAAGCGTATTGCGGCGCAGGGTGGCTGGACCTATCAGTGGCTTGCGTCCGATACGCGCGATGCCGAGGACTCTGCCTATCAGGTGATTCCCGGTCAGACCGGCCAGTCGCTAACGATTACGGACGAACTCGCCTCGCAGCTTGCGGGCAAGTACATTCGCGTTAAGGTTGTCGGCGATGGCCAGGAGCTGTACGGTCCGAGCAGCTCTTTCGGGACGCCCGCGTCTGTTGGCTACAATACGCCGGGTCCTGTTGCCGCGAGTGACCAGATCGCGTTAGGCCACATCGTTCTCGCCTATAACGGCGCCGAATTTGGCGACGATTATGAGAACGTCCCCAACGCTAACGTCGGTGACACGATTAAGGCTGCCGCCTACTACCTTAACTACGACACGCCGACTGACCTCTATGGCTCCGACAAGGTCGATTTTTCTTGGTGGGTGGCCGATTCTGCTGACGGCACGTTCGAGCAGGTTGCAACTGGTGATACCTTCACGGTTACCAAGGAGTGCGCGAACCGCTACCTCAAGGTGGTCGCTAAGGCCAAGAAGGGTATCCCCGGCTCCGATAGCTGTGAGACCAAGGCGGGCCGCATTCTGCCCAAGGGCGCGACGACGCTCGATTCAGTTGCATTTACCAATGCGAGCAAGGGCGCCAAGGACACTGGCTCTACGATTGAGGCGTGCGCCTACAAGGCGGTCGATTACTCGTCTGAGCCGGTTACCGAGGGCGTTACCTACACGTGGCGTTGGTCCTCTGTCGACCCGTCTTCCTCTGCGTTTGATGCGAAGACCGACTGGCATGTGGTCGAGGGCAAAACCGACAGCAGCTTTACGATTCCCGATGACTACGCCAAGCGCTGGGTGAGCGTGTCGGCCACTGCGGGCGATAACACCGTAGAGGCGACTACTGCTGTGGCCGTTAAGGCCGCAGGCTCGCACGAGCTGTTCCTGGCGTATCTCAAAAAGATCGTCGGCGATCAGAGCGATGACGCCAAGTTTGTCTACAAGAGTGGCGAAAAGATCGGTGTTACTGCATTCGAGAAGACGTCTGCAGGAACAAAGGGTGCCGAGCTTACATCTGATCAACTGACGTATACGTGGCAGATTGCCGATAGCGCCCAGGGTCCGTTCACGACGCTGACGGATGAGAACGCGCACAGGCCGTCGTTCGTAATTTCGCAAAAGTACGTCGGCAAGTACCTCAAGTGCATCGTCGACGGTGGCTACAACACCGACTATGCCTCCACGCGTTATGCCATCGTCAAGGGCGAAGATGCCAAGGCGTATACCCTGACATCGGTTAATGTCGCTTCGAGCGGCAACCTTGCACAGGTCGGCGGAACGCTTACCCCTACTGCCAATTACATGGCAACGGGCGATTGGGGCGATTACGAGACGGCACTCCCCGAGGGCTCCCTCGTCGATTACCGCTGGTATCTCGCCGATGACGCTGAGGGCACAAATGCCCACGAGCTGTTTGGCGCCGACGAAACGACCGGCGCGATCACGCTTCCCGCCTCGGCTGAGGGCAAATACGCCTATGTCGTGGCAAACGCCGGCAACAACGATGTCAAGAGCACCGCTTGGCTCGTTAATTCTTCCGACGAAAAGTCTCTTTCCGTTAACGTCAGGGTTGTAGGCGTAAGCAAGCACGATGTCGGTCAGTCCTATGACCTTGTGGACTGGGTGCCGACGGCCTCGTTTGAGTGGTCGAGTACCCAAAAAATGTCTGCCTGGGACATCTTTGCCAAGGTGCTTGACGACGCCGGCTATAGCTATAGCACGGACGGTGGCGTTCCCTATTCGGTTACGAACCCCGATAAGTCCCAGACGCTCGCGACGGAAAACACGGCGTCCGGCTATAAGTACTGGCGTTTTGATATTAATGGCAAGGCTGCCAACTCTTATGCCACGGGCTACTACCCGAGCGATGGCGACACGCTCGAGCTGGTGTACGAGGATCCCACGGGCGCGGTTTCCACGCAGGTTTCCGCGACGTGTTCGGTCGTCGGCACCGACGCCAAGGGTGCTCAGCAGACCTGGGCTGCCGCTCAGAACATTACGCTGAAGAAAGGCTCGACTGCGGCCGACCTCTCCGAACAGCTTTTCAAGCAGACTGGCCTTAAGGCCGACTACGACCCCGATGGCAGCTGGGGTTGGGCGCTCAACTCGATCACGTCGCCCTTCGACTCCGACCGCACGCTCGCCTACGACTCGGCGACCGGCGCGTACTGGCAGCTGTTCATCAACGGCAAGTCCTCCATGGTCGGCGCCGGCGGCTACACGCTCAAGGCCGGCGACTCCGTCGTCTGGTGCTACTCGAAGTACAACGACCCCGCTCCTGCCGATCAGCTTTCGGTAAGCTGCACCGTTATCGGCCAGGATGCTTCGGGCGCCCAGCAGACGTGGGCACAGCCTACGACAGCTCTCGTGGACGAGGGAACAACCGCTGCTGACCTTTCCGAGCAGATCTTTAAAAAGTCTGGCATTGGCGCCAAAACGGGGGAGAGCTCGTTTGGCTGGTATCTCGAGTCGCTGACCTCGCCGTTCGAAAAGAACGTGACCCTCTCGAGCGAGAAGGTTGACGAAAACACCTGGAAATATTGGCAGTTCTTTGTCAATGGCAAGCCTGTTGATGTTGGTGCGGGCGCCTATACGCTTAAGGCAAGCGACGAGATTGCTTGGGTCTATGGCTCCGACGGCACCATGCCTGGTCAGGTCTCCGTTTCGATGGAGATCATCGGCAAGAAGGACGATAAGGCTCAGCGCTGGACTGATCCTTCGATGCAGGTGTTTGTCGAGGGCACGACGATCAAGGATGCCTCTGCTGCCTACTTCGATGCCGTTGGCGTCAAGTCCAAGATGTACGACCAATTTGGTTATTGGGGCGTTCACACTCTTGTCTCTCCGCTTGATGGCACCGAGCTGTCGGGTGCTTGGTCGTTCTTTGTCAACGGCGTTCCTGGGTCTCAGCTCGATAGCGACTATGTGCTCAAGTCGGGTGACAAGATCGTCTGGGCTTATGCTGCTGGCGATACCGTTCCTAATCCCGATGAAGTCGTAGTTGATCCGAGCGCTTCGCGCCCGACCGATTGGAAAGCCGACTGGAGCGGCAATTCCAATGCGGTGGTCGAGAACGTGTCCACGCCTACGGGCGCGCTGGCAAGCTCTTGGACGTTTGATTGGAAGGCCTATTCGGGCGCCACGTACCCCAACGCGAGCGAGCCGATTGTCGTAAACGGCAATGTGTATCTCGCCGTCAACAAGCGCCTGCTTAAGATCGATGCCGAGTCGGGCAAGGTGCTGGCCGAGTCGAATCTTAAGACTGCGATTGGCTACACGACGCGTCCGATTTATACGAACGGCTTGGTCATCGTCCCGCTCGATGGCGGTGCGGTCCAGGCTCTGACGGCCGATACGCTCACGACGGTTTGGGTTACCGACCCTGTGAGCAAAACTGCTCAGTCGAATTCTCAGCTGACGGTCGATGGCAACTATCTCTATGTCGGCACCGTTGATGTCGACTATGGTAAGGGCGTGTATAACAACGGCCATCTGACGCGCATCAATATCCTGACCGGTGCCGTTTCCTGGCAGCACGTCAACGCCGATGAGGGTTATTACTGGACGGGCGCTACCGTGGGTGACGGCTTTATTCTGGTTCCCACCAGCGCCGGTACCGTTGAGATGCTCAGCAAGTCTTCGGGCGCTGTGCTTGGAAGCGTTTCCGTTGGGGCTATCGTTAACTCCTCCTGTGTGCTCTCCGCCGACGGTAGCCATGCTTATCTGATTTCGCGCGATGGCAAGCTGCACGTTTTGGCGATTTCTGACGGTAGTTCGCGTGATGCGGATGCCGCTTCGCGCATTTCCGAAGAGCGCGTCGTCGACCTGGGTCTTACGGGATGCGCCTGCATGCCTACGCTGTATGGCAACAAGCTGATTGTCGGCGGCGAGGTTTCCGGTGGCTCTGCGCTGGCGATTGTCGACCTTGATAATGACTTTGCTACGACGTTGGTTTCGTCTGCTGATGGCTCCGCGCTTCCCATCGGCGGCATCAAGGGTGCACCGCTCGTGAGCGCCCAGGCAGATGGCACGTATGTCTACTTCACGGTTAACTACGGTGCGACTTCCGACTATGTGAACTACACCTCGGGCGGCGGTGTCTATCGCTACAAGCTGGGTGACGCGCAGGCGACCGGTGCGTTTAGCGCAACGGGACACAACAACTACTGCGACTCGCCGATTGCCTGCGACGCCAAGGGCAACCTCTACTACATCAACGATTCCGGCACGTTGTTCAAGCTGAATGGTGGCGTTAAGGTCTCGTTCGAGACTGGCGAGGGTTCCAAGGTCGATTTCCAGACTACGGCCGACGGCAAGCTGGTTAAGCCTGCCGATCCGACGCGTGAGGGCTACACCTTCGGTGGCTGGTACACCGATGAGGCTTGCACGGAGGCGTATGACTTCAGCACGCCGGTGACGGCCGATATGACGCTGTATGCCAAGTGGACCAAGAACGCCGTTAACCCTGACGGCAATGGCAGTTCTGGCTCTAACGGTGGCAGCGGCTCCGGCACTGGTGCTGGTACCGGCGCGGGCACTGGCTCCGGCTCGAAGGGTGGCGCTGTCGCCCCGGGTCAGAAGCCGGTGACCAAGACGACGGTGTCGACCAAGAGCGGGACCAAGGACAACAAGTCCGACAAGAAGGACTCCGACAAGTCCGACAAGAAGGACGAGAAGAAGTCTGACAAGAAGGACGGCAAGTCCGACAAGGCATCCGCTTCCACGACCACTGCCAAGAAGTCCACTGAGGCTTCCGCGCAGGAGTCTGGCCTCAACCCGCTCGCTATTGTCGGCATCGCGGCCGGCGTGATCGGTCTCGCGCTCATCGCCGTCTTCATGCTGACCAAGCGCGGCAAGGGTGACGGTAATGCCCGATAAGCCCAAGGGGACCAACGGGCAGCAGCCCGACTCCTCGTTTATCCAGCTCGACGATGCAAAGCAAAAGGGCGCCGCTTCGGCGGCGTCCGCCCCGCGGCGCAAGGCGATGCTTGGCGCTCTGACCGCGGTTTGTATCGCGTTGATCGTCGTATCGCTGGGCTTTGTCCACCCCTCCGAGAGCGGCGCCTGGTCCATTGATTGGATCGTCCAGACCGTGACGGGGGAGAGCGTCGTCGCCAATGATGCCAAGGTGCCTGGTTCGGCTGCTGCTTCTAGCAAGGCCGACTCCAAGAATTCCAAGGTTTCGGGCGATGCGAAAGATAAGTCCAAGGACTCGGGTGACGCCAAGGGCGATTCCGAGTCTTCGAACAAGAGCTCGGATAAAAACTCGGAAGGCAAAAAGTCCGAAGAGCAGGATGGCAAGAAGTCTGGCGAAGCATCGGTTTCTCAGAATACCGGAGCTGCCGATACGACCAACACGTCTGGCGGTGCCTCTTCGGGCGGTGGCCAGTCGTCTGGCGGGGCCACGGCCTCTAACGGCGGAGGCGCTTCCACGGGCGGCCAGGGTGGCTCGCAGGAGTCTGGATACGTTACTGTGTCGGTCTCGGTTACGTCGAGTGCCGTGGGCAATCCTGTGTCCGCCGGCGGCACCTATACCTTTAACGAAGGTGCCACCGTCTACGACGCCCTATGCGCGCTCGGGCTTTCCGTCAACGCACACGGCTCATCGTACGGCACGTATGTCGCCGCGATCGGCGGTTTGGCCGAGAAGCAGTATGGCGGCACGAGCGGTTGGATGTACTCTGTCAACGGCTCGACGCCCATGACGGCCTGCAGCAACTACGTTCTCTCCAACGGCGACAACGTCGTCTGGTATTACGTAACAGGCTAGGGATCTCAACATAACGCACGGAACGGGCAGCTCGGACAAACATCCAGGCCGCCCGTTTTTTGATGCGAATGGGACGGAGTTTCCCAATCAAGGCTCAACCGGAAAGCGCATCCCACTTTTGAGCTGAATTCTGGGATGCACTTTCCGGTTGGAGTTCTATTGGGAAACTGTGTCCCGTTTTGAGGTCCTATTCTGGGATGCGGTTTCCCCGGGGAGGCCCATGGGAAAGCGTGTCCCATTTCGGCATCGTGATCCGTCTCGTGCGCTCTTATCGGCAATTATAGAAAGCTCGGCAAACAAAAAGCCGGCTGGAACGTGATGTTCCAGCCGGCTTTGCGTTCAAGCATATGTTCGGCAATCTACGACCTTGCGCCCTCGAGGAAGAAGCGGCGGCTAAAGTAGTTGTACCAGGTGACCAAGAATGTGGCGATGGCCTTCATGGCCTGGTAGCCGATGCTCAAAAACGTGACGCCCACAAACATATACAGGTCGTTGAGGCCCAGGCCAATCACCGACAGGATGGTGAAGATCGTGAACTCGCGCTTGCGGCTCATGCCCTCGCGGTGGTCGAACACGTACTTCATGCTGAGCCAGTAGTTGACCACGACGGACGTGACAAACGAAATCGTGGTGCTCATCAAAAAGTCCAGGTGGAACAGCTCGACAAGCGCAATGAGCATGCCCCAGTCGATGCCAAAGGAGATAAGTCCCACGACAGCGAACTTGAGGAACTGCTTCGTATGAGGTTGTGCCAGTGCCTTGCGCACGTAATCACATCCAATGCGTTGATGAATCGAGCAGAGGATACTTTAGAGCTTTTGCAAGGGAAACGTAAGGTCTTTGCCAAGAACTATACGAACTCGCCAAATTTTCAAGAGACAATCCGCAAACGTGCCAAATTTACCCGTAAACGAGTAGGGCCCGTGGACGATGCTGCGCTGAGCGCATGCCGTCCGCGGGCCCCGTACACTGCGAGAACGCCGAGCTACTTGGTCTCGTCGCCCTCTAGGAAGATCTTGCGGGTTACAAAGTTGTAGACCATGACGAGCGCGGTGGCGCAAATCTTGGCGATATTGGCCTCGAGCCCCAGGCCGGCGTTGAGTGCCAGCACGATACCGTCGTTAAGTGCCAGACCGATGACGGACAGCACGACAAAGATGATGAACTCGCGGTGGCGGCTCATGCCCTCCTTGTGCGCAAACACGTACTTCATGCTCGCGACGTAGTTAAAGATAAGCGAGACGATAAAGCCGCTGGTGTTGGCGATGAGGATGTTGAGGCCCAGACCGTAGTGGAGCAGATTCATGATGCCAAAGTCGATGACCGTGGCAATGACGCCGACGACGCCAAACTTCATGATCTGCGCAAGGAGCTTTTGCATGGTACCTGCCTTAAGCTGGCGCCGGGGCGCCGCGGGGATGACAAACGCAGAAAGTTTAGCCAATCCCCGCAGGCATCGCTAGATTCGCTCCTCGATAGCACCGTTTCTATACGCATCGAGCAGCTGGCGCAGGTCCTGGATCTGGCCACGGATCTTGGCGCCGGAATCGGTGTCGCTCACCATGCGGCGACGGTCGGCCTGGTCAAAGCGATTAGTCTCGCTCGCAATGTCCACGTTGCGGGTGAGCGCCTCGGCAACCGTCGTAAAGGCCTGGTGCGACTTAAGGCGGCATCCGCGCGAACTCGAGATGAGCGTGTATCCGGCGATGCCCGTCTTGGGGTGGTAGGCGCGGCAGAAGCCGCCATCGATGACCAGCAGTTTGCCGTCGGCGCGGATGGGCTGCTCGCCCTTGGTGGTTTTAACGGGCGTGTGGCCGTTGATGATGTGACCGGTCGGCGAACATGCCATGGGGACGACGCCGAACTCGTGCATGATGTCGTCGCAGACCGAGGGCGACGTAGTGAGCGTGTAGTACGGGTCCATCGGCTCGACCCAGGTGCTCTTGTCGGCGATATAGGCGCGCTCAAAGGTACGCACCAGACGTCCGCTGGCGGGTGAGTTAAAGCCGATCCACAGGTACCACATCCAGTCGAGGGCGTCACGGTCGCCGGTGCGCCAGGCACGGCGGGCGATATGGTCGCAAAAATCGAAATAATCGCGGCCGGCGTGCCACGTGCCCAGGCAGTTCATACTGCTAAAGGTGCCGTCCTCATTGAGCGGCACGCAGCCGTGGAACAGCAGGTTGCCGTTGGTGACCTTGTACATCGAGCCGTGCATGTAGAGGAAATCGATATGGCGATGCAGGTGATCGGCGGTGGCGAACTCGGACACGAGCTTGTCGATGATGTGCTGCTCCTGGGGCGTGAGCGTGTAGGGATCCGCCGGGTCGACGGTGGGGAAGTCGTTGGTCGTGAGCGGCCACACGCTGCCGTCGGCAAGCGTGACCGCGCCGGTGTCGTGGTCGATCTTGTCGAGCAACAGGCGGTCGGTCATGTCGAACTCGGGGTGGCGCTGGATAATCTGGCCCTCGAGTTTAAAGAGCAGCACGTTGATGGCCTTGATGAGCGGGGTGATGGACTCGCCAGCGGTGTAGGTGGCGTCGGCGAAGGCGACAAGCTCGCGCAGGGAGATGCCGTAATCGTTCTCGAGGATCTCGTAATTGTCGTAGCGCAGGTTGTTGCGCAGCACCGTGGCGATGCAGGCGGGCTCGCCGGCCGCAGCGCCCATCCACAGCAGGTCGTGGTTGCCCCACTGGATGTCGAGCGAATGGTAGGTGAGCAGACGGTCCATAATCTTGGCCGCGCCGCCGCCGCGGTCAAAGATGTCACCCACCAGGTGCAGATGGTCGACAGCCAGGCGCTTGATGAGCGAGGCGAGCGACTCGATAAAGTCGTCGGCGCTCGCGGTCTCCAGGATGGACTCCACGATGCGCTCGTGATAGCGCACGCGATAGTTGTTCTCGTCCGGGTGCGTGTGCAGCAACTCGTCGATGATGTAGGCGTAATCACGCGGGATGGCCTTACGCACCTTGGAGCGGGTGTAGCGGCTCGAAAGGGAGCGGGCAACCACAATGAGCTGGTCGAGCATGGTCTTGTACCAGGTGGGCGAGTCCTCGCGCCGGCTGCGGACAAGATCGATCTTCTCGCGCGGATAGTAGATGAGCGTGCACAGCTCGCCCTTTTCGTCAAAGGAGAGCGTGTCGCCAAAGATCTCGTCGACATGCTCGCGCACGACGCCCGAGCAGTTGTTGAGGATGTGCATGAAGGCTTCGTACTCGCCATGCACATCGCTCATAAAATGCTCGGTGCCCTTGGGCAGGTTGAGGATGGCCGAGAGGTTGATGATCTCGGTGAATGCGGATTGCTCGGTGGGGAACTGTCTCGACAGCAGGCGAAGATACTTGAAGTCTTGCGGATTGCGATCGAATGCGACCATGAAGCACCTTCCGATGTGGTTGGTAAAACTGACAGACAGCGTCAAACGTTTATCAGTATGCGCTGCTTTTGTTTCGATTGGGGATGGGAAGTCGAATTGTTGGCCGAACGGTTTGGTAAATCGATTTAGTTGAGGTAGATATGGCGGTTGAATGGAGACGTGGGGTCGTTTTGCAGGCGCATGCCTCCTGGATCGATAGAGAGGATGACGGTAAAGATGTTCACTACCTTTGGTTCAATTTGGTAAATAGTGGACATTTGTACCGTATTCACGCTTGCTGTGCGATAATTTGCGCAGCAATGAGTAAGGAGCCTCATATGAGTGATTTTGTCCTGACCTGTGAATCCGCCGCCGACCGAACCCGCGAGTTCTTTGAATCGCGCAATATCCCTGTCGTGTGTTTTCATTACGAGATCGACGATGTTGTCTATACGGACGATCTGTATCAGTCGATTGCGCCGGACGAGTTTTTTGCCCAGATTGCCGCGGGCGCCATGCCCAAGACGTCTCAGGTGAGCGTGGGTGAGTACGAGGAGTTCTGGGAGCCGTTTGTTGCCGAGGGTAAAGACGTGCTGCACCTGGCGCTGTCGTCGGGTATTTCGGGTACGTATGGATCGGCCTGCGTTGCTGCACGGATGCTCGCGGATCGCTATCCCCAGGGCGGCAAGGTGCGCGTTATCGATTCGCTGGCGGCGTCTTCGGGCTTTGGCCTGCTGGCGGAATGTGCCGCCGACGTTCGCGATAGCGGCGCTTCGCTCGACGAGACGGCCGCTTGGATTGAAGAACATAAACTCAACCTGCACCACTGGTTCTTCTCGACCGATCTGTCGAGCTACCTGCGCGGCGGTCGCATTTCGGCCGCGAGTGCAATCATCGGCACGGCGCTCAAGATTTGCCCGCTTATGACGGTCGATTGCGAAGGTGAGCTGGCGCCGCGTGAGAAGATTCGCACCAAGAAGCGCGCGATCTCCGAGATGGCCAAGACCGTGATGGCGTATGTACAGGACGGCGCGAACTATTCGGGCAAGTGCATCATGTCGCACTCGGCGTGCCGCGAGGACGCCGAGGCTGTTGCGGCGCTGATAGAGGAACAGGTTCCGCAGCTCAAAGGCAAGATTGAGATCAATAGCATCGGTGCTCTGATTGGCTCGCATACCGGTCCTGGCACGGTGGCCGTCTTCTTTATGGGCGACAAGCGCGTGGGCTAACGTTCGTGGGCTGGCTGACGGTTTTAACGGCTGCGCCTGTCCCTCCTGACATTCGATAACAGAAAAAGGCCCGTCCCGTTGTTTGCGGGACGGGCCTTGCTGTTGCGGCTAGCGTTTCTTTCCGCGGAAGAAGAAACCGTGCAGCGAGGGTTTGAGTCCGCGGTTGGCGCGACGCTCCTCGATATGGTCGTGGATCGAAGCGACGCGTTCGATGACTTCGTCGGGGATCGGCACGTCGGGATTCATGTTCTCGACCTGGCTGACCTCGGCGGCGGCGACCTGGTCGATAATGGGCACATCGTCGCGCGAGATGACAGGCGTGGCGTCTTCCTTCATCTTGCGATAGCGCTGCATCATGTCGGTCTGCAGCTGCTGGGCCGATGGCGGCGTCCAGATGATGGCGTTGGCGCCGGCGGCGATGGTCTCACGGATGCTCTCGGGCGTCTTGCCGCCCGGTGCGATGAGCGGCAGGTTGGGATAGTGCTCGCGCAGCTCGCGCAGGACCTGGGGCGTGTTCTTGCCGGCCGCGATGTTGAGGATCTTGGCTCCGGCGCGCACCTTGGCATGAGCATCGTCGTCGCAGCGAACGACCGTGGCGATTACGGGGATGTCGGCGATGTTGGTGATGTGCTCGACCATCTCGGCGGTGGCGGGGGAGTTGACCACGCAGCCCGCCGCACCCTGCATCTCGGAGACGGCCGCCATCTGCACGGAACGCTTACCGGTGGTGGTGCCGCCGCCAACGCCCACAAAGACCGGGCACTCGGCAACGGTCAGCAGCGCCTGCGTAATGGCGGGCTGCGGCGTGAAGGGGTAGACGGCAAACACGGCGTCGGCATTGGAATTGCGGATGACCGCCACGTCGGTGGTGTAGATGAGCGATTTGATGCGGCGACCAAAGAGCGTAAAACCGCTGGCCTCCTCGATCTCATCGGGCATACGGAGGGCCGCCTTGCGCAGGCGCCCGTCGATGGGCAGCGGCTCCATGGGCAAGAGGCCGTTGGGAGTTACGGCCACCTGGGGCTCGGTAAATTCGTCTGCAAGCTCTACCTCGGAGAAGTCGACCGAGGCGACGATGTCCTCGTGAACCTCGGCGGGAACATCAATGGGGGCTTGGTCGTTCGTCGCGGCAGGCGTATCGAAGGAGCTGGTGGCGACAAAGGCGTCGACGCGCTCGTTTAGGTCGTTGAGAGAATCCATAGCGGTCCGTTTCTATGTTGTGCGGTCGGCAGTGTATGACCGGCGCTGCGAGTGCTAAATCGTTTGACGAGTTGATTTTTCCCCGCCACTCCATCCGTTAGACTGAAGGCCGGCGAACGTGAAGGAGCTGTGGTGGCGGGAATCGAGGTGCTATCTTGAATGTCCCGTATACAAAAGAGAGGTGACGCGGTATGGAATTCTCGGCAATGTTGGGCTCGATTGGCCTATGCGTGGGCGCAATCGTTGCCGCCGCGGTCATCTACTTTGTGGTCACGGCCATTAAGGGCAAAAAGGTCGAGCGCAAGGAACGTGAAGCGCTTGCGCGGCATAAGGACCAGCAGGACAGGCGCGCACGGCGATAGCTTGTTGAGTTTTGAATCCGTGCGCTAGCTGCGTTTTCGGACCAGGGCGATGTAGAAGCCCTCAAAGTCGCGGCTGGGCGGAATGGTCAGCGTGCCGGGCATGCCGTTGGCAATGGCCGAGACGTGGCCGGCGGCAATGGCTTCGGTAAGGGCGTTGCATTCGATACGCGGCTTGTCGCCGGTATCCTGTGCGCGACGCGCTTCGCTTTCGCTCGGCGTGCCGTCGAGGGGGATGAGCTCGCAGTCCATGTGCTTGTCGAGGGCCTCTTGCAGGGCATCCTCGTTTTCCTGCGGCAAGATCGAACACGTCGAATAGACGAGCGTGCCGCCCGGTTTGAGAGCCCCCATGGCACGATCCAGAAGCGCGCGCTGCGAGCGGGCGCACTTGACGAGCAGTTGCTCGGTGAGGCCGCGCAGGCTCTTTTCGTTGCCGCTGATGACGGTACCCGTACCGGTGCAGGGGGCGTCGAGCAGGATACGGTCAAAGCGGAAGAACTCGTCAAGCTTGCGTGCGTCAATACGCATGACGGGCACGTTTTTGGCGCCCTGGCGGCCCAGGTTGGCCTCGAGCTTTTCGGCACGGGGAATGCTCATCTCACAGGCTGTGAGATGAGCCTGGCCCTGGGTGAGGGCGGCGATCTGCGTCGTCTTGCCGCCGGGGGCCGCGCACATGTCCAGGATGTCCTCGCCGGCACGTGCGCCCAGCACCAAAGGCGGCATCATGGACGACAGGCTCTGCAGGTAGATCTTGCCGTCACGGTAGATGTCGAGGTCCCACAGGTCGGAAACCTGGGCTTCGGGCAGGATGAAAGCGTCCGGGTACCATGCGACGGAGCGGTGGGCGATCCCGGCGGCGTCGAGTGCCGCGGCGATGTCCTCGGCGGTCGCCTTGAGCGTGTTGGCGCGCAGCGTGACCGGGCGCGTGGCTGCGGCGCCAAAGCCCTCGATCATGAGCTCGGCATCGGCAGGCGTATAAGCGCCGGCAACCGCGTCGACCATAAAGCGCGGCAGGTCGGCGGCGGAGTGTTGGGCGGCAAGCTGGTCGGAAAGCTCGGTAGCAGCAAACTGCCTGAGCTTGAGCTCGGCCTTGACCTGCTTTTTCTGCTTACGACGACGCGGCTTGGACATCCGTCTTTCCTTCCCGTCCCAAATTGACTACTTTCCGGGCACGCCGCTGCTGGCGTGCTTTAGTACTGGCTCTCGTGCTTGCTAAAGAAGTCGAAGCGCGGGGGCAGCGGCTTCACGCGGTGCTCGCCGGGCTTCTCGCCCAGGCTCTCCACAAACTCATCCGTGGAGGCAAAGATGTTATCCCAGCTAAAGAAGGCGACCGGGTCAACGTCGAAGTACTCGCAGATGAGCTCGCAGCCGGCCGGCACGATGCCGTGCATGAGCACGGTCGCTACGCGCAGCTCGGTAAAGGCGTCGACGAGGGCCTGCGTCATGGCGGCGTTGGCCGGCTCGCCCTCGAGCTTGTTGGCGGCCTTGGAGGCATCGCTCCAGCGCTTGTTGGCGGCGCGCAGGTAGTCGTCGCACACAGCGAGCGCGTGGTGCGTCTCGAACTTGTACATGGCCTGCTCAAACGCGAGGGCGGCTTGCTCGGCGGCCTCGACCACGGTGGCCGAGGCGGCGCCAGCGGGAATGCAACCGTTGCGGTACGGGCTCTCGTCGCCTTCCTTGACGGCGACGCCGTAGAAGCAGCTGCGGGCCAGGCGGTTGAAGACGCCGGTCAAAAGGGCGCTTTCCTTAAGGGCCGGATCGATGACGCGCTTGTCGTCGCAGGCGTGTACCTCGTTGCCGTCCTTGTCCTTGCCGGTCACGCGGGTGTCGTATGCCTTGGGGCTAAAGCTCACCGGCTTCTCGGACAGGCCGAGCGACAGCCAATGCGCGCGCATCTGCTCGCAGGTGTAGTGGTTGAGCAGGTCGTCTGCCGGCGGGGGAGGAGTCTGCGAGGACGAGCTTGCCTTTTTGCCCATGTAGAGCAGGTGGTAGCAGGCGCTGACGGTGCTCTGCGTGAGGTTCCAACCCAGGGCCTCCCACATGGCGGTCTGCGCGATGCAATAGAAGTAGATGTTGTCCTGGCCAATGAACTGGTAGATCTGTGCGTCATCCGAGCACCACCAGTCGCGCCAGTCGAGCGAGCTGTGCTGGTAGGTGGGCGCGGGGACCTGCGTGGAATCGGCGGCGGGCTCGCCCATGAGGGCGGCATCCTGGGCGGCGACGCCCTCGGTCACGCCGGCGGCCTTGGCATCGCGTGCGAGCACGGTGCGCGTATAGCTGATGGGAGCCCACAGGCTCTCGGGCCAGCACCAGCAGGTGACGTCGGAGACGCCATCGACCTCGGGCACCGGAACGCCCCAGTCGATGTTGCCGGTGATGCGGAAGGGTACGAGCGCCTTGCCGCTGCGGAAGCGCACGCCGCCGTTGGCGAGCACCGCGTGGGCATCGTCGCGCTCCTTCCAGCTGGGGAAGGTGACGGTAAAGCTGCTCTTGTTGCCCTCGGGCTCCAGCACGGTGTGCTCGGGAAGCTGATCCTCGACGGCATCGAAGGCCTCGCGGAACTTGTTCTGGATGTAGAGCTGGGCCGGCAGCAGCCACTCTTCCATGGTCTTGGAGACCACGGAGCGAACCTGCGGGTTCTGGGCGAGCTTGGCGGTATAGGTTTTCATAAAGTCGAGGTAGGCCGGCAGGTCGAAGTAGAGGTTGTCGACCGGGCGCAGCTCGGGCACCTCGCCGGTGAGCTGGCTTTTGGGCGCGATGAGCTCCTCGGGCTCAAACTGGTGACCCAGGTCGCACTCGTCGGCATAAGCCTTCTCGGACTTGCAGCCCTGGATGGGGCAGCGGCCGATCACCTGGCGGCCGTTGAGGAACGTGCCGGCCTTGGCGTCGTAGAACTGCAGCGTGGAGCGCTTGGAGATGGTGCCCTGTTCGTGCAGACGCTCGATAATCTCGGCGGTCACCTCGTTGTGAATCTGCGCAGCCGGCTCAAGGCCCGAGCCGCCGTAGATATCGCAGCTGATGTTGTAGTTGTTGAGGGTCGCGGCCTGGCGGGAGTGATTGGACTCGACATACTCGGCGATGGACTTGTCGTAGCCCTCGTTCTCCTTGAGCTTGCGGTAGCTCTCCATGATGGGCGAGCCGTAGCAGTCGGTGCCCGAGGTGAAGATGACGTTCTCGCGGCCCAGACGGTCGCGCAGGAAGCGGGCGAAGAAGTCGGCAGGGACAAAGACGCCGCCAACATGGCCAAAGTGAAGGCCCTTGTTGCCGTAGGGCTCGCCGGCGGTAACGATGGCGCGGCGAGGCCAGTTGGGACGGTCGTTCATGGAGTATTTGGATGCCATGGGACTCCTTCGCATATGGTGAGAGCGCAGCCGGGCGTGGGGCTCGGCGGCGCGGTGGTCAATTCGTGCATATCGTTCGACATTATCGCACATGCGGACGGGTACGTGGCAGGGGCGCTATCCTAAGATGCTATGAATGAGATTTCCAACATACATGCGTTTGAAGACGAGGATTTTCTGCACGCCTGCTTTGTGTGGGGGATGGCCGTGCTCGGCGCATTTGCTGTGTGCTTGGTGCCGGTGTTTATGCTGATGGGCGGGCCTGCGGACTTGGATGCGGCTGACGCGGGCGGCTGGACCACGGTCTTGGGCTGGATAGTCGGCTTAGCTGCGGTTTCGGCGGCGTCATTTGCCGTGCACGAGCTGGTGCACGGTGTGTTTTTTAAGCTGCTGGCGCCTGCGGGCGCGCAGGTGACCTTTGGGGCGAATCGCGAGACGGCGATGATCTATGCCTGCGCCGAGGGCGTGGTGTATTCGCGCCGGCGGTACGTGGCAGTTTGCCTGGCGCCGACGGTTGTTGTGACGACAGCGTTTGCCCTGGGGTTTGCGTTCTCGGGCTATCCGCTGCTGTGCTACCTGGCGGCCGGCTTGCATTTGTCGGGCTGTGTGGGCGACTGGTACTACGTGCGAACCATTCTGCGCGATCGCCGCATTGTTGCCTGCGAGGACACGTCCTTTGGCGTGCGCTTTTTCGCAAAGTAGTCTTTTTGGAATGATTTTTCTGGGACGGGGATTAAAAAATCATTGCGGGAGAGGAGATGTTGATGAAGCCGTTGTTGTTGCACGCTTGCTGCGCACCGTGCTCGCTTGAGCCGGTCCGCCTGCTGCGCGAGGAAGGGTTTGAGCCCACAATCTGCTGGACAAACCCCAATATTCAGCCGCACGATGAATGGCAGCGGCGTTTGGACGAGCTGCGCCGGTGGTGTGCCGATGGCGACATCGAGCTTATCGAAGCGGGGGAGGACCGGGAGCGCTGGGAGGCCGGCGTGGCCCCGCTGGGCGCCGATCGAGCCCGTCGCTGTCGCGCATGCTATGCCCTGCGTCTGGCCGAGGCGTGCCGTGTGGCCCAGGAGCGCGGGTTTGAGTTTGTGGGCACGACGCTCGCCGTCTCGCCGTATCAGCTGTTCGACACCTGCAATGACGTGCTCGAGCGCTTGGCGGCGGCACATGGGCTCGTCCCGGTCATTCGCGATTTTCGCCCGTATTACCCCGAGGCGACGCGTCGCTCGCGCGAGCTGGGTATGTATCGGCAGAATTACTGCGGCTGCCGATTCTCGGCCGTCGAGGCGGCCATGGACCGCGCTCGCATCCGCGACGAGCGCAAAGCCGCCAAAAAGTAGTTCATTTGGGCTGGGGCTTTGAGCTGTCTGTGCGGTACGGTCGTTTTTGGGAAAGTCGATTTAATTAAGCGTATGATCGTGGCTCGCTTGATACCAAACGACGACTCCTATGATTCTAATCCTCCGTTTGTTAAACATCAGATCCGGACTTGCTGTTGCATATGAATGGGACGACAGCACAATCATGTCGTTTCCTTCTGCAAATCGCCTAATTACCGGTGTTTTACCGTCTGCGAGCGCCAATACGGCACAGCCGTTCCAAGGCTTTGCGGTGGTATCGACAAGTAGTAAGCTGCCGGGAGGGTAAATGCGGGACATTTCGTCACCTTTGATTTTAACGAAAACGCTATGTGGGTGACGCTTGGCTACGTCTACAGGCGCGCAAGCATTTTGTTGGCTGTGCGTGATGCGGCGCTTTTGCGATTCGATATCGATGACGGGAAATGCGCCCTCCATTTCGTGGATAGCAGGGTCTTCGTCGGTGACGATTCTTTTATTTGCGAGCTTTACGGCCAAACCGTTTTCCTCGCCAACAAGTTCATCGCGGGTGCAACCGAAGAGCGCTTGTAACTTTTCAATATGGCGCTCACGGGGGGCATACCGACTTTTTTCCCAACGACAAACGGTCTCTTTAGATACCCCCAACATCTCTGCAAGTTGCGCCTGACCAAGATGCTCCATGGTGCGGAGTTTACGAATATTTGCCCCGAAGCCCATGGCTATAGATCCTCTCGCCACAGAGGGAGGCATAGACAGTTTGTGCCACCATAGCCTTTGGTGAGCTCGTCAATGGATAACGGGAATAATTCCATTCCTGCTTTCTCAAGCGCTTCGTTGGTCCAAACGTTTTCTTCATATACGCATAGTTTTCCTGGCGAGAGTGCAAGGATAGACGTTGCGTTGTTCCGGCGCTCTCTTTCGTAGGCGGTTTGATTCCCGCCTCCGCAGTCAATTACTTTTATTGGTTCGCAACAGGCTGCAGAGAGTATTTCCGGAATCGTGCGATCGATAGGAGTGATCGTAAGGCCCTTTCCGGATCGTTTTAGTTGAATGCTGTATGCATCAACGGCATTGCATATCTCACGATCGATGAGGAACGCGTCGTGATCAATTCTACTTATGAACGTATCGAGGTGGATACGCAGCCCGTCAGAGGGGACTCGAATCGCAATTAGCTCGGTGGTCTGGAATTTATTTGAGGTCAGGAGCTCTTTGGCAAGTGACTCGACGGCGGCGGGTTCAGTTCGGTCAGAGATTCCAACTAATATTGTCTTAGCACTGATAACAAGAATGTCTCCGCCTTCGATATGGTAACTACTCCTGTTCAAATCACATACTGGGGTTTCTCCCATGATCTTGTGGTGGGTGAATATCTGCCGGTATAAGGCGACCTCACGATCACGCTCAGGCCAATACATATGATTTAGGATGATGCCGTCTCCGACTACCACAGCAGGATCACGAGTGAAAAAAAGCGTGTTGAGGGGATTGACCAAGAGCGAGGCGGGGTCAAATTGCTCGTGCACGAGCGCCCGTAGTGTTTCCGATTGGTTTGAACATAGCTCAGTGTCTCCAAAGCGAATGCCGTTAAGTACTATATTCACCAATTCCTGGGTGTTCTTAGCGTTCTCAAACAGCTGGGTTATTGTCTCGAGGAACTCTCTGCCTGTTGCCCCACTGCAACGGAGGTAGTCATCAATAAAATATTTAAGTGATTGGGGCTCAGTTTCAAGTGAGTCTTCGAGAAGGTCCCTAATTTCAATGGTTTCAACGCCATGTTTCTCAAGCAATTGAACCATGGAATCGTGCTCATATATTGCTTTGTCGAGGTCAAAACGACCGCTCCATTTTCGCAGGGAGAAAACTTGGCTGAAGTCGGCATCAGGGTAGTTTTGTGTTTCAGCTCCTGGTCGATGGACAAGTACGGCTTTTAAATGACCGATTTCATTTGTTATGTGTACGCCTTGCATGTCTGTCTCCTGTCCTGCTGGTTTTTATATAAGGCTAAGGCAGGTTCCTTGTTGTGTTGCGGAAAAGTTAAAAGACGTATGTAATTGATAAATAACATCAATTTTAAATATCAGATTGATTAATAACGTCACTTTAGCTGCCGTTCATAGGTGAAAAGCGACACGATGGCGATGATTGGCCGACCACCGCTGAGCAACCTCATACATTTATGGTGCCAGCTGGATAGATGGGAAAAGGAATGAAGGAGGAGATATGGCAGCGGAAAGTTCGAAAGGCATCAAGCAGTTCAAGGTCCCGCACGTATATGCGATCATCTTTGCACTTATGGTCATCTTCGCTGTTCTCACGTGGATTGTTCCCTCTGGGTCCTATCAGCGTCAGGAGGTGAACGGTCGTGAAGTCACTGTCGCAGGTACGTATGAGCAGAGTGAAAAGACATATATTGACGAGGAAACCGGGGATGAAGTAGATCTCAGACAAGGCGTCTTCGATGTTCTTCAGGCTCCAACGCGCGGTATACAAGAGGCAATTGAGGTCGTTGCATTCATCTTGATTGTGGGCGGTTCGTTTCAGGTTATTACTAAAACGGGCGCTATCACGAGCGGAATGGGTCGTGTCGTTCGCCGCTTTAAGAACAAAGACATTCTAATTATTCCTATTGCGATGGTTCTCTTTGCATTGGGCGGAACGAGCTTTGGCATGGCGGAAGAAACTCTCCCGTTCTTTGCGATCTTCATGCCAATTATGATGGCTATGGGCTTCGACTCGATGACGGCGTTCATGGTCGTGTTCGTTGGAGCGCGCACGGGTTACATCGCCTCAACGATTAATCCGTTTAATGTTCTCATTGCGCAAGGTATTCTTGGTATTCAGGGCAACCCCCAGCTGTGGCTGCGTATGATTGCCTGGGTTGTTTTGACCGCCGTTGCAATTACTTGGGTTGTCCTCTATGCACGAAGGGTAAAGAAGAACCCTGAGTCATCGATCACATTTGAGGATGATATCGCCAAGAAAGTCGAGTTCGCTGCCGATGAATCTGCCCTTGACGCGGAATTTACGGGTCGTCAAAAAGGCGTGCTTGCGGTATTTATCGCTGGAATGTGCCTTATCATCTGGGGACTTGTGACCCAGGGCTGGTATATGAACGAGATTTCTGCGGTCTTTTTGGCCATGGGCCTGTTGGCTGGTGTTATTGCGGGCTTTAGTCAGGACGTCATCGCTCAGGAATTTGTTGCGGGTATCGCTGACTTTGCTTTCTCGGCAATTGTCGTTGGACTTGCGCGTGGCATCCTTGTCATTGCCTCTGACGGCATGATCATTGATACCATCCTCAATGCGCTCGCTACTGGTCTGGGCGGCATCCCGGCGGTTCTCTTTACTACGCTTCTTTATGCGGTTGAGAACCTCCTGGCGATTCTGGTTCCCAGCTCATCTGGCCTTGCAGCACTGACCGCTCCCATTTTTGGACCTTTGACCGAACTCATGGGCCTTAATCCCGAGGCTGCCGTGTGGGCTCTCTCCATGGGTAGCGCGACGATGTCTTTGATCTGTCCTACTAGCGCCATTCTTGTAGCGGGTTTGGGCGTGTGTAAGATCAAACTTGGCCAGTGGTGGAAGACCGTTTGGAAATTCTTCTTGGTCGTGTCGCTCATCAATATCGTATTCGTAGCAATCTCGGGACTTATTGCCCTGTAGGTTTCATGGCTGAAATGGAGTAACAGGAATGTCTAAAGGACTGAATGTACACAGCGAGATTGGTAAGCTCAAGAAAGTTGTGCTTCACCGCCCCGGTCGTGACCTTGTGAACGTAAAGGCGGAAGAGTTCGAGGATGTCTGGATTCACGACTGTTTCTATCTTGATGTGGCTCAAAAGGAGCATGATGCCTTTGCGGATCTTCTGAGGAGCGAAGGTGTTGAGGTTCTCTATATGGAGAAACTCGTTGCTGAGGCGCTGGATGCATGCCCCTCGGCTCGCGCTGAGTTTACCGATACATTTATGGCTGAGAGCGGGATTGTCAATCCTCTGCTTGAGCAGGCTGTTCGTGAAAAGCTCGACGCTATTTCAGATTCGTATCAGTTTGTACTTGAGGCTATGGGGGGGTATCGTTATCGTGACCTTGAGCTGCCTCGCGTCTCGACTACGCTTAGTATGATGGATAATGAGGATGCGAAGCCCGATGATTTGGTGTTGAAGCCTCTTCCGAGCTCGTATTTCTCTCGCGATCCTCTTGCTTCCGTGGGCAAAGGCGTTCTGCTTCACCATATGTATTGGAAACAGCGAGATCGTGAAGTGCCCTTCTATGAAGCGATTTTCAAATACCATCCCGATTATGTAGGGACTCCGATTTGGTACGACCATAAGAATCCCTGGCATATCGAGGGCGGTGATGTGCTTAACATTAACGCTCATACCTTGGCTATTGGAATTAGCCAGCGAACTGAGGCGGCTGCGATTGAGGAGCTTGCAAAGAATTTGTTCTGGGGATCTGGGAATTCTGAGATCGATACCGTTTACGCTATTAAAATCCCCAACGGCTATGCTTACATGCATCTTGACACCGTTTGCACCATGGTGGATTTCGATAAGTTCACAGTTTATCCCGGTATTTTTGAGACCCTTCGTGTTTATCGTCTGACTCGTGGTGACTCTGAGGGAATGGTCGCTGTTCAAGAGATTGATGACACGCTTGAACATATTCTTGAAATGGCTACTGGCGTGGAGAAGGTGCAGCTTATTGAGTGCGGTGCCGGCGATATGGTTGAGGCATCTCGCGAGCAGTGGAACGACGGGTCGAACACTCTTGCCGTTGCTCCTGGTAAAGTCTGTGTTTACGAGCGCAATGTTGTCACAAATGATGAGCTCTACAAGAACGGTTTGGAACTTTTGGTCGTTCCCTCCGAGGAGCTGTCCCGCGGTCGTGGCGGCCCGCGCTGCATGAGCATGCCCTTCTGGCGCGAAGATATTTAGTTGCAAATCCACTGTGATAGGAGATGGCGAATATGGGTGTTAACATCGCTGGGCGCAGTTTTCTGAAGCTGCTTGATTACACGACGGAAGAGATTGAGTATCTGCTTGAGCTTTCTGCTAACTTCAAAAGCATGAAGCGTGCCGGTGTTCCGCATAAATACCTTGAAGGTAAGAATATTGTTTTGCTATTTGAGAAGACTTCCACGCGTACTCGTTGCGCCTTCGAAGTTGGTGCACTTGACCTTGGCATGGGTGTAACTTATTTGGATCCGGGCTCGTCCCAGATGGGCAAAAAGGAGTCGATTGAGGACACGGCTCGCGTCCTTGGCCGCATGTATGACGGAATTGAATACCGCGGCTTTGAGCAGACGAAGGTTGAGGAGCTTGCTGCAAAAGCTGGAGTTCCCGTTTGGAATGGGCTGACTACTGAATTTCACCCGACTCAAGTGCTTGCCGATATTCTGACCATGCGTGAAGAGTTTGGAGAGATTAAGGGCAGGAAACTTACATTTTTTGGTAAGGCGGCCGGAAACGTCGCCGATTCGCTCATGGTCATTTGCGCTAAGCTCGGCATTAACTACTGTTCTTGCGGCCCAATCGGGGGAAATTCGGAGGGGGCTACATCCTATGACCCTGAACTCCTTACAGAATGTAGTCGTATTGCGGCCGAGCATGGATCGACGATTACCATTACAGAGGATATTGAGGAAGGCGCTCGTGATGCCGATGTAATTTACACGGATGTTTGGGTTGGCATGGGTCAGCCCGCAGAGCTGTGGGAAAGCCGCATTAAGCTCATGTCGCCGTATCGTGTGACCGCTGAGGTGATGTCTATGGCAAAGCCCGAAGCGATTTTCCTCCACTGCCTTCCGAGCTTCCACGATACTAATACTACTGTTGGTGCCGAAATTGCTGAGAAGTTTGGAGTCACTGAAATGGAAGTCACGGACGAGGTTTTTGAGTCCGATAAATCTCGTGTTTTCCAAGAAGCGGAGAATCGCATGCATACGATTAAGGCGGTGATGTACGCAACGCTTAAGTAGCGGGGCGTTGAGAAAACAGTCGCAAATCTGTTTGCCATACTATATTTCTCTCAACAAGCTGATAGGATACAGGGGAGAATGATGCGCGCGTCAGTCGATTTTTTCGACTGACGCGCTTTGTGAAAGAGGCAAAGATGCGTACCGATGATTTTGACTACAACCTTCCTGAGGAACTGATCGCCCAAGCTCCAGCCGAGCCGCGCGATTCCTGCCGCCTGCTGGTGGTGGATCGCAAGGGCTCCCAGGCGGGAACGCCGCTGGAGCACGGCGGTACCGTTGAGCACCGCATCTTCCGCGACATCATCGACTATATCGAGCCGGGCGACGTGCTCGTCATCAATCAGACGCGCGTGATGCCGGCCCGTCTGATCGGTCGCAAGACGGGCTCGGGCGGCGTGGTCGAGACGCTGCTGCTCAAGCGCCGCGAGGATGTTGACCCGCTGGGCCATGTTTGGGAGTGCCTGGTCAAGCCGGGTAAGCGCCTGAAGCCCGGTGCCCAAATTGAGTATCGCGCCGGTGGCGCCCATGCGCCCGAGGGGGCTCCCGTGGTGCTGACGGCCGAGGTCGTCGACTTTGTCACCGATAGCCGCGGCGGCCGCCTGGTGCGTTTTGAGCCGGCCGGTTGCAATGCCGCCGGCGATCCGCGCACGCTCGACGAGGCCATCCATGCTGCCGGCCACGTGCCGCTGCCGCCCTACATTACCGATTACGAGGGCGATCCCGAGAAATATCAGACCGTGTACGCCATGAAGGAGGAGCACTCGGCCGCTGCTCCCACGGCGGGTCTGCACTTTACCCCCGAGCTCATGGCCGCTATCGAGGCCAAGGGTGCCAAGTTTGCCGCCGTCGAGCTCGAGGTGGGCATCGATACCTTCCGTCTGGTGGAGGAGGACGACCCCACGCAGCACGTGATGCACACGGAGCGCTATCATGTGTCGCAGGAGGTTGTCGACGCCGTGCATAAGGCGAAGGCTGAGGGGCATCGCGTGATTGCTGTCGGTACCACCGCAGTGCGCTCGCTCGAAAGCGCCTTTGACGCGGACGCGCCGGTGTCCGACCCGGCTGTGACGGCGCGCTATTTTGAGGGCCGTGAGGACGGCGCCGACACGCTCGGCCGCGGCGACATCGTGGTGCGCGAGAACGCGACAACGCAGCTCTACCTTATGCCCGGCTCGACCTATCACGTGGTCGACGCGCTGATTACGAACTTCCACGTGCCGCGCTCCACGCTCATGATGCTCGTGAGCGCACTTGCCACCCGCGACCAGATCATGGATGCCTACGCCGCCGCTATCGAAGAACGTTACCGCTTCTTCAGCTTTGGTGACGCCATGCTGATTTTGTAAGTTACGCGGTTCTACGAACCGCGTAACTGGTCGACGCTGCAAACGCCCCTAAGCGGCAATCTGACGTTCAACTTCAAGGGCGCGACCAGAAGGTCAGCGCCCTTTCGTTTCACGTCGCCTTGTCTCAAATGCGACCCGCTCGCTGTCGTTGCCAAAACACCGGCATTTCTTTGGTTGTCAACAAAACATCGGTGTAGTCATTGGGGACGTTCTTAAACGACTACCTTGCATCAATCTAATAAGTTGCGGTGAGCGTTTTTTGGCAGCTGGTTTACTTGCTCGCGAACAGCCAGACTAGGATGATCACCAGGATTGCGGCGACGATGCAGACGATGGCGCCGGTGAATTTGATGCGTGAGTCGCGGGTACGCTCGCGCACCGCGTCCTCGGTGGCTTCGAGCTGGGTAACCTCTCGCTCGGTCTCGGCGTGTTCGGCTTTGTCTCGGGCCAAGGATCCTGCAAGCGACTCAGTGATCTCTGGGTGGTCGTGTACCTCGGTCGCCTGTTCGATGATCGACTGCGCATGCGCGGCATCTGCTTGGGCGTTGGCGATGCTCTGCTCTTGGTCGCGGCGTGCCTTGTCCTCGGCAGCGATCTTCTCGCGCAGTTCGCGCTGGCGCGTTGCAGCGGCGGTTTTTGCGGTCTGCAGCTCGTCGCGCGCGGCATCGGCCTCCGCCGTCACGGCCTGATGGGCTCGCTTGGCGTCGGCGATGGGGGCTTGCGCCTGCTCGACGGCCTGCTCGGCTGCGGCAAGCGAGTGTTCAAGGTCGGCGGTGATGCGCGGGACATCTTCTTCGGCTTTACGCAGGGCATCTGCCGTGTCGGAGATCTGCATCGAGAGCTCGCTGGTGCGCACCGTATAGTTGGCGGGATTTGCCGAGGGATTGCGTTGCAGCTCGGCATACTCATGACGCAGCGTCTCGAGCTGGGCGCGCGTGGCGTCGACGGTTTGTTGTGCGGCGGCAATGCCGGCGTCTCGCTCGGCCTTCACCTTGTCGCGGATGCGCTTGGAATCCTCAAGACGTCGAACGAGGCGGTTGCCGGTCTCGCGAGAGCTCGCCTCGCGGGCCTCCACGGCGTCGAGCGCGGCCTTCAGGCGGAGCTCAGTCGCGTCATCCTCTGTCTTCATTTGTTCGAACTGACCCTTGAGCTCTGTCGCTTTGGCGGCGTGGGCATCACGGTCAATCTCGGCGGCCGCTGCAGTCTTTTGGGCCGTGGCAATCGCCTGGCGCTGGTCGGCGACGATCTGGTCGTAGCGGCCAGCGATATCCTGGCGCGTCTCGAGTTCCTCGGCCTGATCGGCAATGCGCTGCTCAAGTTCGGCCAGGTGGGCGCGGGCATCGGCAAGTGCCTTTTTCGCGGCGTTCATCTCGCGCATGGCCGAGGCGCCCTGGGCAATAAAGGTGCCCACAGCGTTCGCGGTGTTCGAGACAGCGGTCCCCAGATCGCGGTTCGCGGCAGGGGAGTGCGAGGCGGTCGGGCGAGCGGTGTCAGCAGCATCCGCATCGGCAGCCTGCGGCACGGAGATGTTGCCGGTGCCGCCCTCGACCACAGAAAAGCCTGCTGCGTGCGGGTCGACCGCATCGGCGCCAATCGTGGGGTGCTCGAGCTGCAGAAACGAGGGCATGGTGCTGCCCTGGTCGGCAACCGGAGTCTCGCCGGGTACAAAGGTCGAGGCTGCCTCGGCAGCCTCCTCTTCCTCGGCGTCAACGTCAGCGTCGGCCACGGCGTCTTTCATCGCTTTGACGGCATCCATCATGGAGTCCATGACGGCGTCGAGCTCTTCTTCCGAAGACACCTCGATAGGGCCCGCAGCTTGCGGAGCGGCATCCTGTACGGGGTCGTCGTCCTGAGCGGGCGCATCGTCGTTTTGCTCGCCTGCATCTTCGGCGCCAGGGGTTTCCGCCGTAGCGCTTTCGTCCAAGATGGGGTCGTCGAGGTCAATATCATCGCAGGTCACAGCATCAGCATCTGCGGTGACGTCTGCGGAATCATCAATATGCTGTTGAGTCTGGGGGTCCAGCTCGTCTGTCATAGGTATGTGCTCCTCATCGTTGTTTGTCACCCTATGATAAAGTCTCGCGCCGACTTCCCGCGCGCCGCAGCAAAGTTTCAAAACGTGTTCGATGGCTCGCGTCGATAGCAAAAACTCGGCCACTCTATCCAATTTTTACTTGACATTCCCTTCGCCGAAAGACGTTGCGCCGTTCGCCTGCCATGGGCTTTATTTTTCACTTGAACCCGTTAAAGTTGCATTTCAGCTTTTGGCGCGTTTATTTGGATGCGCGCAGTCGGCGGGTGCGCCCGTCGCGATTTGAAAGGACTTTATATGGGACTTTTCACTGGTAAGACCGTGATCGTCACCGGCGGCGGCAAGGCCACGCTTAAGGACGGTTCCGCTGGCTCCATCGGCTACGGCATCGATATTGCATTTGCCAAGGAGGGCGCGAACCTCGTCATCACCGGCCGCAACGTCGCCAAGCTCGAGGCCGCCAAGGAGTCTCTCGAGGCCGAGTACGGTGTCAAGGTTCTGCCTGTTCAGGCCGATGTCTCGGCTGGTCAGGACAACGAGGCTGTCGTCCAGAACGTCATCGACAAGGCCATCGAGGAGTTCGGCCGCATCGACGCCGTCGTCAACAACGCTCAGGCCAGCGCCTCGGGCGTGACCATCGCCGATCACACCATGGATCAGTTTAACCTGGCCATTTATTCCGGTCTGTATGCTACTTACCTGTACATGCAGAAGGCCTATCCGCACCTGAAGGAGACCAAGGGCTCCGTGGTCAACTTTGCCTCGGGCGCCGGCCTGTTTGGCAACTACGGCCAGTGCAGCTATGCTGCCGCCAAGGAGGGCATCCGCGGCCTGACCCGCGTTGCCGCCAACGAGTGGGGCAAGGACGGCATCAACGTCAACATCGTGTGCCCGCTTGCTTGGACCGCTGCGCTCGAGAACTTCCAGGATGCTTATCCCGAGGCGTTCAAGGCCAACGTCCACATGCCGCCGGCGGGCCACTACGGCGACGTCGAGAAGGAAATTGGCCGCGTGGTCGTTCAGCTCTGCGGTCCCGACTTTAAGTACATGAATGGCGAGACCGTCACCCTCGAGGGTGGCATGGGCCAGCGTCCCTAAGAGTTACGGCGTTTTACCAAACGCCGTAACGGGCCGACGCTGCAAACCCGCCAGAGCGGCAATCTGCCTTTCAACTTCGGCGGCATGATCAAAAGATCAATGCCGCCTTGTTTCAAGGCACCTTGCTCGCTCTGGCGGGTTTTCGCTGTCGGTGCCATAGCATCGGCGTTGCTGTGGCTGTCGGAAATGATCCGTTGGGGACGGAGGAAAACGGATCATTTTTATCCTGGTGCATTGGTGCAAGTGGGCAGGTTTCCTTTGCGCCAGTTTCTGTCGAGTCGGTGCTTCTTGCGGGTTGCCCGTATAATGGTTTGCGTATGAACCGCAACCAAGGAGTTCCAGTTTATGGACCAGAGCCTTTTTAAATTCGACCTGATCGCCGAGGACCCGACCACGCACGCGCGCGCCGGCGTGCTGCATACCCCGCACGGCGAAATCGAGACGCCGATCTTTATGCCCGTGGGCACCAAGGCAAACGTCAAGGGTATTCCCACCGAGACCGTCAAGCAGCTCGGCGCCCAGATCGTGCTTGCCAATACCTATCACCTGTCCATGCGCCCCGGCGAGGACACCATTGCCGAGTTGGGCGGACTGCACAAGTTTATGAACTGGCACGGCCCCATCCTCACCGACTCGGGCGGCTTCCAGGTCTTTAGCCATAACGACGCCGTTAAGCTCACCGATGAGGGCGTGCGCTTTATCGTCAACGATTACGACGGCCGCCACGTGTTCTGGACGCCCGAGGACAACATGGAAATCGCCATGAAGCTCGGCTCCGACATCTGCATGCAGCTCGACCAGTGCCCGGGCTATCCCGCCACGCGCGCCTACGTTGAGCGCGCCGTTGAGCTGTCGAGCATGTGGGCCGAGCGCTGCTATAAGGCGCATACCCGCGACGACCAGGCGCTCTTTGGTATCGTCCAGGGCGGCATGCACCTAGATCTGCGCCTGCGCTCGCTGCGCCATCTGGAGGAGTGCGGCGACTTCCCCGGTTACGGCATCGGCGGCTACTCGGTGGGCGAGGACCACGAGACCATGTTCGAGACCCTGGCACCGCTCGTAAGCGAGTACATGCCCAAGCACAAGCCGCGCTACCTGATGGGCGTCGGCAACCCCACCACCCTCGTGCGCGGTGTGGGCGTGGGCATCGATATGTTCGACTGCGTGCTGCCGACGCGCACCGGCCGCATGGGCACGGCATTCTCCAGTGAAGGTCGCCTTAACTTCCGCAACGCCCGCTTTGCGCATGACGACGGCCCCATCGATCCCACCTGCACCTGCCCGGTGTGCACGGGCGGTTACAGCCGTGCGCTCATCCGTCACATGGTCACGCAGAAGGAGATGCTCGGCGGCATTCTGCTGTCGATGCACAACATCTACTACCTGCTCAACCTTATGCAGCGTGCCCGCCAGGCCATTATCGAGGGCCGTTACGGCGCGTTCGTGAGCGACTGGATGAACAGCCCTGCCGCGGTGGATTACTAAGAGCCGCGGGCGCGCTTGCGGGGCGTGAGTAACGGCAAAGGCCAAGCGGCGATCGGTCGTCGCGTTCGCTAGCGCTATCTGCACGACCGCTGACCGATAGCTTGCAAGCACTTTATGCATCGTGGGTACCATACCGAATAGTTGATGCTCGGGCGGGTGTTTGGCGCATGGCGTCGACCCCGCCCGTTTTTCTTTTTCTCGATAGGAGCACCCATGATTAAGAACGAGAATGTCGAGGGCGAGCCTGCCTACGACGAGACGTACCGCCGCGGTCCCGTGGTCATGCGCGGCCCCATGATTCCTAAGGATAATACGTACGCCAACCTGCTGGCGCCTGAGGATTCAACCGACTGGTTGCATGTCGATCCGTGGCGCGTCCTTCGTATTCAGGCAGAATTCGTCGATGGTTTTGGCGCGCTGGCCGAGCTCGGGCCTGCGGTGACCATCTTCGGTAGCGCCCGCACGCCCAAGACCGATCCGCTCTACAAGGCGGCGCGCACGGTCGGTCGCAAGATTGCCCAACGCGGCGTGGCGGTTATCACCGGTGGCGGCCCCGGCATCATGGAGGCGGCCAACAGGGGAGCGGCGAGCGCCAACGGCAAGTCGGTCGGCCTGGGTATCGAGCTTCCGCACGAGCAGGGGCTCAATAAATACGTGAACCTCGGCATGGACTTCCGTTACTTCTTTGTGCGCAAGACCATGTTCGTCAAATACAGCTCGGGCGCCATCGTGTTTCCCGGCGGGTTTGGCACGCTCGACGAGATGTTCGAGGTGCTCACGCTGGTGCAGACGCATAAGGTCAAGCGCATGCCGCTTGTACTGGTAGGCAGCGAGTACTGGCAGGGCCTATTCGACTGGCTTAACGGCCCGGTGATGGACGCCGGTATGATCAGCCCGCTCGATCCGGAGCTGGTGCACATCACCGACGACCTCAACGAGGCCGTCGACATTGCGCTCAGCGGGCTGATGTAGATCAATCGTGCCCACGCGACATGAATACGCATGGCAATCTGATGTTATTTAACATCAGATTGCCATTTATATTGGGTATACTTGTGTAAAAGACGAGGGCGAGGAGGTCGCAAATGTCTACAGCAACAGTTAAGCCTACGACGGTTCGAATCGAAGAGGGGCTCAAGGAGCAGGCGACTGAGTTCTTGGATTCGGTCGGCCTCAGCCTCAATTCCTATCTCAATCTTGCCGTTCGGCAGCTGGTAAATCAGCGAAAGATTCCTTTTGAGATTGTAGGAAGGGCGGAGGTGCCCAACGAGGCGACGAGGCGTGCCATGGTGATCGCCGAGGCTCATGAGTTGGGGATTTTGCCGGACGATAGCCCGTCATTCAATAACGCTGATGAGCTTATGTCATTCCTCGATGAGGAATAGCGATGTTCGAGATTAAAGTCGAGGCTCAATTTAAGGTGGACTACAAACGAACGATGCGCATGCATCCGCAGCTAAAAACCGAGTTTAAGGCGGTGGTTGCAGAACTTGCAGCTCACGGCTCGCTTCCCGCGGAATATGGTGCCCACGAGCTTTCAAACCCGGGCGGCAATTACAACGGCCACATCGATTTCCACCTATCCGATGGCTTGGTCGATGTGGTCGTTCTTTATCTTCCCCATAAGACTAACCCAATGATTAGGCTGGTGAGAATGGGCACTCATCAGGAGCTGTTTCAGGGTCCGCTGGGCTGATCGCCGATTTCCAAGTTGCGGTGGAATAGGGATTGATTTGCGGCTGATAAGCCAAAAACAGTCCCTATTCCACCGCAACTGATGTGGGCGTCCCTAGTGAGTTGGCTGGTAGCGGGGGCAGTAGCTGATGGCGATGGCATCGACGCCTACATGGGTGGCGATGGTGCAGCCGATGGGGCCGGTGCCGGCGTCTACATAGTCTTGGCCTGCGAGTGCTTGGCTGACGAGCTCCTGCTCCTCGGCGGCGCCGGTCGTGAGCACGCGCACGCTGGAGCCCGGATGCTCGGCCAAAAACGCGAGGCAGTCTGCCATGGTGTTGGCGACGATGCGCTTGGCGCCGCGGCCCTTTTTGATGGCCTTGATCTCGCCCGATTTCCACTCCGGCGAAACGGCCAGGCGAATGTTGAGCATCTGCGTGAGCTGGCCGGCGAGCTTGGGCGCGCGGCCGTTCTTAACGAGGTTCTCGAGCGTGCGGGGAATCAGCAACAGGTGGGCGTCGGGCAGCGTCGCGCGGATCTGCGCCTCGGTCTCGTCCAGGCTGCGGCCGTCCTCGCGCATGGCCAGCGCGTACTCCACCAGCAGGCCCTCGGCACCCGAGCCGGTGCGCGAGTCGATGCAGCGCACGTCGAGTTCGTGCGTTTCGGCCGTCAGGCTGGCGTTGGCATAGCAGGCGGACCACTCGCTGCACAGTGAGATAAAGATGGCGCTATCATGGCCGTCGGCGAGCACGCGGTCAAAGAGTGCCTTGAACTCGCCGGCGCTCGGCTGCGAGGTGTGCGGCAGTTGCTCGGAGCCGGCCATGCGCGCGACGTACTCCTGGGCGGTAATCTGTACCTGGTCGAGCAGGTCCTCGCCCTCGATAATCACATGCAGTGGAATCACGTAAATGCCGAGCTCTTGAGCGCGGGCGGGGGAGATGTCCGACGTGGAGTCGGTTATGATGGCAAAAGACATAATTGCACCTTTCGTTGGGGCGCTTTCGCGCCGCCTTCTGAGAGCAAAGTGCGACAAGTATAGTGGAGTTGCTCTACATTGCTAGGTTCAATTGTTGAATAGTCAACAGTTTGAAGTGTCGGTGTGGAAATCATCAACTGGGGAAGAGGAGTGCCGATGGCGGCATTACAGCTATGCGAGCGGCCGGTTGTGCTGTTCGATTTTGACGGCACGGTGGCCGATACGGGCCGGGCGGTGATGACCTCGACGCGCAAGACGTTGGCCGCGCGCGGGTTTTCGGAGGCGCAGATGGGTGACCTGCGCCGCATGATCGGGCCGCCCCTGTGGAAGAGCTTTCACGACTTTTATGGCTTCTCGCGCGAGGAGTCGCTTGTGGTGGCCGACGAGTACCGTGCCTTTTTTGATGAACTGGGACCGGAGGAGTATCCCGTGTTTGACGGGATCCCCGAGCTGCTGGATGGGTTGGTCGCCCAAGGCAAGCGTATGGCCGTGGCGACGTCACGCATGGAGGCAAAGTGTATCGACATGGTGGGAGAGCTGGGACTTTCTCAGTTTGAGGCGGTGGTTGGCATGAATCCGCCGCAGGGGCGCGAGACCAAGGCCGATTCGGTCCGCGATGCCCTGGCAGAGCTCGGTGCGACGGCGGGCGATGCCGTGATGATCGGCGATCGCTTTAACGACGTCGAGGGCGCGCACGCGATGAGCGTGCCGTGCATTGGTATCTATTCGGGCGCGGCGGCGTCGGGCGAGCACGAGGCGGCGGGTGCCGATGCAGTGGTGCACTCGGTGGCCGAGCTTGCTAAACTTTTCGCTATCTAATAGACGTAATGTGAGGGGCGGGCGTACCCCTCACTCATTGGTGAGGAGGTCGTCCATGAATCAGGTGGAGCAGAGCGTTATCGAGTATGTCGACGAGGTCTGGGAAGATGTCGTCGCCGATATCGAACAACTGGTGAGCTATCCGTCCGTGGCCGTTGCTGCCAATGCAGAGCCCGGTGCGCCGTTTGGCCGACCGGTCCGTGATGCGCTCGATTGCGCGCTCGGCATTGCGCAAAAGCTCGGCTACCAGACGGGCGACGACGAGGGCTATGTGGGCATTGCCGATATCCCGGGTCGCGGCGACAAGCAGCTCGCGACCATCTGCCACGTGGACGTGGTGCCCGCCGGCCCCGGCTGGAACACCGATCCGTTCGCGATGGAGCGTCGCGAGGGCTGGCTGCTCGGCCGTGGCGTGATTGATGACAAGGGTCCGGCGGTGCTGTCGCTCTACGCCGGTGCCTACCTGCTCAAGCACGGCATTGTGCCGCGCTATACCTTCCGCGCGCTGCTGGGCTGCGATGAGGAAGTGGGCATGTCCGACGTTCACCATTATCTGGAGAACCACGCAGACCCCGACTTTTTGTTTACGCCCGATGCCGAGTTCCCGGTCTGCAATGCCGAGAAGGGCCAGTTTGGGGCGACGTTTGTGAGCCCCAAGATCGACGGCGGGCGCATTGTGTCCTGGAGCGGTGCCGAGGCGAGCAACGCCATTCCGTCGCAGTCCATCTGCGAGCTCGCGATTGCCGCTGATGAGCTGCCGGCGCCGGTCGAGAACGCCGACCGCTTGGAGATTACGGCGCTCGATAACGGGCACGCGCAGATTTTTGCCCATGGCATTGGCGGTCATGCCTCGATGCCCGAGGGAACGATTAACGCCGTCGGCCTGATCGTGGCGTATCTGCGCGAGGCCGAGGACGCGTTTGGTGCACGCGACGAACGCCTGCTGACGCCTGCCGAGCACGAGTTCGTCAAGTTCCTGGCCTTTGTGCATGCGGATGCCTATGGCCGCGGCCTGGGTATCGATGCGACGAGTCCGGCGTTTGGCCCGCTTACCTGCAACGCTGGCGTCATCCGCGTGGCGGATGGCCATATTGAGCAGGTCATCGACGTGCGCTTCCCCGACAGCACGAGTGCCGATACCATCCGCGAGCAGCTCGACCCGCTCGTGGGCCGTTTTGGCGTGACGTGTCAGCTGGGTCGCGCTAAGGTGCCGTTCTCGGTGTCTGCCGACGATCCGGCCGTGAAGGCGCTTATTGATACCTATAACGAGTTTACGGGCAAGCATGCTGAGCCCTTTGCCATGGGCGGCGGCACGTACGCGCGCAACTTTGCCCGCGCCGTATCGTTTGGCCCCGAGGAGACCGGCCTGGAGCTGCCCGCATGGGGCGGCCAGATGCACGGCCCCAACGAGTGCGCCAACGAGGAACAGCTTAAACAGGCGCTCAAGATTTATATCGTGGCGATCCTGCGCCTCAACGAACTTGAGCTGTAGGGCTTCCCCAGGCACCCGACCTTGCCCCTCAAACCGTCGCTTGCGTACCAAAGTACGCGGCGCTCCTCTTTCGGGGCAATCTCGGGCACCTGGGAAACCCCTATATCCTGCTTGGATACAAACTTGCATTACGAGCCCGGTGCTTCGGCCCGGGCTTTTTCTGTTGCGGTGGGGTAGTCATTGGGGACGTTCCTTTGGTGTAAAAGGTGCGCCATGTTCGGCGCTGGATTGTTATCCGTTTGTAAAGGCTGGGCAGAGCTTGCGGTAAGGGTCTATCAAATGCCCGTAAGAAACCGTAGTTGGCGCGGACGCTGCCCGGTCGGGGCCGTATCTTTCCAAACAGCAAAGCGGGTGGGGTGCCCGCGAGTCGCATGTATGAAAGGAAGATCATGCTCGATCAGGCTTATTCTCGTCGTCAGTTCCTCGGCCTCGCTGGTGGTTTTGCCAGCATCGTCGGTCTCGGTCTCGTTGGTTGCGGCGGCTCCGGCGCATCCGATGCCGCCGACAAGGGTAGCGCCGCTGCTGCCGAGTCCGTCTCCGGCGAGGTGACTTACGACGGTGCCTCTTCGTTCCAGGCTCTCGTCGAGGCCGCTGCCGAGAAGTTCATGGACGCCAACCCCGATGTCTCCGTCTCCGGCTCGGGTAACGGTTCGGGCAAGGGCCTGACCGCTGTTGCCGCCGGCACCGTCACCATCGGCAACTCCGACGTCTTCGCCGAGACCAAGCTCGAGGCCGACCAGGTCAAGAACCTCGTCGACCACGAGGTTGCCGTCGTGGGCATGGGCCCCGTCGTTTCCAAGAACGTGACGGTCGACGACCTGTCCCTCGAGCAGCTCAAGGGCATCTTCTCCGGCCAGATCACCAACTGGAAGGAGGTCGGCGGCGACGACGCCAAGATCGTCGTTCTCAACCGCAAGGCTGGCTCTGGCACCCGTGCCACCTTCGAGGCCGCCGTTTTTGGCGACGAGGCCGTCGACTTTAAGGGCGACGCCGAACTCGACAAGTCCGGCGATGTCCAGACTCAGATGGGCAGTACCGACAACGCCATCTCCTACCTCGACTTCTCGCACTTTGATGACTCCAAGTTCAACGCCATCAAGGTCGAGGGCGTCGAGCCCAAGAGCAAGAATGTCACCGACGACTCCTTCAAGATCTGGGCTACCGAGCACATGTACTGCGCTAAGGATGCCGACGAGGCCACCAAGGCCTTCCTGGAGTTCATGCTTTCCGATGACGTCCAGGGCAAGCTCGTCGAGGAGCAGGGCTTTATCCCCGTCTCTGCCATGAAGGTCGTCAAGGACGCCAGCGGCAAGGTCTCCGCTAAATAAGTAATCGCCCCGGAAAGGTTTGCAATGGCAAAACAGCTGCCAAAGCGCGACCTTGAGAACGTGGGCCTGGGCGTCACGGGCGCGTGCGTTGCGCTCGTGACGCTTGTCGTTGCCGCGCTCATCTTTATGGTCGCCCAAAAGGGCCTCTCGGCTTTTCTCAAGGACGGCGTTTCGGTCGTCGAGTTCTTCACCGGCACCAAGTGGGACCTGGCCAACACAGCCGAAAGCGGCCTGCCCTACACCGGCGCCCTGCCCCTGATTGTCACCTCGTTTGCGGTCATGGTGCTCTCCACGCTCATCGCGCTGCCCATCGCCATCGGCTCTGCCATCTTTGCGGTCGAGATTAGCCCTAAGTTTGGCTCTAAGATCTTTCAGCCGCTCATTGAGCTTTTGACCGGCATCCCCTCGGTCGTCTTTGGCCTGATCGGTTTTCACGTGGTCGTCGGTCTTATGAAGAGCGTTTTCCACGTGAGCACGGGCCTGGGCATCTTGCCCGGCGCCATCGTGCTGGCCGTCATGATCCTGCCGACCATGACCACGCTTTCGGTCGATGGCCTGCGCGCCGTGCCCGACAGCTACCGACAGGGCTCGCTCGCGCTGGGCTATACCCGCTGGCAGACCATCTGGCACGTGGTGCTCAAGAGCGCCATGCCGTCGCTCATGACCGCGGTCATCCTTGGCATGACCCGCGCCTTTGGCGAGACGCTCGCCGTGCGCATGGTCATCGGCGGTATCGAGGCCATGCCGACGTCGCTGCTGTCGCCGGCGTCCACCATCACCACCACGCTCACCACGTCTATGGCGGTCTATGCCGAGGGCTCGGCCCAGGACGATGTTCTGTGGGCGCTCGGTCTGCTGCTGATGGGCATGAGTCTCATCTTCATCCTGATCATCCACCTTATCGGCCGCAAGGGGGCGAAGGCTCGTGGCTAGCACGCGTATCCACATCGACGAGGCGAGGCTCGGGCGTGTCCAAAAGCAGGACCGCTTCGCCACGGGCGTGTTGACGGCGATCGTCGCCATCGTCATGCTCATCGTCGTCTCCATGGTGGCCTATATCCTGTTCGAGGGCATCTCGACGCTGTTCCAGCCGGGCTTTCTCACGGAGCCGTCGCGCGCCAACGGAACGCAGGGCGGCGTGCTCTACCAGCTGTTCGACTCGTTCTACCTGCTGCTGATCACCCTGATCATCTCGGTGCCCATCAGCCTGGGTGGCGCGGTCTTTTTGGTTGAGTACGCACCCGACGGACCCGTCCGCGACATTGCCTCCACCGCCATCGAGACGCTGTCCTCGCTGCCTTCCATCGTTGTCGGCATGTTCGGTTTTCTGGTGTTCTCGGTGCAGCTGGGCTGGAAGTACTCCATCATCTCCGGCGCCGTCGCGCTCACCATGTTCAATATCCCCATTCTGGTGCGCGTGATCCAGCAGGCGCTCGAGGACGTGCCGCAGGCCCAGCGCGATGCGTGCCTGGCCATGGGCCTCACCCGCTGGGAGGCCATGCTGCACATCCTGATTCCCGAGGCCATGCCCGCTATCGTGACCGGCATCGTGCTTTCGGCCGGCCGCGTCTTTGGCGAGGCCGCGGCGCTGCTCTTTACCTCGGGCATGAGCTCGCCGGTTCGCCTCAACTTCTTGAGCCTTAACCTGTCGAGCCCTACTTGCGCCTGGAACGTGTTCCGCCCCGGTGAGTCGCTCGCCGTGCATATCTACAAGATCTATGGCGAAGGCAGCCCCGAGGCCCAGCAGATCGTTTGGGGTACCGCGGCACTGCTGATGATTTGCGTGCTGCTGTTTAACGTAATCGCCCGCATTGTGGGCAAGCAACTGGCAAGGAAGATGACGGCCGAATGAGCGAGATGAATGTAACGCCCGCAACCGAAGCAGCATCGTCCGACACCCGGGACTTCCTGTCGAGCGTGGGGGAGAGCGAGAAGCGCGTGCGCGTGAGCGGCAAGGCCGTGAGCGACGAGGTTGTGCTCTCCACCAAGGACGTCAACGTGTACTATGGCGACCACCATGCACTGCACAATACGTCGCTCGACTTCCACAAGGGCGAGATCACGGCGCTCATTGGGCCTTCGGGCTGCGGTAAGTCGACCTTCTTGCGTAGCCTCAACCTCATGAATCGCGAGATTCGCGGCTGCCGCGTGGAGGGCGAGATCAACTATCGCGGGCGCAACGTGAACACCAAGACCGAAAACACCTACGAGCTGCGCCGTTCCATTGGCATGGTGTTCCAGCAGCCCAACCCGTTCCGCAAGTCCATTCGCGACAACATCACGTTTGCGCCCAAGCGCCACGGCATCACCGACCGTGACGAGCTCGACCGCATGGTCGAGGAAAGCTTACGCGGCGCGGCGCTGTGGGACGAGGTCAAAGACAAGCTCGATAAGAGCGCCTATGCGCTTTCGGGCGGTCAGCAGCAGCGTCTGTGCATCGCGCGCACGCTGGCGCTCAACCCCGACGTGATCCTGTTTGACGAGCCCTGCTCGGCGCTCGACCCCATCTCGACGTTGGCGATCGAGGACCTTATGTCGTCGATCGTTGCCGACCGCGCCATAGTCATCGTGACGCACAACATGGAGCAGGCGTCGCGCGTGTCCAACCGCACGGCGTTCTTCTACATGGGCGATATGGTCGAGTACGACGAGACTGACGAGATTTTCCAACGGCCCAAGGATAAGCGGCTGAATGATTACCTCACCGGCATGTTCTCCTAGTCCGGGACATGCTTGAGGCCCGCGGCGGCCACGGTTGCCGCGGGACTGATTGGAGAAGCGGGTCATCTCTTGTGGGAGATGGCCCGCCTTTTACTCTGCGACCGAAACGACCACCACAAAGGGGACAGGCGCCTTCGTGGTGGTTTGGGGTGGGGCTCGCTGCTATCATGGACAACGTTGAATTTCTACGAAGGAGCAGGGCATATGGCGATTCTTTTGGGATGCGATTCCGTCAGCCTAGAGTTTCCCACCAAGCATATTTTCGATAGCGTGACGCTCGGCGTGGGCGAGGGCGACCGCATTGGTATTGTCGGTAAAAACGGCGACGGCAAGTCGACGCTGCTGAGCGTGCTCGCTGGCACGCTGGAGCCCGACGACGGACGCGTGACGCACCGCCGCGGCACGACGATCGGTCTGCTCGGCCAAAAGGACAACCTGGTCGATACTGATACCGTGCATCATGCCGTTGTGGGCGACGCCCCCGAGTACGAGTGGGCGTCGAGCCCCCGCACGCGCCAGATCCTCGCCGGCCTCATCAGCGATGTGCCCTGGGAGGGCACGGTGGGCGAGCTTTCGGGCGGTCAGCGCCGTCGCGTGGACCTCGCGCGCTTGCTGATCGGCGATTACGACGTGCTCATGCTCGACGAGCCCACCAACCACCTGGATATGCGCACCATCAACTGGCTCGCGCGTCACTTAAAGGCCCGCTGGCAGCGCGGCCAGGGTGCCATGCTCGTGGTCACGCACGACCGCTGGTTCTTGGACGAGGTCTGCACCAGCATGTGGGAGGTCCACGACGGCCAGGTCGATCCCTTCGAGGGCGGCTACTCCGCATATATCCTGCAGCGCGTGGAGCGCGACCGCATGGCCGCGGTTACCGAGGAACGCCGTCGCAACATGGCGCGCAAGGAGCTCGCGTGGCTGAGCCGCGGCGCCCAGGCGCGTTCCACCAAGCCCAAGTTTCGCGTTGATGCCGCTCGCGAGCTGATCGCCGACGTGCCGCCCGTGCGTGACGAGCTGGAGCTCAAGCGCCTGGCCGTGAGCCGCCTGGGCAAGCAGGTTATCGATGTGGTCGACGTGGACGCCGGCTATGCCGATACCGACGGCGCGCCCAAGCAGGTGCTCTCTGACGTGACCTGGCTCATTGGTGCGGGCGACCGCTATGGTCTGCTGGGCGAGAACGGTGCCGGCAAGTCGACGCTGCTCGACGTGATCCAGGGCAAGATTGAACCCACGCGCGGCCGCGTGAAGATTGGCCAGACAGTGCGCTTTGGCGTGCTGTCGCAGCAGCTCGAGGAGCTCGAACCCTACATGGGCGACACGATCCGCGAGGTGCTCGGCAACTATAAGAAGTACTACGTCATCGACGGCAAGGAGACTTCGCCCGAGAAGCTCTGCGAGCGTCTGGGCTTTACGACGCAGCAGCTCTGGAGCCGCATCGGCGATCTTTCGGGCGGCCAGCGCCGTCGCCTGTCGCTGTTGCTGACGATCCTGGACGAGCCCAACGTGCTTATCCTGGACGAGCCCGGCAACGACCTGGATACCGACATGCTCGCGATTGTCGAGGACCTGCTTGACGGCTGGCCCGGCACGCTGATCCTGGTGACGCACGACCGCTTCTTGATGGAGCGCGTGACCGACCAGCAGTGGGCGCTGCTCGACGGCCACCTGACGCATATGCCCGGTGGCGTTGACCAGTACCTGCGTATGTGCAATGCCACCGCCGAGGGTGAACCCGTGGGTGCGCCGAGTGCCAAGACCGGCACGTTCGACACCGGTGCTGCGGCGGCTGCGGCCGAAAAACCCAAGTCGAGCGGTCAGCCCAACGGCCTTTCCAACGCCGAACGCCAGAAGCTCCGCCGCGAGGTGAGCTCGCTCGAGCGCAAAATGGAGACGCAGCGCGCACGCGTGGAGGAGGCCGAGGCCGCGATGACCCAGGTCGACCCCACCAATTACACGGCGCTGGGCGAGCAGCAGGCAAAGATCGACGAGGCCCACGCCGCCATGGACGAGTTGGAGATGGCGTGGCTCGAGGCGAGCGAGAAGCTCGAGGGCGAGGAGTAGGCGAGGATGATTAAGGCTGCGTTTTTCGATATCGACGGCACGTTGCTGAGCTTTAAGACCCATCGGATTCCGGCGTCGGCGCAGCGGGTGCTCGATAGCTTTCACGAACAGGGGATTGCGTGCGTAATCGCCACGGGTCGCCCGACCTACCAGATGCCGGATTGGCTGTTCGACTTGGGTTGGGATGCGTACATTACGCTTTCGGGCCAGCACTGTTTTGATTCCGAGGGGGTTTACCGCAGCTGCCCGATCGATCCGGACGACGTTGCGGTGATTGTGGACCAGGTGGCGCAGGGGCGCTACGACTCACTGTGCATGCAGGGCGAGAACTCGTTTGTGAACCGCCTGTCCGAGCGCGTGGTGACGGCTGGCAGCAACGCGGGAATCGTCTACCACGAGGAGCCGTTTGAGCATGCCTTTGACGCGCCGGTCTATCAGTTCTGTGCCTTTGTTGACCCAGTTGACGAGCACATCGTGACCGATGCCGTGTCGCATTCGCTCACCACGCGCTGGTGCGACCTGTTCTGCGACATTATTCCGGCCAACGGCGGCAAGGACCTGGGTGTGGCGGCGACGCTGGAGCGCCTGGGCATCGACGCGAGTGAAGCGATTGCCTTTGGCGACGGCGAGAACGACCTGTCGATGTTCTCGGCCGTGGGCACAAGTGTGGCCATGGGCAACGCGCAGGATACCGTGAAGGCCGCGGCGACCTATGTGACGACTGCCGTGGACGACGACGGCATCTACAACGCCGCGAAGTACTTTGGACTGTTATAGCTGCGGCTCGGCACTTGGGGACGTTCCTTATCTGCCGGCACCTGGGGACACTCCTTGCGGGGCGTCCCCATTTTGTTTTCGTCCCGCACGTTTTGTGAAACACGGCTAACTTTTAGGCAAAGTAGTAAGACATGGGCAACTTTTGCGGTAAAGTAAGCTGTGAAAAGTATCCAAAGGCTAACTAGCAATCATCGCGAAAGGCGGCCCATGGCCCTACGTGAATCCGGAGAAGACTATCTCGAATCGATCTACGTTCTGTCGGAACGTCAGGGCATCGTGCGCTCGATCGACGTTGCGGAGTACCTCGGCGTAACCAAGGCGAGCGTTTCCAAGGCCATGGCGACGCTGGAAAGCAACGGCTATGTCGAAATGGGCAAACGAGATGTTCATCTGACAGAGCGCGGTCTGGAGGTCGCGCGCCAAATGTGGGAGCGCCACTGCTTTTTCGTGGGGCTTTTGGAGGATGCAGGCGTATCGGCCGAGGTGGCGTCGCAAGAGGGCTGCCACATGGAGCACTGCCTGAGCGAGGAGAGCTTCGAGAAGCTGAGGGCGATGCTGGGACGGGACGGTGCTTCGGCGCCAATAATGACCGACTAGCACTCCCGCAGCGGCGCGCCTCCCGCGCCGGAACGGCGCGGGACAGCGACCGAGACGAGTGGTCCCACCAACTAAGTCCAACTCAGACAAGGAACCCCACCAGCAAGCGATGCCCAAGAACCGCCAGCAACGTTACCGCAGGCCGGGGCCGGGCTTGGTTTTGAAAACATTCCGCAGACCAGAAGTGGCCCCGTTCGTAGCTCCGAAGGAGCAGAACGGGGGCACTTCATTGGTCGAGGACGTTTTCAAAACCAAGCCCGGCCCCGGCCGGACAGCCCACGAACGCTACAAGTTCTTGACACCCATCGCGCGCATGGCGTTCAGGATGGCGATGATCGCCACGCCTACGTCGCCGAACACGGCAAGCCACATGTTGGCGATGCCGAGCGCCGCAAGCACCAGAATCAGCAACTTAATGCCCAGCGCAAAGATGATGTTCTGCCAAACAATCGACATGGTCTTGCGCGCCACGCGGATCGCGCGGGAGATGTTGGACGGCTTGTCATCCATGAGCACGACGTCCGCCGCCTCAATTGCGGCGTCCGAGCCCATAGCGCCCATGGCGATGCCCACATCGGCGCGCGTGAGCACGGGTGCGTCGTTGATACCGTCGCCGACAAAGGCGAGCTTGCCCTTGCCGCTTTCGGCTGCCAGCAGCGCTTCAACACGCTCGACCTTGTCGCCCGGCAGCAGCTGCGCGTGGAACTCGTCGAGCCCCAGCCGCTTGGCCACCGCAGCAGCCACTTCCTCGCGGTCGCCCGTGAGCATGACGGTGCGCTTGACGCCGGCGGCGTGCAGGTCGCGGATCGTCTGCTCTGCATCGGCCTTTATGGTGTCGGCAATTACAATGTGGCCGGCATAGATGCCATCGACTAGCACGTGGAGGATGGTGCCGACGACCTCGCAATCGGGCGCTTCGACTCCGGCCGCGGCGAGCATCTTTGCGTTGCCAACGACGACGTGCTTGCCGTCGATGGTTGCCGTCACGCCGTGGCCCGCGTCGTTGGCGGAGTTGCTAACGCGCTTGGGGTCGACCTCGCCCTGGTAGGCGACACGTACGGACTGCGCGATGGGGTGATCGGAGAACGACTCAGCAAGGGCTGCGACTTCGAGCAACGACTGCTCGGTATAGCCGGCCTCGGGGTGTACCGCGACCACCGAGAACGTGCCGTTGGTGAGGGTGCCCGTCTTGTCAAAGACGACGGTGTCCACGTCGGCGAGCGTCTCGAGGTAGTTAGAACCCTTGATGAGAACGCCCAGCTTGGACGCGCCGCCGATGCCGCCAAAGAAGCTGAGCGGGACGCTGATCACGAGCGCGCACGGGCAGCTGACGACCAGGAAAGTCAGGCCGCGCAGGATCCAGTCGGACCAGGCGCCGGTGACCAAGCCGCCGCCGAGCGCGAGTACCGCGGCAGCGCCGGTGACGGCGGGCGTGTAGATGCGGGCAAAGCGCGTGATGAAGTTCTCGGTGCGCGCCTTCTTTTCGCTGGCGTTTTCTACGAGCTCCAGGACGCGCGCGACGGTGGACTCGCCAAAGGGCTTGGTGGTGCGCACGTGGATGAGCCCCGTCATGTTGATGCAGCCGCTGATGATATCGTCTCCGGTTTTGGCCGGGCGGGGGACCGACTCACCGGTAAGGGCGGCGGTGTCGAGCTGGGTTTCGCCTTCGACGATGACGCCGTCGATGGGCACGCGCTCGCCGGGCTTGACCACAATCACGGTGCCGACGGCGATGTCATCGGGGAAGACCTGTTCGAGCGTGCCGTCGGGTTGCTCGACGTTGGCGTAGTCGGGTGCGATGTCCATCATGGCGCTGATCGATTTACGGCTTTTGCCCACGGCGTATGCCTGGAACAGCTCGCCGACCTGGTAGAACAGCATGACGGCGGCGCCTTCGGCCATGTGCGGGTCGGTATCGGGGAAGAGCACCATGGCAAACGCGCCGATGGTCGCGACTGCCATAAGGAAACTCTCGTCGAAGGCCTTGCCGCGGCGGATGTTGCTGAACGCCTTCTGGAGTACGTCGTAGCCGGCAATTAGGAACGGCACCAGGAACAGCACGAAGCTGGCGTAGACGTCACCCGGGGTGCCGAATGCGGCGGTAAGGGTACCGAGCTCGTCGAGGGCGTACACCACCGCAAAAATGCCTAGCGCTACCAGGATACGGTTGCGCTTATGCTCAAGGGACTCTTTCTTCTTGCGCTTCTTCTTTTTCTTTTTGGGATCGGCAGCCGCCATGATTCAAACCTCCCATTTGAATGTATGAACACTCGCTCATATAATTTCGCGAGCAAGGGCCGCAGCAAGCGCGGCCTTGCAGGTTAGCGTAAGCCTGGACTAGAGAATGATCTCGCAGTCGGGCTCGGCGTCGGCGGTGAACTCCACGACGCGGTCGAGAACCTCGTCGAACTCGGCGTCGTCGGCCTCGAGCGTCAGCTTCTGAGTCATAAAGTTGACCGAAACGGACTTGACGCCATCGAGCTTGGCAAGTTCGTCCTGAAGCTCGCGCGCGCAGTTGGCGCAGTCGATCTCGTCGAGTTTAAACTGCTTTTTCATGGCGGGTTCCTTTCCCTGTTTTTGCGGCTTGGGTGCAGGCCGCGCTGGTACCGTGGTTGGTCGCTATTCGCAGATGTGGCTCATGCCCTGGTTGAGCATGGTATAGACATGATCATCGGCGAGCGAGTAGAGGATGTTGCGGCCGTCGCGTCGGAATTTGACCAGGTGTGACTGCTTGAGCGTGCGCAGCTGGTGTGACACCGCAGACTGCGAGGTTGCGGTCGCTTCGGCGATGTCTGCCACGCAGAGTTCGCGGCCCATGAGGGCGTAGAGGATCTTAATGCGCGTGGTGTCGCTGAAAACCTTGAACAGGTCGGCAAGGTCGTACAGCAGCTCCTCGTCGGGAAGGTCCTCGGGCGAGCAGGTGGTGGGGATGTCGGGCACGATGGTGGTGTCGACGCTGGACTTTATTTCATCAGCGGGATCGCTCATTGCAATATCCTTTCATATGAACATGCGCTCATATAACTTACTTCCGAGTATATGAGCGCATGTTCATATGTCAATATAATTCGTGAAATATTTTGCTATCGAATGGCCCTAGAGGCGGTTAAAGGCGCTGGTTGATGCTGATAAGGCCGCCGATGCCAACGTGGGTACCTTAGCGACGTGCAAAAACGGGAGTTTTCAGCATCGACGAGGGGTTATTTATTGCATAATGCGGCGGCATTTGCCGCCGCAGGGCTTTACTTGAGTGTAAATGTCGACTGATGTTCCCCAGTTGTTGCCTAACATGCATCGAAATCAGCGACATTCGTGCCTAAGAGATCAATTCGAAACTCCTTGGATACCCGGCTTTGCTGAAAACTCCCGTTTTTGCACGTCGCCGGGGTACCCACCCTGTCAGTCCGCCTCTGTTCTGGCCCCGTACACCCTGCCTTCGGGCGTGGAGGTACTCGTTTGAGCGAACTCCGGGCAATCCAGCTCGATGACTTGCATGTCGTCGATGACTGGGGCATCGTTGATTGTCGGGTCGTCCAGCGAGATGCCTTCGAGCACGGCGTGTTCGAGCTCAAGTGTACTACGCTGCGCTGCGTCTTGACGGAGGAGCTCCTCAATGTGCTTCTTTTCCTCGATAAATCTCCTGAGCACAAATTGTCGCAGCTCTTCTTGCTTGATTGTGAAATCTTTGGGCAGGCGCGATGGGCGAATACCCTCCTTTCGCTGGATTGCCTCCATGACTCTGGCGAAGGCGCTGGCGTGCATAAAGGAATAGCGACTGACGGTAATGATTCCGTAGCCCATGGACGCAAGCGCGTTCTTGCGCTCTTCGTCAATGGCGCGGTCTTCTTCGGCATCGTGCCGAAATCCGTTGTATTCGATGTCGGTTCGGGACCGCTTAAGATATGCATCCATATAGAACGTTTCGCGCCGCGTGAGGTCTTTTGCGGCAGCTGTGACCTTTACTTCGTAGTCGGTCTCGATCTCGCTAATGCCCAGCCCACCCTCACGTCTGGGTAGCGTGAGCATCATGACAAACGCTGTTTCCATTGGCGAGCGGCATCTGTCTCGCACACAACGGACGGCTTTTCGGGCAAGTTCGAGTCGCTTGCAGTCGGTGAGGGAGTTAAAGAAGTGCTTGAGGCTCGAAGTCGAGGTGAGCGCGAAACGCTCGGTATAGGCTGCCGAGGCATCGCGTCCAAGGGAATAGGCGCCACACAGTTCGAAGTAGTACTCCACAAGTTCGCGAAAGGGAAGATAGGTTGCGGCCTGAAGCGCACAGAGTTCGACGCTGACAATATAGATGTCATCGGCGATCCGGATAAAGCGCGAGCCCGAGAAACGCTTAGACGATACGTGGCATTTGCAGCCCAGTATGTTGCGCACGTTTGCGCGCTCGAACACCGTCGTATCGAGCGGGGCGTCGTCATCGAGGGCGATATTGTGCCTGACGAGCCAGTCGGCGGCAGAGTCAAGCAGTTCCTTGCTGGGGCGCGCCCCGTAGATTTCGGCGGGACTGCAGGGCTCGGTTCCAATTGCGGATACCGAGTATGCGGCTTGGTAGACCGCTTTTGCCGTGTTATGTGAAAGCACGATACTCATACAGATAGCATGGCAGACGGAGCGGCGGTGTTTGCGATAAACGCCAAGGTAAAATCTTGCGACATAACGAAAGCTGTCCAAGAGCTTGACGCCAATGATGGAGAAAGATGCCGCTTGGAGCATTTTCGCAGTTCGTTGGCTACACAGACCTCCACAACTGATGCCGGTCAGCGCCGTTTTGATGCAAAGACGGCGTCAAAAATGATGTGTAATTTGGCTTGAACATGCGCAAACGAAGTACTTGGTTGTGCGGCGGCTAGGCTCCGAGGGCCGGGAGCTGCGTTGTGCGGTGCGGAAAAACGGGCCGATATCCACTTGGTTATCGGCCCGCATTGCGTTGCTTGAGAGGGACGCCTCGGCGTGTCGCTTTTGCGCGGGGCGTTATGGCCCGACGAGTATCGCTCGCGAATGGCGCCTCTGCTTGGCAATCTACTTGGCAAATAGGTTCTTGAGGTTGAACTCGGCCTGGACGGTACGGAGCATGAGGTCGGTGTCGTCGAGGCCCAGGTGCTGCTCGTTGGCGTCGGCGGCGAGGGTGCCGCGACGGCGTGCCCAGTTCTCGAGCGCGGCGGGCGCGGACTCGCGGGGGAGCGAGCGCACGTCGGCGTCCAGGCTGCGGCAGATCTGGCGCGAGTCGATGACGATGATCTTGCCTGCGCGGCGTGCCTCGGCGTAACCGTCCAGGTGGATCTTGAACCAGCTGTCCTCAAAGGCGGCGTTGTGCGCCATGTACGGGTACTTCTTCATAAGCTTGAGCAGCTGCTTTTGCAGCTCCTTGTTCTCGCGGAAGGGCGTTTTGCCGTCGATGTCGTCCCAGGTGATGTGGTGGATATTCGACAACGGCACATCCTCGCCGCGGTAGATATCGGGCAGACCGCAGTAGTGTGCCTCGGCGTCGTGCGGGACGGCGTCGCTGGTGAGCTCCATGATCTCCCAGCCCACGTTGATGATGTAGCCGCGCTCGGGTGCGCGGCCGGTGGTCTCGATGTCGATGCCGAGCACCGTGCCCTGAATGGGCTTGCGGGCGTAGGCGACGCCGAGCGCGTCGCGGTCGCCGCGGATCTCGCGCATGACGGACGCGGCGGTGCGCTTTTGCATCTTGCCGATGGCGGCGCAGGTGTCGGCGTCGGACAGGCCGCGCGAAAGCGTCGCGGGCGTCACGTTGCGCAGGCGCGCCTCGCCAATCTGGTCGCACAGGTCGCGGTTGCGGTCGGCCAGGTCGCGCACGGTGGCAAAGTCGAAGCCGGGGTCGTCCTCGGCGGTAAAGTACTCGGTCTCGAGCACCTTGAGGGCCTCTTCGCCTTTCTGACGCTCGGATTCCATGGCGCCATGATCGCCATAGATAAACATGGGGATAAACGGCTGGCGCTCGTATTCGAGTGCTTGCGATACGTTCATATGCTGCTCCTTGGACGGGCCGCGTCGTGCGGCTCGGGTTTGTCGAGTTATGGCGAGATGATAGTTTACCATGGGCAACTATTGGCATCGCGCCTAGGACAATTACAATACCCTAGTTGACCGCTAGGACTTTTACAATGCTGACGAAAGACACGAAAGGTTCCATCCGTCATGGATTTGCTGATTGATATTCTGCTCGACGCCGGCAAGGACACGCTCTCGCTGGTGCCGTTCTTGTTGGTGACATATCTGGTCCTCGAGACGCTCGAGCATGTGGCAGGCGATCGCGTCAACGGTACCATCAAGCGTGCCGGCGCCGCTGGCCCCGTGGTTGGCTCGTTGCTGGGCATGGTGCCGCAGTGCGGCTTTTCGGCCATGGCGGCAACGCTATACGCCGGTCGCGTCGTGACGCTGGGCACCCTGGTGGCGGTGTTTCTCTCGACCTCCGACGAGATGCTGCCGCTGCTACTTGCCGAGCAGGTTCCCGTGCAGACTATGGCGATGCTTTTGGCTTCGAAGGCGCTGATCGCGCTGGTCACGGGCTTTATCGTGGATGCCGCCATTCGCGGCTTGCGTCGCAACGCCCGTGCGCATGCGGCGATTCGCCGTACCGTGCTGGGGACCACTGTCAATCCGGCGCACGTTAACTGCGCGCATGACGACCACAGCGGCGGTGACATCATCGACGAGGTTGCCGAGGCGGGCGTGAGCGCCGACCACATCCACGAGCTGTGTGAGCGCGACCATTGCGGTTGTGATGACGACGAAGACGAGCACGAACATGGACATGGCCACGACCACGGTCATGAGGGCGAGCATGAACACCATCACGACCATGGTCACTCCCACTCACACGAAGGTGTGCCCGTCCTGTCGATTATCCGCCGCGCCATCTCGCATACCGTGCAGGTATCGGTATTCATTTTCCTGGTGACGCTGATTCTGGTCGCCGTGCTCGAGACCTTTGGCGAGTCCGCGATCGAGCAGTTCCTGCGTGGCAACGAGACGCTCGCCGTCCTGGGTTCAGCGCTTGTCGGTCTGATTCCCAACTGCTCGGCGAGCGTGGTCATTACGCAGCTGTATCTGGAAGGCGCGCTACAACTGGCGCCGATGCTCGCCGGCACGCTCATTTCCGCCGGCGTGGGTTATCTGGTGCTGTTCCGCACCAACCGCAGCGCTCGCGAAAACGCCGTGTTCCTGGTCATGATGTACGTCATCGGCGCTGGCTGGGGCCTCGTCCTATCTGCCTTCGGCCTCTAAGTAGGCCTAACAAAACGGGCTTCAAAATAGCCATGCACGGCGTCTGCACAATGCGGCGACGCATGGCATTTTGAAGCCCGTTTTTTTGTTGAGCCACGGATCCTGAGCGCTCACACCTGTCTCTTATACACATCTGACGCTGCCGACGAACTCTAGGGTGTAGA
>UQIY01000004.1 GCA_900541195.1 uncultured Collinsella sp. | reverse complement strand
CTCGTGGGCTCGGAGATGTGTATAAGAGACAGGTTTTCTGATGCAAAACGGCGGGCGACCTATCTTTGGCGTTGGAGCACGGGCGGCGCACCGACTACGGGCGCTCCATGTTGGGGACGATGCTGCCCTCGGTCACCGCATGCACGGCCAGGCGCATGATGTTGTCGTAGCCGGTCTTGCTCAGAATCTCCGAAATGCGGCGCTTGATGGTGCCCTCACTCATAAACAGCTCGGCCGCAATCTCGCGACGGCTCTTGCCCTCGCAGGCAAGGCGCAAAATCGATAGCTCGACATCGTCGAGAGCTGCTGTGCCCGAAAAAATGCTCTCGGGCGGCTTGGGAAACGTGCAATAGCCTGCCAGCGTGGAGCGCATCACGGCAAACAGCTCGTCGATGCCGACGTTCTTGTACACAAAGCTATCGACGCCCGCCTCGCGGGCCTGATCGACAAAGGTGATCTCGGGCATGCCGGTCATGATAATGATGCGACACTCGGGCAGCTGCTCCTTAATGCGCGCCGCCGCCACGATGCCGTTTGAATCGTGTTCGGTGCACACGTCCATCAGTATCATGTCCGGGCGCTCCTTGAGCGCGACACCCAAGGCCTCGGAGGCATCGGCGATCGCGGCGACGACGGTCATATCGGGCTGGTCGCCAACGGAGCGCGCCAGGCTTTCGCGCAGAATGGCCTGATCTTCGACTATAAGGACGCGGATCATGAGCTTCTCCTTTGGGACGTGTCGTTGGCGTTAAGCGGAATGGACACCGCAAGCGTAAAGGGCGGGGCGGCGTGGACCTCTAGGCTGCCACCCAGACCTTGTGCGACATGCCTCATACCTGGAATACCCGTTCCCTCGCGATACGATACGGGGGCCGGGGACCCGTCGTTAGAAATCGTCATGTGCGCGACGGTGCCAGCATCCGTCCCCTCCTGCCACAGGCGCACATGGACCCGATGCGCCTGCGCATGCTTGGTGGCATTGGTCGAGGCCTCGCGGATAATCTGCAAAAATGCGGCGGCGACACGCGCGTCCTCAGGCAGCACACCCTCAACATCGATCTGCACACTAACCAGGCCAAAAGCATGGACGATATCACCCAGCTGCTCTGCGGGCTCGCTGGCACCACCACTGCGCAAATCGGCGGCAATTGAGCGTAGCAACGGGTCAATCTGCTCGAGCGACTCATCGTCCAGACGCCCCTCCTCCAAATAGCGATGAAGAATGGACAGACGCTGCCCGATTACATCGTGAACGCGGGCACGCATACGTAGGTAGGCCGCATTGTCGGCAACCTTTTTAACCTCTTCGATCTGGGCCTGGAGCTCTTGGCCCGCAAGCTCAAGCAGGTGGTTGGCTTGCGCCAGGCGGTCGTGGGCATGCGCGTACTCTGTCACATCAAGACCGATAATGCGCTCAAAGAGGCGGCCCGAAACCATAACCTCGTCGTGCACAAATAGGCGAATCTCGACGGGGGAAATCTCGATCACCGCGCGAGCCTCACCAAAACGGTCCAAGTTAATCCGCACACGGTTCCTACTGCTTTCGGGCATTTGCATGCTAAGTTTGCGCAGGTCGTTCCATGTGCTGCTCATGTCACACAGATCAGTAGGCATATGAAGTTCCACCAGGTTTTTGCGCATGCAGCGGTTCATGAGCAGCGGACGGCCCCTCGGGTCCAGATACAGGATGCCCACGGGAATCACGTTGATGGTTTCAATCGTCGAGAATGCAGTGATATCCTCCTGGCGGTTACGGACGTCCATCAAGAGCGCCGCGATGGAACGGAACAGGAAGAACGCTCCCTCTGCGATAAGGACAACGGTCCACGCCGAGCCCATGGCAAAAACCGCCGGCGGTGTAACGGCGACAACAAGCAGCAGCTCGACCAGCATGACGGGGCGACGATAGTGCACCATAAGCAGCACGCCATAGGCAAAAATCGCGGCATTGAGCCACAACGCTCCGCCCATTGCCCTGGCGCAAACGTCAAGCGGCGCCACCAGATGCGAGCCAGACGACGCGAACAGGATAAGCGCCGAAATCATCAGGTGAAGCGCAAGGCTCGCCTCGTAGGCGCAAATCACCTTTCGGTTATAGGACGAGCGGCGCGATGCGATGAGCGGGACGTGGATCGTCTGCAGACACGCAGCCAGGGCAAAGACAACATCGAGCGCAACGATTTGGGGAAGGATGAGCGAAATCTGCATCGTCACTCACCCGCCCTCGGCATCAAGACGATCATGCGCAGCTGGCCGGGCTCGCCCTCAAGGCGGTATGCCACGTTGCGCCCTTGCAGAGCGCTTTCGAGCTCTTGCGCAGCGGGCGTCTGCGAAAGATCTGCATCATCGTTGGAAAAAAGCGTGGCGCGCAGCTCGACACTGCATCGGTCATGGTCGCCCAAGTGATACATAAGCGCCGGATGGTCGGTGGTGTAGGCAAAAAACGCAAAGTCATACACACAGTCGTACAGGGCGCTTACCGTACTGGCGTGCATCGGGCGCCGTATGGCGATAATCGAGGCGCAATCGATATCGATGGTGCGCAGGTCGCTTGCGAGCTCGTTGGCAATGAGCTGAATGCGGTCGCGATCAAAACCGCTCTCCCCGTGCTGTGCCAACGTGAGCGACCCCTTGCGTTTGCAATAGACGACGAGCATCTTGGCGCGCTGCAGCATGCGGTAACGCTCGTGCGAAGACGCTTCGTCGGTCAACGGCGGCAGCGAGCTCAGCAGGTCGTACATCCCTTCGAGCGCGCGGGCAAGCGCCTGGTCTACGTCTTGGACCAGCAAGGTCTCGGCCTCTTGGTCTGCCAAATGCGTCTTAAGGTCGTAGTCGGCGGCGAGCAGCTCGTTTTGACGCTGCAGCTCCATGCGACGATGTGCCAGTTCACGGTTAAGCTCGTTGAGCTCCGACACGTCTTGGGCAAGTAGGGCCGATCCGCCCAGCAGTGGAAAGGCACGGTACATCACATCGGGATCGGACGCCACGGCAAAGGCATGGGCGCGGCCGTGCTCCTGGGTCCGCAACTCCTCGCGCACGCCTACCGGCATTGGCTTTGACACCGGCGTGGCATAGACTTCCCGCAGGTCGCGCGTTAGAACTTTGAGGTCAAGCGGCAAGGTGTCGAAGATGCCGGCGATGTCGTGATACGACGGAATGACACCGCAATCGAGACAGATTTCCATCGCCACCACACACAGGACGCAATAGACGAGCGAAAAGTTGAGCCTCCATGCCCAGGGCACGCGCAACGCATACGAGATGGCAAAGAATGCGCCACCCAGCAGTACGAGCGCCGCCGTGCCCGAGAGACGCTGGATGCGAAAGGACGAGGACCGGCCCACCAGGATAAAAAAGGCCACGAAGTCAAAGGCCGTCCACACGAGGACGGCGAAATAACCCCAGCCGTACGTGTAATCGTTGCTCCAGGTGTCGCTTGTGCGGTCAAAGAGAAAGACCTGCTGGTGAAAATCGTTGGTGAGCACAAATCCGATAAGCAGGATGGCCACAATCCACAGCGCAGCGCAGTAGCGGCGACCCAGACGGTGTTGCTCCAGGCCCGCAAGGCGCAGACCACACAACTGGTAGAGCAGCGGAATGAGCGTCATGGGCACGTAGTACAGGTACCACAGCACGGTGGCATAGAACGGCGTGAACGACTTGTACTTGAGAATGACTTCGATCATCCACAGGGCGCAGATGGTGGCGACGGCAACAAGGCGACGGCGCAACACATAGTCCAAACAGCGCAGATAGACCGACACGCCCCAGATCGAAAATACAATTGCGGCGACAAGCAGCGGGAGAGAGCTCGAATGGACGAGCGCATCCACGACCTCTCCGGACACCTCGCTATAGGCGGGCACGGCATTGGAAAGCTTGGAATCGGAGGCGAACAACGCCGGCAAGACTGCCAAAAGTATAAGGAACAGCGCGGTGGTGACACCGGCGATAGCAAAGACGCGATGGCGATATGCACGGTGCGTTATACCAACTAGGAATCGCGGCATGGCGAACAACCTGCCGCCCCTGGGATCCGCAACCGGCGCGGTCCGGGCGGCCGCGTGGCCGATATGTCGCTCGCGGGTACCCATAGTGCCTTTAGTGTACCGACAGATGGGTCGAAAAAGCGGGCCGCATGTCCCAAAATCCGCAGACGGCAAGGCGCCCGGTGAGCATTAGCTGCTCGCCGGGCGCCTTGGTTAGGAGGCTATGAGGATGAGCACGCGAAATTCACAGCGGTCAGGCCCGCCCCCCCCTAAGGGCCTGAGGTGCTAAAGATTGGGAGCGACAAGCCCGACGAAGCGTACTTAGGTACGCGAGGAGGGTTGGAGCCCCAAGGTTGAGCGCCTCAGTGCCCTTAGGAAAGGTCCTCACCATTAGAAGCAATAACCTTCTTGTACCAGTCGAAGCTCTTCTTCTTGGAGCGCTTGAGGGTGCCGTTGCCGGCGTCGTCGCGATCCACATAGATAAAGCCGTAGCGCTTGGACATCTCGCCCGTGCCGGCCGAGACCAGGTCGATCGGGCCCCAGGCGGTGTAGCCCAGCAGGTCAACGCCGTCCTCAGTCACCGCATCGCGCATCGCGGCGATGTGCTGACGCAGGAAGTCGATACGGTAGTCGTCGTTGATGGAGCCATCCTCCTCGACAACATCCTTGGCGCCCAGACCGTTCTCGACCACAAACAGCGGCTTCTGATAACGGTCGTACAGGTCGTTGAGGGTGATGCGGAAGCCCAGCGGATCGATGGCCCAGCCCCACTGGCTCTCCTGCAGGTAGGGATTCTTGGCGCCGGCGAAGGCATTGCCCTGGGTGCGCTCGACATCGGGGTTATCGGCACCGGCAGAGCAACGGGTGCTGTAATAGCTAAAGCTGATGAAGTCGACAGTGTTGGCGGCCAGGATCTCGCGGTCCTCGTCCGTCATACCTACATCGATTCCCAGACGCTCGAGCTTCTTGACAGCATAGGCCGGGTAGTAGCCACGGCTCTGGACGTCGACGAAGAAATAGTTGCTCTGGTTGTCGAGCTGCGCCTGGCGTACATCGCCCGGACGGCAGCTGTAGGGGTAGTAGCTACCTGCGGCAAGCATGCAGCCGATCTTGATCTCGGGGTCGATCTCGTGGGCGATCTTGGTTGCCCACGCGCTGGCGACGAGCTCGTTGTGGGCGGCCAGGTACTCGACGGCCTCCTTGTTCTCGCCCTCCTCAAAGACCAGACCGGCACCCATAAACGGCAGGTGCAGGATCATATTGATCTCGTTGAAGGTAAGCCAGTACTTCACCAGACCCTTGTAGCGGGTGAAGATCGTGGTTGCAAGGTTCTTGTAGAAGTCGATGAGCTTGCGGTTGCGCCAGCCGCCGTACTCCTTGATGAGGTGAATCGGGCAGTCGAAGTGCGTGATGGTCACGAGCGGCTCGATACCGTGCGCCCGGCACTCGCGGAATACGTCCTCGTAGAAGGCCAAGCCGGCCTCGTTAGGCTCGGTCTCGTCGCCGTTGGGGAAAATGCGGGTCCACGCCAGGCTCATGCGGAAGGTCTTAAAGCCCATCTCGGCAAAGAGAGCGATGTCCTCCTTGTAATGGTGATAGAAATCGATGCCGGTCTGCGCGGGATAGTAATAGCCGTCCTCGAAGTCGAGCATCTTGCGCTGGCCGGAGACCACCGCGTAGCGCTCGGGGCCGTGCGGAGCCACGTCCACGTTGGCAAGGCCGCGGCCGTCCACGTTGTAGGCGCCCTCGCACTGGTTGGCAGCCGTCGCGCCGCCCCACAGGAAGTCATTACGGAAAGCCATGCATCAATCCTTTCGCACGCTGTTGTCATAGGCTCAGTATCCCTGCAAACAACGCGTCGCTCAACGGCAACGGCGCAGGCCGATACTTCTTTTCGCGTACAGGCGCCCGGCAACCACCCCGTCTGACACTTTTTGATACCCACCTGCCCCAGCCACCGCAAAGGGGACAGTCACCTTTGTGATGGCTGGGGCCCGTTTGTCTCGATCTGTAACAGTTAGGCCGCCAAAACCGGGCCTGGTGTTACAGATTGAGATTGTTCGGCCTGTCCCCTGCAGTTTGTCTAAATCTGTAACAGGTAGAGACGATCTAGCCCGCTAGGTGTTACAGATTGAGACAGAAGATTCTAGTCCACGGTGATGTCGAGGTTCTTTCCGATGAGGCCCACGTAGCCGCCTTCGGCTGCCTTGGGGCTGTCAGCATGGCAGAGGACCCACTTGTCGGCCTTCCAGTAGCAGTAGCTGTCACCGGCGGCAGGCATGTCGGTTGCGGCCTCGGGGCGCGGACCGTTGGTACCGGCGGGCAGCGCCACCATCACCTGGAAGCCGCTTTCATCGACCATGCACGGCGTGTAGTGGAGCGTGGTGTTGAAGACCTCGACAACCTTGCCCGCCGGCACGCGGAACGCCTTGACGAACGCGGTATCGAGCTTTCCGTCCTCGATCTCCCAGCGATGCGCCACGAGCAGGATAAAGTCGCGGGCGCCCAGGTTAAACTCACTCGCGCGGTGATACTCCAGACAGTTGAGTCGTGTGTTGTGGCCGTTGCACCAGCCGAGCTGGAAGGGGCGGCCGCCGTATATGAGCAGGCCGAGCGTGTTGGCACCCTCGACCTGCTCGAGCTCGGGGGCAGCGGCCACGTACTTGCTGCCCTCGGGGACGGGTGTGGCGGAGAGCGCCTCCATGAGCGGGGTGGTCAGGCTGGACGGGACGTCGTCCCACACGCGACCATAGGGTTTGAACTCGGGATCCAAAACAGAGTAGATATGCATGTTCGCTCCTGTTCGTTTATGTGACAGTACGAACATTCTAGAACAATATCTTCCTGTTTTGAGCACTCGGCATGAAAAAGCGCCCCCGCAAAAGAGCGGAGACGCTTCTGGTACAAACGATATTCCTGCGAGCAGCCTTATGCCTGCTGATAGTGCAGGTGCGCCTCGTCGATCCCGTCCAGGTCGCGGTCGAGATAGCGGCGCGCGAGCCAGTTTGCCATGGGAAGGTTCTGGTCCAGGTAGTTGCCGCACTCCTCGGGAGCGGCACCGGGGACATCGCCCTCAAAGCCAGCGACAAACTCGAACAGCTCGCGCACGAGCGGCAAGATCTCCTCGCTCGTCAGCTCACCAAAGACAACCAGGTAAAAGCCCGTGCGACAGCCCATGGGACCAAAGTAGACAATGCGGCTCGACCATTCGGCATGGTTGCGAAGAAACGTCGCACCCAGGTGCTCGATGGTGTGGCACTCGGCCGTGTTCATGACCGGCTCCTTGTTGGGTGTGGTCAGGCGCAGATCAAAAGTAGTGACGGCGGCACCGGTCGCCGGATCGCGGTCGATGCGGCTCACATACACGCCGGGCTCGAGCAGCAGATGGTCAACGGAAAAGCTCGCGATACGCTCCATGGCAGATCCTCTCGGTAGTCAAATTGGGACAGGGCTCTTTTAGCTGGTTCGAATGGTCGCACCAATCATACCAGTCAAAAAAGCCCCATCCCAAATGAGCTGTCTGGACGCCGCGCAGCCGCCTAGGCCGTGTACGAGATAGTCGCGGCTACCGCGTGGCGCCAGCCGGCGATCTTTTTGGCTCGCTCGTCAGCGGGCATCACGGGCTCCACGATGCCGCGGGCGCCGTAGACGTCGACGACATCGCGCGCGTACATGCCCAGCGCGATACCGCAGGCCCAGGCCGCACCCAGGCCGCTCATCTCATCGTTGCTCGCGATGCGGATGGGCGAGCCAACCAAGTCGCTCTCAAACTGCATCAGGTACGCGTCGCGCGTGGGACCGCCGTCAACACGAAGCTCGGCCAGCGCCGCGCCCGAATCCTCGACCATCGCATCGATCACGTCAAAAATCTGATAGGCGATCGACTCGTCGGCGGCCTTCACGAACTCCGCGCGACCCGTGGTGCGTGTCATGCCAAAGACACAGCCCTCGGCGTCACTCGCCCAGTGCGGCGCGCCCAAACCGGTAAACGCCGGCACAAAGTAGACGCGGCTCGCCGGATTGGCGGCGTAGCACAGGTCGGTAACCTCCTCGGGGTTATTGATGAGCTCCAGATCGTCGCGCAGCCACGTCTTGACGGCGCCGGCGTAGCTCACGTTGCCCTCGAGCACGTACTCGGTCACGCCGTCCATGCGCCATGCGAGCGAGCTCGAAAGCCCGTGCGAGCTGGCAACGAACTCGTCGCCGACGTTCATCATGACCGAGCTGCCGGTGCCATAGGTCGCCTTAGCCATACCGCGGCTGTGGCAGCCCTGCGCGAACAAGGCCGCGTGGCTGTCGCCCAGCACGCCGTGAATGGGCACGGGCGCCGGCAAAAAGCCGCCCAGATCCGTCATGCCGAACAGGCCATCGGAATCGGTCACCTGCGGCAGGCAGGCCACGTCGACGCCAAAGGCCTCGCACACCGGCTCGCTCCAGCAGCCACGGCGCAGGTCAAAGAGCTGCGTGCGGCTGGCATTGGACCAGTCGCAGCGAAACTCCGCGCCGCCCGTGAGCGTCCAGACCACCCAGGCATCGATGGTGCCCAGGCACAGCTCGCCTGCCGCCGCGGCCTCGGCAGCAGCGGGAACGTTCGCAAGGATCCAGGCCATCTTGCCCGCCGGATAGTAGGGCGAGAGCACCAGACCCGTCGTGTCGCGCACCAGCTCGGCCACACCCTCGCGCGCGGTCAGCTCGTCGCACAGCTCGCGGGCGCGGGCGCACTGCCACACCACGGCGTCGCACAGCGGCTCGCCCGTCGTGCGGTTCCAGGCAACGGTGGTCTCGCGCTGGTTGGAGATGCCGATGCCGGCGACGTCGGCCGGATCGACCCCGGTCTCCTCCACCACGGCACGCGTCACGGCCAGCACATTGGTGGCAATCTCGGCCGGATCATGGCTCACCCAGCCGGCCTCGTTGACAATCTGGCGATGCGAACGGTCGGCACGATGAATCAAATGGCCGCCCTCGTCCACCAGCAGCGCCTTGGTGCCCTGCGTGGATTGATCGATTCCGATGATGTAGCGGCCCATGGCCACCCCTTTCAAAACGAATGTGACAAAGGGACGGTCCCTTTGTCACATTCCAGTTACTCTGCGGGCAGGAACTCGGCAACGGTCTTGGCGATTCCGACACCCGTCAGACCGTAGTGTGCAAAGACCTCGGGGCTCGTGCCAGTGATGACCGGCGCGTCGGGCAGGGAGAGACACTTGACCGGACGCGGGCAATGCTCGCCCACCACCTGCGCGACCATAGAGCCTAGACCGCCGAAGGGGCTGTGCTCCTCGACGGTCACGACGGCGCGCGTGGCACCGGCGGCCTCAATCACGGCCTCGGCGTCGAGCGGCTTGACGCAGTACATGTCGAGTACCGTTGCCGAGATGCCCTGCTCGGCCAGCAGGTCGGCAGCGTCCACGGCATGGCGGACCATCTCGCCGGTAGCGACGAGCGTCACATCGGTGCCGCGGCGTACCCAGGTGGCGCGATCCATCTGGAACGGGCACTCGTCCTCGGTGTACACGTCCTCGACCGGGTTGCGGCCCACGCGGATGTAGGCCGGTTTGTTATCGGCGACCAGGGCCCGCACGAGCTCGGCGGTCTGGAAGCGGTCGCTCGGCAGATACACGCGCATGTTGGGAATCGCGCTCATGGCGGCGATATCCTGCGCGGAGTGATGGCTCATGCCCAAAGCGCCGTAGGACACGCCGCCCGAGATGCCGATGAGCTTGACGTTGGTGTTGGAGTACGAAACGTCGACCTTGCACTGCTCATACGAGCGCGTGGTCACAAAGGACGCCGGCGAGGCGGCCCAGGCCTTCTTGCCGCACGAAGCCATGCCGGCAGCGATGCTCACCAGGTCCTGCTCGGCAATGCCGACCTCGACGGACTGCTGGGGATACTGATCAAAGAACGGCGTGAGCGATGCGGAGCCGCGGGAGTCGGAGCACAGGACGACGATATCCTTATCGGTCTTCGCGGCCTCGAGCAGCGTGTCGCAGATAACCTTGCGATTGGCGATCTTGTTAGCCATTGATGGCCTCCTTATGGGCAGCGAAATCGGCGATGATCTGGGCATATTCCTCATCATTGGGCAGGTGATGATGCCAGGCGGCCTTGTCCTCCATAACAGGCGAGCCATAGCCCTTCACCGTGTTGAGGATGATGACCGTGGGCTTGCCGCAGGTCTCGGCCGCAAGCGTCAGCGCGGCGTCGATGGCCCGGACGTCGTTGCCCGGAATGGAGAGCACGTTCCATCCGAAGGCTGCCCAGCGCTCCTCCTGCGAGTCCTGCTTCATAACGTCCTCGGTGCTGCCGCTGATCTGCAGGCGGTTGCGGTCCACGAGCGCGCACAGGTTATCGAGCTGGTAGTTGCCGCCGCTCATGGCGCCCTCCCAGACCGAGCCCTCGGCAAGCTCGCCGTCGCCCATGATGGTGTAGACGCGATAGTCGCGGCCGTCCATCTTGCCGGCGAGCGCCATGCCCACGGCCACGGGCAGGCCGTGACCCAGCGAGCCCGAGTTCATCTCGATGCCCTTGAGCTTGTTGTTGGGGTGGCCGATGTAGGGGCTGCCGAACTTGGAGAAGCGGGCCTTGACGTCGTCGGGGTCAAGATAGCCCTCGTGGCAGAGCACCGCGTAGTAAGCCTCCATGGCGTGGCCCTTAGAGAGCACGAAGCGGTCGCGGTTGGGATCGTCGACGGTCTCGGGCGAAATGTTGAGGTGGTTGGCATAGAGGGTCATGAGGGCGTCAATCACCGACATGTCGCCGCCGATGTGGCCGCCGGCGCCAGCCATGATGATATCGACGCAATCGCGGCGAAGGTCCCAACGCAGGGACTCAAGCTCTTCGATAGTTGCCATTTCTACTCTCCTCGCAGGTAGGCTTTGACGTCTTCTTCAATCGGGTCGTATAAGTCGGGGGCAATGCCGATGTACTTGCACGCCTCATAGAGCACCGGCACCACGTTGGCGTGAATGGCGACGCAGTGGTGGATGTAGGGACCCTCGACGATCTTGGCCTCGAGGCGCTTGAGGTTGTCGACCTCGACCCACAGGTAGGTGCCCATGCCGGCCGGGCCGTCGATGCCGCGGGCGTTGCCCAGTAGCAGCGAGTACTCGCCGTTGTCACCGTCAAAGCGGGCAAGGGTGAGGTCGCCGTGCTTGGCCTCGGCCGTCAGCGCGCCGGGGTGATCGAAAGCCAGCGGGTAGGTGAGCTTGGGCTTGACGGCCGCGCAGCTGCAGGGCCAGGGGCCGCAATGCTGCAGCAGCTCGCCGTTCTCGTTATCGGGATGGCGCACGGTCCAGTCGGCGAACATGCCGCGGTGACGGCCCAGGTCGGCGGCCTCGACCATCAGCGCGGTGATGGCGCCGTGGATATCGGTCTCGCATACGATAGGAATGCCCATCTCGTTGAGGATGGCGTTGGCGGCGCAGGGCATAATGCCCAGCTCGTCCTGCAGAGCGTTCCAGCACTGAATGGCACCGGCGTTGCAGCCATACTTCTCGACCAAGCGCTTCATGGCGATGGCAAGACCGGCGACCGCGGGGACCTTGTCCTCGGGGATGCAGATCTCAAAGCTGTCGTTGATGTGGGCAAGCATGGCGGCCATGGCCTGCTCGTCGGCCTGGGCGTCGCGCACAGCCTGGACAAGTTCGGTCATGGGGATAGGCGAAAGCTGGATGTTGAACTTCTCGAGCAGCTCGCCCTCGTTGCACATGATCGACCAGAAGTCGAACGGACGGGTGGCCATCTGCAGGATGCGGGTGTGCTTGAAGGTCTTGACCACGTTGCAAACGGCCAAAAAGTCCCAAACGCCGCGCTCGAACTCGGGGTCGGTCAGGCGGCAGTTGGTCATGTAGGTGAAGGGAACCTGGAAGCGGCGCAGGACCTTGCCGGTGGCGAACAGGCCGCACTGGCTATCGCGCAGGCGTGTGCCGTCGGGCTCGGGGCGCTCGTCGCGCGGACCCCACAGCAGTACGGGTAGACCGAGCTCGCGGGCAAGGCGAGCGCAAACGTACTCGGTGCCAAAGTTGGCGTGGCACAGCATAATGCCATCGACGCCCTCGGCGCGGAATTTCTTGACGATGGGCTCGATATGGCTGTCGTCGAACAGCAGGCTCTCTTCATTGATGTCGTCGATATCCACGATGTCGACGCCGATCTCGCGCAGGCGATCAGCCGTCAGGCCGCGATACTTGATTGCGTCCGGCGCGCTAAAGATGCTGCGGCGCGTGGGCACAAAGCCGAGCTTGATCTTGTCCATGTACGTCCTCCCCTAATCACATGTTCAGTAAACAGACGCATGTTTCGTTTTGTTCTGTTTACTAAATGTTTTACTCTTTTGTTTAATAGTCTAGCGCGAAAGTCCCGTAAACGGTAGAGAAATCAGCCTAAACGGTATGTAAACAAACTGAACATACAAGGGAAACAAAAAGAGGGCCCCGAAGGACCCTCTCTTAGTAGCGTTAGATATGGCTGCCTTAGCGAGCTTTGCCGCCCTGCGCCCCGGCGTTTTCTTCGCCTAGATCTCGCACACGCTCTGGCGCTCGACAAAGTAGGTCGACACGGCCGTCTTGCAGGTATAGCTCTTGGGGTTGCGGATGTTGCCCACCAGGCGACGCACCGCGATCTCGCCCACCTCGTGCTTGGGAACATGCACCGTGGTGAGCGGCGGGTTGGAGAAGGCGCCCAAAGACAGGTCGTCAAAGCCGATGATCGAGACATCCTCGGGCACGCGAATACCGTGCTCGTTGAACGCGCGCATGGCGCCCACGGCGAGCACGTCGTTCTCGGCAAAGAAAGCCGTCGGCAGATCGTCGCGCGAGACGTTGTCGAGCCACACGCCCATGTCGCGATAGGCACCCTCGAGCGTGGTGCCCAACGTGACACGCCATGCCGGATTGGCCTCGAGGCCCGCGTCCTCAAGCGCTTGGCGATAGCCGCGCTCGCGGTCCTTAAAGTTGCGGATCCGAAGGTCGCCCGCCAGATAGCCGATTTGCCTGTGGCCTTTCTCGATAAGGTAATCCACGGCACGCAGCACCGAATCGGTGTTGGCGATGACTACGGCATCGAAGTACTGGCGATCGCTCCAGCCGTCGAGCACAATCAGGTGGGCGGCAGCGTCGGCGAACAGGGCGTAGTCCTCCTCGCCCAGCTCGGTGCCCATCAGCACGATGGCGGCCGACGGGTCGGCGATCAGGCCCTCGACCTGCGGGCGCACGGCGTCCAGGTCGCTAAAGTCGAGCGAGACAAAGCTCGTGCTCATGCCGTGGCGACGCGCCTGGCGCTCCACGCCCTCGATGACCGCGGGATGGAAGGTGCTCTCGTCCAGGATGGCGCCCGTCTTGCGCGCAAGCACAAACTGGATGCTCTCGAGCTGCGTCGACTGCTGATAGCCAAGCGACTGCGCGCACTCCAGGATGACCTTGGCGGTCTCCTCGCTCACGCTGCGCTTGCGGTTGAGCGCGTTGGACACGGTTGCGGGCGAAAAGCCGGTAATGCGGCTGATCTCGCGGACGCTTGCTTTAGCCATCGTTCCCCCTAGCATCGGTCGCGGCCGAGCATCGTGGCTTGACCGCCCCGTGGCTCGGCAACTAAACGACCGCAAATTCAATCTAAACAGAATAGTAAATGTTTATTAGCTAGTTTAGCCTGTTGTCAAGCGAAGTGGCACGACTATTCCCCCAACGGGCGCATTTGTCCATCTTAACGTTATTACGCAAGGTCTTCGCCATTGCTTGCTATTACGCGTCGGTACCATTCGAAGCTTTTCTTTTTACGTCTCTCAAACGAGCCCGCACCGCTATCGTCTCGATCGACATAGATAAACCCGTAGCGCTTACGCATCTGTCCTGTGGCGACCGAAACCAAATCGATCGGGCCCCAACAGGTATATCCCATGAGTTCCACCCCGTCGAGCTCGACGGTCTCCCTCATCGCCTCGATGTGGGCCCGCAGGTATTCAACTCGATAGTCGTCTTCTATTTCACCCGAATCTTCCGGCACATCAGGAGCACCCAAACCGTTTTCGACGATGAACAGCGGCTTTTGATAGCGATCCCAGATTTCATTCATGGTGACGCGCAGCCCTTTGGGGTCGATAAACCTCCCCCAAGGCTCCTGTTTTAGATACGGATTAGGCGCCGAGCGAAGAAGGTTCGAATCGAACTGACCTTCCGCATGCGCTTTTGCGACGCGCGTCGAGTAATACGAAAACGAGACGAAATCGACCAGGTTTGCAGCCAGTACTTCGCGGTCATCATCCCGATAGGGCACCTCAAAACCATGGCGGGCGTATTCCTTGAGAACATAGCTCGGGTACGCACCGCGCACCTGGACGTCGGTAAACATGTAATGGCTGCGATTCTCAGCCTGCGCAGCCAGCACATCGTCCGGATCACATGTAGCCGGATAGAAGACACCTGCGTTGAGCATGCAACCGATCTTCGCCCCAGGGCACAGTTCATGACACGCCCCGACCGCACGGGCGCTCGCAACCAATACATGGTGCACGGCCGTGTGAACCGTTGCATAGCGATTCTCCCCTTGCTCGAAGATGATCCCCGCCGCCATAAAGCACGCCTGCGTCATGATGTTGATCTCGTTAAAGGTCAGCCAATAATTGACCAATCCCCGATAGCGCTCGAACACGGTACGCGAATATCGCTCGAACAGGTCGACCAACCTGCGATCGCGCCATCCGCCATACGCATCGACGAGATGCATGGGGACATCATAGTGGTTGAGCGTCACCAAAGGCTCAATGTCATGCGCGCGACACGTCCTAAAAACATCCTCGTAAAAGGCAAGGCCTTCTTCATTGGGCTCGGCTTCGTCTCCTTTGGGAAAAATGCGGCTCCAGGCGATTGATAAGCGCAGGCATTTAAAACCCATCTGGGCAAACAGTTCAATATCCTGCTTGTACCTATGGTAAAAATCAATGCCCTTGCGAGCGGGATAGAAGCTGTCGGGTGCCAACGCACGCGGATCAAGGTCTCCCCGCATGACGTCCATGCGTTGATCGCCAAACGGCAGCATGTCGGAATTGGCTAAACCGCGACCGCCTTCGTTCCATCCTCCCTCGCACTGGTTTGCAGCCAGAGCCCCGCCCCATAAAAAATCTTCTCTAAACATTATGGTGTCGTCCTTTCTATCAAATTCCCGGCCCACACTGTCGAACGCAACGGACTCGGCAAGTGCCGCGCAACAGCACAGTACCGTTGCGCGGCCAAGGGGTCGGACCGCGCAACGGCTGAGGAGCATATTTGTGTAGTAGCCTCTTATGCCTCGACGGATTCAACGGCCTCAGAATCGCCGCTCTTGGACTTCAACGGCATCTTCTCCTGTCCTTCAAATCCAAAAATCATCGCCAACGCAAACGTCACGGCACCGCCAGCAAGACACCCGATGGTGCCAGGGATGATATCCTGAGCAAACATGAGCACGTTCATCCATGGGAAACCAACGCCAGTGAAGATATAGACGTTGGCATGAAGAAGGCTTACCAGCAGACCACCGACAGCACCACCAATCATGTTCCAGGCAAGAGCCTTCTTGTCGCGAAACAGGATGCCGTAGATGATGGGCTCACTCACGCGACCGAAGGCATAGGTGATGAACAAGTTCCAGCCCGTGGCTCGACTCTCCTTGCCCTTAGCGCGCAGGCCATAGGCGAGCGCGATGGCAAGCGTGGTGTAGGCTACAACCGCGGTGCCGGGGTATAAGATGGCGTCGTAACCGTTCTGGAGCGCGGCGGGCAATATGGCGGTATAGATCGGCACGTGCATGCCGGTGGCGATGATCAGATTCCAGAATGCGCCGATAACCGCGGTCGCAGCGGGACCGGCAACAGAGGCGAGCCAAATGATGAAATCGGCCACAAGGCCCATGACAAATTGGACGGCAGGGCCGCAGAGGCACAGCGCGACCGGCAACATCACGAGCACCGTACCCACGGGTACGATCAGAATGCGCAACATATCAGGCGAGATCTTCTTAAAGAAGCGCTCAACATAGGACTGGGCCCAGGTGATCAAGATGACCGGAAGAACAGCCTGGGTGTAGTTGACGAGCTGCATGGGGATGCCGAAGACGCTGAAAGGCTTTCCGTCCTCAACAATAGCGAGCATGTCGGGATAAATCATCACAACAGCGATGAGCAGTGCCAGCACAGGACTCGTTTTGAACTTCTTAGCCGAGCTATAGGCGGCAAACACCGGGAAGTAGTAATACGCCGCATCGCCCACCAGGGAAAGGATCCGATACAGGTCGCTCGTTTCGGACATAAAACCGGCGCCTTCGGGCCCAAACAGAATAACGAGCATCTTGAAGATACCGGCGACACAAAAGATCGGAAGGATCGGGGTGATAGCGCCGCTCACGGCATCGAGCAGCTGATTGAAGAGGTGCTTGGGCGCCAAGCGCTCCTTCCAGCTAAGCTGAGGGCCATCGAGTTCCTCGTCAATCGATACCGTGACCTCGAATCCGCCCTGCTTACAAACCTCGTCGTAGACCTTGTCGACCGTGGGCCCGACCACCAGCTGCACCTGCCCTCCGGCGTGCACGACGCTGATGATAGACGAGATGTCCTCAAGCTTCTCATCATTCGAGAGGCTTTCATCCTTGAGGTTGAAGCGCAGGCGCGTCATGCAATGCGTAACCGAAGCCACGTTTTCCGCCCCGCCCACAGTGGAGAGAATCTGCTCTGCCACCTTTTTGTAATTTGCCATCATTGGCTCCTTTGCACAATCTTGGCTTACCGTTCGAATCGGCAAAGGTCATGCCCCGAATGGCTACGGGTTACAATCCTTTTTTGGAGATGATCCGGTTGAGATGGATCATCAGATAGAGTTCCTCCTCCTCGGAGAGCGTGGCGTCCCACGTTTCACGACAATAGGAACCGATATGCTTCACGCACTCTGCCAACTGCGGAAACTCCTCACGAAAGTTCTTGTACATCTGCATGTTGGCGCTGTTCAGCGACTCGCCGGCTTGAATGCGCTTGAACAGGTACCGCAGATGCGTGGCGAAGCGGGTGAAATCAAAGGAATCGCGGTCGACAATAATGCGGAAATCGCTTTCGAGAATCTCGATAACGTCCTCGAGCATATCGTCGAACTGCTTTGCGGGCTCGGCCGTGGCTTTGACGGCTTCAACAACCCGTGCGTTCACGAGATTCATCGCAATACTGGCAATCTCATCCTTGGGAAGCCGCTCTCCGAGCTCCTTCTCGAGTCGCATGACGATAAACTGGGCAGCCTTGTATTCCTTCGGATACGTCTCCCGCACTTCATAGGCAAGAGGCATCGCGATGCGGACCCCCTTTTGGGCTCGCGCAACGTCAAACGACAGGTGATCAGCCATGAACAGCGTCGCATTGGTCGAGAGGTCGTAGGGCAGTTCGTTGGCAACGATGTCCATAACTTTCGCCGCAAACATCACGATATCCGAGGGAAGATCCCTCATGACATCTTGTCCTTTAGGATCAATGTCGTAAAACGTATGCTCGATTTTAGAAAGAGGGAGCTCTCGAGGAAAATCTCCGCCGAAACCGACGCCCCTGCCCATGGCGATGACATCTCGCCCCTGTCCGTCACGGCAAAGAACCGCGTTGTTGTTAAGCTTTTTAATTGCAAGCATGGTGAACCTCCTTTCAAGAACACTCACAGAAAAAGGCATGATAGCCAATAGCAGTGCTATTGCGGTCATGCCTTACGTAACAATCCGTGTTGTATTGCTCTTGGGCATGCCTCCACACAGGAGTAACAATCCAAGATGCAGAATGCATTATAGCGCTCTCCCCGCCCCGGGGACCATCGGGCTGGCGAACGGTAGATGTCGGCCCGCCAGCGGCCACATCGAGCAGATGGGCGTGCTTCGATCCCGAGCCTAGCCTAGGATGCGGGCCATGCGCGTCTTGAACTCGGACAGGAAGCGCGGGGCATCCACGGTCAGTGCCACAAGCGCGCTCTTGTCCGGATCGGACAGGCGGTGCTCATCGCAAATGGTGCGGCCGCGATACTCGCCCAGCAGATCAACACGCAGATTGCAGCCGAGCGCACCCACGAGCGTGGGGTCAATCGCCACGGCGACGGCAAGCGGATCGTGCAGCGCGCAGCCACCAAGGTAGGGGGCGTTCATCTCGTACGAGCCAATGTAATGCTCGACCATGCTCGCAAATGCGCAGCCCGCCATGGTGCCCGAGCCCGTCCAGCCGGCAATGTCGCGACGCGTGAGCACCACGCGATGCGTCACATCCAAACCCACCATAGTGAGTTTGCGGCCCGAACGCAGCACGGCGTCGGCCGCCTCGGGATCACTTGCCATGTTGGCCTCGGCGCCCGCACTCACGTTGCCGGGCACGGTCAGGGCGCCGCCCATAACCACCACGCGGCCGATAGACATCACCGCTGCCGCATCGCGCTCCAGGGCAAGCGCCAGGTTGGAAAGCGGGCCGGTCGCTACGTAAACCAGATCGGGACCATAGGTGCGCGCGGCATCGATCAGATAATCGACCGCAGCGTTGCCGTCGGCAGACGTCGCCCCCACCGGCTCGTAGGGCGACGCGGGCACGCTCGCGCCGCCGATGCCGTTCTTGCCGTGAATGAGCGCGGTGGACGCCGGCGGCGTATAGGGCTCAGTCGCCTGAAGAGGACGGTCGGCACCCAGGTACACCGGCACCTCGGGACGACCCAACAGGTCGAGCACCGCCAAGCAGTTATGCGCCGACTGGTCGACGCGCACGTTGCCAAAGCACGTGGTAATGCCGACGAGCTCCACCTCGGGGCTCGCGATGGCATAGGCAAGCGCCATCGCATCGTCCACGCCCATATCCAGATCAAGGATCAGCTTCTTAATTGCCATTGTTCTACTCCGCTTCTCCGTCTTGTACTAAATCGTCTAAATCAAACACGCGCTCAACTTCGGCACGCGTGGGAATCGACTGCTGTGCGCCCAGGCGCGACACCGTCACCGCCGAGGCGCGTGCGCCCGCCGCCATGCACTCAAAGAGCGGCAGGCCCTCCAGACGAGCCGCGGCAAGCGCACCGATAAATGTATCGCCCGCGGCCGTCGTATCGACCACCGCACTCGAAAGCGCCGGCATGCGCAGCAGCTCGCCGTCATCGCCAAGCGTAACCGACCCGGCGCCGCCCAACGTGATGACCGCAGCTCCGGCACCCTTGGCGAGCAGGGCATTGAGCGCCGCGACACAGCTCGCATCATCCGCGGGCAAGATGCCCGTCAGCACCTGGCACTCGGTCTCGTTGGGGCAGACCAGGTCGACTGCAGACCAGACCTCCGCAGGCAACTCACAGGCAGGCGCCGGATTAAAGACCGTATAGAACCCCAGCTCGTGAGCGCAAACAAGCGCCTCGGCAGTCGCCGCAAGGTCACATTCGCCCTGGGCGATAAAGACGCTTCCGGCAGCCGGGGCAATCTCGCTGGCGTCGCCGTCGAGCTCATCGGCCACCAGACGTCTCAGCGCGCGGGCAACGTCCTCGCCCGCAAGCGCATGGTTGGCGCCCGGTGACAGCACGATGCGGTTGTCGCCCTCGCAGCGAATGATGGTCGCCGTTCCCGTCTCCACATCATCGCGACGCGCCACAAAGTCACAGTCCACGCCAGCATCTTGGAGCCCCGCCACGAGCGACGTGCCAAACGCATCGCGCCCGACCGCGCCGATCATGCACGTGCGCGCGCCCATGTGCGCAGCTGCCACGGCCTGGTTGGCGCCCTTACCGCCGGCGTTGGTGATAAATCCGCTGCCGCCGACGGTCTCGCCCGCACGCGGCATGCGCTCGCACGCCACCGAAAGGTCCATGTTCATGCTGCCGAACACCGCAACGATGCCGCAATCTGCCATGGAAACCTCCTCGTCCGCGGGCTCTGCGCCCGCTGTTGGCCGTCAATCGTGCGCTCTCGCGCCTCTATAACTTTAGTTCACTTTGATGTGGACGCGCGCTTGAGCTTGCGCCGGCAGCAAGCATTCACAGGAGCAGGCGGTTACAATGAAAACGTGCTGATTATTCTCGTCATTGGATGATGTTTTATGGAACAATTCCCGCGATCGAGCTCGCGCAGCTCACGCCACGCGAGCGATCAACGAGCGCCGCACGAACGTTCGCGCGCTAACCGACAAGCCACCGAGCCGCGCCGCGCCGCAGGCTCTCATCGCGTGCCCGCCAACAAGGGTGACCGCACCAACAGCACCGCAAAAGAACAGGCGCCCACGCGCCCCAAATCTCGCTATATCCCCGCCCTCGACGGCTTGCGCACGCTTGCCGTCGTCGCAGTGGTGCTCTATCACCTCAACCTCACGTGGGCTCAGGGCGGCCTGCTCGGCGTCACGATCTTCTTTGTGCTTTCGGGCTATCTGATCACGCGCTTGCTGCTCAACGAAGTCGCTAAGACCGGCCGCATCGACCTTAAGAGCTTCTGGATTCGCCGCATCCGTCGCCTGGTCCCCGCCGTGGTAACGGTAGTGTTCGTGACCTGCGCGCTGTGCACCATCTTTAACCACGTGATGCTCACCAAGATGCGCCCCGACATCCTGCCGTCGCTGTTGTTCTTCAACAACTGGTGGCAGATTGCCCAAAACGTCTCGTACTTCAATGCTCTGGGCGACCCCTCGCCGCTCACGCACTTTTGGTCGCTTGCCATCGAGGAACAGTTCTACCTGATTTGGCCGCCGCTGCTGTTTGCCATGGTATCCATGCATGTGAGCAAGCCCAACACGCGCCGCGTGGTTCTGGGCCTTGCCGCGGTATCTGCCCTCGCCATGATGGTGCTTTACAACCCTGCCGCCGACCCCAGCCGCGTGTACTACGGCACCGACACCCGCGTGTTCTCGCTGCTGCTGGGTGCCTGGATGGCCTTTATCCCCGATCGCGACCTGGCGCCGGTGCGTCTCGCTCATCGTTTGGGGCTCAATCGCCTGGCTAGCGCCGCCAAGCACGGCAAGAACGCCGAGGACAAGCCTGGCAAGAAGGCCGACGAATCAGCCGATACCGCTCCGGCACAGCCGAGCGCCCTCGTGCGCTTTTGGTCCTCGCCCACATCCATCGATGTGTTGGGCGTCGTGGGTCTGGTTGGCCTTGCCGCCATGGTCGCGCTCACCAACGGCTACACCGCGTTTCAGTATCGCGGCGGCACGCTGTTATGCTCCATCCTCACGCTCATGGTCATCGCGGCCTGCGTGCAGCCCCAGGGAATGGTTGCCCGCGCGCTGTCCGCCGAGCCGCTCGTGTGGGTTGGCAAGCGCTCGTACAGTATCTATCTGTGGCACTATCCGCTGCTGCTGCTTATGAACCCGGTCTCCAACATCAGCGATACGCCCTGGTGGCAGTACATCTTGCAGGTACTTGTGGTGGTCGCCGTAGCCGAGTGCTCCTATCGCTTTATCGAAACGCCGTTTAGGAAGGGTGCCTTCGGCCGCACCGTCGCCGAATTCCGCGATGGCACCACCACGCCCGCCAACTGGGCACGCGCGCACGTCCCTGTCTGCGCAGCCTGCACTGTCGTGTTGGTCGTTGCACTGGGCGGCCTGATCTTTGTGCCCGACACATCCGCGCTGAGCGGCGAGGGCGCAGAAGTTCTGAACAAGGAAGCCAAAAACACCGCGCCCACCGACCAGCAGGCGGCCGACGACACCGACAAGGACAACGACGGCTTCCCCGATGGCTCCTACGATCTGTTGATGATCGGTGACTCCGTGTCGCTGCGCGCCGTTGATTCCTTTGACGGTGTGTTCCCGCACAGCCATATCGATGCCGAAAAGGGCCGCCAGTTTGATGCGGGCCGCGCGACATTTGAGGGCTATATCCAGCAGAACCTTGCCGGCAAGATCGTGGTCTTTGCCCTGGGCACCAACGGTTTGGTAACGGACGCCCAGGTCGACGCGATCATGGCCGACGCCGGCGAGCAGCGTATTGTCGTATTTGTAAACACGCGTAGCCCGCAGCCGTGGGTCGGGTCCACGAACCAGGCCATCGCCAACGCCGCCACGCGCTACAAGAATGTACGCGTTATCGACTGGTACGGATATAGTGCCAACCGCAATGATCTGTTCGATGGCGATGGCACGCACCTCTCGAACGCGGGTGTGACCGAGTACCTTAAGCTCATCCACGATGCCGTCAAGAAGGACCTGCCCGTGCATCCCGAGGATCACGTTAACGATCCGCAGCCGGCGGCTGTCAAATCCGCTGCCGATGCACTCGTCAGCGCCCTCGCCTACAAACCGCACAAGCTAGGCACCGACAAGTAACGCGCAGCCAAATCTGCTTCCACCCGCAGCAAACAACCCAAAATCGCTCTTTTCGAGCCGACTCCGAGAGGCCGTGGGCAAAAAACAGGCCGCAGCCCATGGCGGCGGCCTGTTTAGAGTCTAATAGAGGCGCTACGCGCTGTAGCCCATCGCCTGCAGCACAAACATGACGACCGTCAGCACTGTAATCACACCGATAGTCGCCCACGTGAGCACATTCCACACGCGGCCGTTGCGGTTGGCGCCCATAATGTGTCGATCGGCGGCAATAAGCACCTGGAACACCAGGACCACAGGCAAAAGCACGCCGTTGATGACCTGCGAGGTCATCATAATCTGGAACAGGTCGACGCCGGGCATGAGCACCAGCACGGCAGAGATGCCAATGATAGCCGTAATAATGCCGCGATAGACCGGGGCCTCGTCCCAGCTGCGATCGGCACCGCGCTCCCAGCCAAATGCCTCGCAGATAGCGCTGGACGTAACGCCCGGCAGCACGCAGGCGGCCAAGAAGCTCGCCGCGACCAGGCCCGAGGCAAACAGCACCGTGGACCACTGGCCCGCGATGGGCTCCAACGCGCGGGCGGCGTCGGCAGCATCGCTGATCTGAATGCCCGCAGGGAACAACACCGTACCGGTCGTTATGATAATAAAGCCGGCAATGACATCGGCGGCAATCGAGCCGCTCACGGTGTCGATACGCTGCAGCACGATATCGTCCTCGCCCGCATTCTTATCGACCACGTTGTTCTGCGCCAAGAAGATCATCCACGGCGCGATGGTGGTGCCGATCGTTGCGACCACAAGCGACACGTAACTGGGGTCGTTTTGGATGTTGGGCACAACCAGGTCGACCGCCACCTCGCCCCAGCTGGGACCAGCCATAAATGCAGCGACGATGTAGGTCACAAACACGCAGCTCACCAGCAGCAGAATCTTCTCGATGCGCTGGAAGCTGCCCGACATGGTAAGCATCCAAACCAGCAGCGCCACCAGCGGCACCGAGATGCTCGCCGGCACGCCAAAGAGGGCAAGGCCGCTCGCGATACCCGCAAACTCCGAGATGGTCACGGCCGTGTTGGCGATCAGCAGCGCCGCCATGGCCAGCACGCTCCTGCGCACGCCAAAGCGCTCGCGAATGAGCGACGCCAGGCCCTTGCCTGTGACGCAGCCACAACGCGCCGCAGTCTCCTGTGTCACGATGAGCAGTACGGTCATGACGGGAAGCATCCACAGCATCTTGTAGCCATAGCTGGCACCGGCGCTGGAATACGTGGCGATGCCGCCGGCGTCATTGCCCGAAAGCGCCGCCAGAAGGCCAGGGCCCATGGCGCCAAAGATGGCCGCGATGGTCAACTTTTGCTTGATGCTCGCCTTTTGCTTCGTGTTTTGCACGCGACCACCTACCCCATGACCGACATGGTGAGCAGCACCGCGGCGATGCAGTACGCCACGCATGAAATCATGACGGCAATGACGTTCATGGCGGTACCCGACGTATTGAGGTCGTGCTCGTCACGCCAGAACAGCACCATCAGGTAAATCACGGCGCTCATGTTGCCAATCAGGCAAACGATGGCCGCAATGTTAAAGCAGCCGGTAAAGAGCTGCTCTTCAAACATGGACGCGTCGGGGAATGCGGCGGTGCGCACCAGCTGGGCGCACAGGTAGGTCACGAGCGACAGAATCAGGCCCATGCCCGTGCTCTGGAAGAAGAACCCCAGATACGGCTTGGGCTCATCGTCATGGCCGTCGTACTCCAGGAAGTAGTTCTTGACGAACGACACCATACGCGAGGCAGCCAGCAGCACGAGCGGCATGGCGCACATGGGGAACACCACCAGATGCGCAGAGCCCAGCGCCGTCCCCAGCACTGTTGCCATGATGCACGAGGCAATACCCCACACGACAACCCAGTACTGGCGATGCACAAACCAGCTGAGCACATTCGTCGAGTCGTCGGACGCGCTATCGCCCGAACCGACGCCTGCGATCTGCAGGTCCTCCTGGTGCTCCTCGGCGATAACGTCCATGGCGTCGTCAAAGGTCACGATACCCAAGATGTGACGGTTCTCGTCGCAAACGGGGATGGCGACCAGGTCGTACTTGGTCATCTCGTCCGTTACGTCTTCCTGGTCATCGTCGGGCGATACATAAACCAGGTCGCGATAGGCCAGCTGGCCCAGCGTGGCGTCGCGGTCGGCCACGATGAGCGTGCGCAGCGAAAGGACGCCGGTGAGCATACCGCTCGGGTCCTCGGTATAGACGTAGTAGACGCTCTCGAAGTCCTCGTCGAGCTTGCGGATCGCCTCGATGGCGTCACCGACCGTCGCCGTGGCGGGCAGGGAGACAAACTCCGAGGTCATGATGCGACCGGCAGTGTTGTCCTCATAGCCCAGCAGGTTACGAATCGCCTTCTCCTCCTGAACGCCCATCAGGCGCAGAAGCTTCTCGGCCTTCTCGTAATCGAGCTCGTCGATCAGGTCAGCGGCGTCGTCCGGGTCCATCATGGCCAGCATCGACGATGCATCGGTGTCGGACAGGCCCTCGAGCATCTCGGTCATAAGCTCGTCGTCATCGAACTCCGAGATGGCCTCGGCGGCCTGGGCGGTATCGAGCTGCGCGAACACCTGCGCACGCAGGCGCGGGTCGAGCTGCTCGATAATGTCGGCAATGTCGGCAGGGTGCAGCTCGCCAAGCGTCTTGTGCGACACCGACAGCTGGATGTTCTTAGTCGAACGGTCGAGCAGGTCCATATAGGACCAGGCGATGATGTCCTCGCCGAGCGGTTTGCCCAGGTGCTTCATAAAGCTCTCGACGACATGCTCGAGGGCGGGGCTGATCGCGCGCAGCAGACCGCGGGCACCAACTTCGGCACCCAGCAGACGCAGCTGATTTTCGCCCGACATGGAAAACTTGATGTCGTTTACGCGCACGACCTTCATGCCCTGCGTGTCGACAATCTGCTTGTTGAGCACGTCGCGCGCGAGCAAAAGTTCGGTCGGCTGCAGGTACGAAAAACGGATTTCGGTGGCCGGCGACTTAAGGTGTACGCCCGTCTCGTCGATACGGTCGACCCATTTGCGCCAGCTGATCATAAACGGCGTCTTGCCGGGTCCGCGGAACGCGAGCGACGTTACGTGCGGAAAAACTTCGCCGGTAGCAATGCCAAAATCGTTCACAACGCCGAGCTTTTCGCCATCGACGTCCAAGACCGGCAATTTGAGCATCTCACTCAGATAATTCACTGGTGCTCCCCATCATTATCCCTTCGAACTGCGGCCATGCCGGCACGCCGTCCGTGGACTTTTAGATATGTATACGCATGCGCGGGCGGCACGCCGCTCGGCGCTCTCACCCCGTACATGCGCAAGAAGCACCTGCATGGGGTCATCGACTGTATGGTCGAGGTTTGGATTTCACCTGCAGCCTTTCTCTTGACCCTTGTTATCCGCAGTAACTATAGCATCAGCATCGCGCCGTGGCGCCAAATTTATGCTCCAAACATCGCAGGCATACCAAACGCTGACGCATCCGTGACATAGTCATTGGGGACGTTCTTACATGACTAGTCTGTGGTGTCGTCATCTTCGGCGAGCTGGGGGAACACGGCGTTTTTGGGCATGGTGACCTTCGTCAGCGAGGTGAGCTTTTTGCCCAGCGATGTATCCGTCTTGACCAGATCGCTCAATGTCACGATCTTGTAGCCGTCGGCAATAAGCCCGTCGATAATCTGCGGCAGCGCCTCGAGCGTCTGCTCGGCGCATTCATCGTTATCGGTCAGCAACACAATGTTGCCCGGCGTCACCGAATCGAGCACCGTCGAGACCTGCTCGTCGGCACCGTTGAGCAGCCAGTCGCCCGAATCGATATTCCACGAGACCACGGCAGACACCAGGTCCATCGCATCAATCCAGTTTTGCTCGTCAAAGGCTGCGTAGGGAGCACGCAAAAGCATCGTCGACGTTCCGGTCGCGGACTTGATCGCCTCGGTGCCCTTCGAAACCTGTTCGCGCACCGCATCGCGATCCTTGCCCTTAAGCGATTCGTCGCTGTAACTGTTGGAGCCGACCTCGCAGCCGGCATCGACAATCGCCTTGGCCATGGCGGGCGAGGCCTCGGCCGCATCGCCCGACAGGAAGAACGTCGCGGTGACGCCCTTTTCCTTGAGCACCTGCAAGATCTGCTTGGTCGCTCCGCTCGGGCCCTCATCAAACGTCAGCGCCACGTACTTTTCGTTGCCCTTGGGCGCCACGCTCGCGCACTCGACCACGCAATCGGTGGCAGGCACGACCTCGCCGCGGTCCTGCGTCTTGCCCGACTGCTCGCCGACCCACACCTCGGAGCGACCCTGGATACCCCACGTCTTAACGTACTCGATGGCACCCGTGCCCTCGACCTTGAGCTTGGGCTCGATAACCGTCGCCTGGACCTCGTGCTTCTCATACGTGTCGCGGCCGTCCTTGACCGTCACCTTCTCGCCGCCCGTAAGCTCGCGGCTTTTCCACTTGCCCTGTTTTATGCGCTTGCCGTCCACCTTTACCGACAGCTTTTCGCCGCCATGGCGGGTCAGCACGCTGTCGTCAACGGCCAGCAGATCCCCGGCGTCGTAGGTATCGGTCAGCTCCTGGTCGTCGATGAGATTTTGCAGCGTAGAGCCGACGCGCACTGCAGTCTCCTGGCCGTTGAGGACGACATCCACGCTGCGGTTGACGTAGCCCACAACGGCGGCGACAAATAGCACGAGCGCGCAGCCCACGGCGATGAGCGCATAGGGCAGGCGAGACGGACGACGGGGCGTGCGGCCGTTGCCGATGCGAACGCTTCGGTCGCTAAAGCCGCGGCTATGGTTGAGATACATCGCGCCGGGCTTACGGTGGCGCTTGCGCTGACCGCTGGGCAGCTGCCCCAGGTCGCGGCGCGCCGTCGGATGCGCGCCCGGGCGTCCGTGTGAATATGATCCGTTTTGGCGCATGTGCCCTCCCCCATAAACGCAGCAAGCCGGAGAAACAGGTCTCCGGCTTGCCTCCCATCAATTGGTACGTCGCTATTTGCTGGCTTTCGACGAGCCCCCGCTCGCCTTTTGGTATTCGTCCTTAAAGGCCTTGAACATACCGCGCGTCTTGCCGAGCTGCTTGCCCAGCGCGCGACTGCCCTTGTCCACGGCGACCGAACCCTTGTCATCGAGCACCTTGGCGCCCTTCTTGACCTTATCGCCCACCATGACGCTTGCCTCGGCAGCCTTTGCAGCAGCGCCGCCCGAATACCCGAGCGACTTGACCTCGTCCGAAACGATCATCGCGCCGTCCGCATAGCCGCGCAACATCGTCGGCGGCATCTGCGTGTCGCCCACCAGCACGCTCGAAGCGGTGCCGGCGGTCACGTAGAACGTCTGCACGATGCCCGAACGCGGCTTGAACTCCACATCCGAGCAATAGCCGACGACATCGCCCGACTCCGTGCGCACGTCCATGCCAACCCAGATAATGCAATCGTCCAGGTTGATGTCGAGGCGCTTGGCCGCAGCGGTATCGTAGGTGCCCTTGACGTCGTCAACCGCGATGGCGCCCTCGTAGACGCCAATGGCATCGAGCGCCACAAATCGATCAGGGCGCTCGATCATACCCGCGATATCGGACTGGCGGACCATAAAGCCCACCACGCGCGTACCGCCCGGGGTAAAGACCGGAAAGTGAATCTTGCCGAGCTTTTTAGGGCTGCGCGGCGTGCCGTCCTTTTTGGTGCGCTTATCCTCGGTAGGCTTGCGATAGATCTTGGCGCCGACAAAATCCCCGGCGCGCATTATGCCTCGGTCGAAGGCTCCGCGGCCTCGGCGTCGGCCTCGACGGCGTTCTCGACCACGACATCGGCGGCGGGCGTCACGTTACCGCCCGAGATGGCGTCGTTGAGTTGCTCGCGCAGCTGGTCCATGCGCTCGCGGGCAAGGTCAACCTTGGCACGCAGGTCATCGGTCTTGGCGTCGACCATCGGGCCAAAATCGTTGACCGCGGCGCGGGCCTCCTCGGCACCGTGCTCGTAGGTGTCGCGCATGTTATCCCAAGCGTCGTTGGCGATATCGGCAGCCATGGCGCGGGTCTCGGCGCCCGAGCGCGGAGCCAAGGCGACGCCGATGATGGCGCCGGCGGCAGCACCGAAGAGCGCACCCGAGATAAAGTTGAAAGTCTTACCCATGTTCATTCCTCTCCTGCGGGCACCTCGGCGCCCACCGTTTGAATGCTGTCCATTATACCCGCAGCACAGCGCTTGCCGTCTTGCTCATCTGCGTACGGTAAAGGCGCAGGTACATGACGGTGATAAGCGAGTGAGCCTACTCCTGCGGCACGGCCGGCATGGCCACCGTAGCGGCCGGGTCTTCGCCGGCGCCGTCAACGAGCGGCAACGTTCCCTCGTGCGCGGGGGCAACCGAAGCCGTCGCCGCGCCACCGTAGACGGCAGCGGGGGCCTCATGGCTCTCGGCGGTCGCGCCCTCGGTATCGATTGCCTCCTGCGGCTCGTCGTCAAAGCTCGGGACGCCCTGGGGCTCCGCGGGCTCGGGCTCGACGGCCTCCTCGGCAGGGGCCTCATCGGCAGGCTCGACGGCAGCCTCGGCAGGCGCCTCGTCCTCGGTCGCGTCCCCGGCCTCGCCCTCGGCGTTCGCAGCGGCGACGGCCTCGTGCGGGTCCTTGCCCTCGGCCTCGGCACGCATGCCCAGCACTAGGTTGCGCAGGCCCGCGACCGTACCGTCCACATCGGGAGCGGGCTGGTCGGCATGCAGGTAGGCCCAATCCATCATAAAGGTCGCCGAAGACAGCGCGCCGATGGCCAGCGCGTCGTCGGGACACGAAAGCTCGACCTCAAAGACACGCTCATCGTGCTCGCTTACGCGGGTGCGGCCGCACGAAATGCTGCCAGCGAGGCCGGTCTCGTTCATGAGCTCGACCGTCACGTGCTCCAGCAGATGGCAAAGCTCGGTCTGGCCCATGCAGTCCTGGAATTCGCGACCGGAATCGCCCAGGCACAGATGCTTGGCAATCGCGGGCACTAGGTAATACACGCGCGCCGTGGCCTCGATATCCTCCGAGGTCATAAGCGGCATGCCGGGGTTCACCAGCACATGCGCGCAGATCTTGTCCTCGCTGACGGTGACCTTAAGGATGTTGAACAGGCCTGCCATAACTCTCCCCTACTCTTCCTTGCCCTACTCGTCGCCGTCGTGCGGGTCCGCAGAGCCCGCGCCCGACGCCGCCGGCTTATCTGCCGAGGACTCGGAATCCTTCTTATCGGTTTCGGCCGGAGCGATCACGCGAATGAGCGAGATGCGCTGGCCACGCATCGACTGCACTTTAAACTTGTACCCCGCAACCTCAAACACCTCTCCGATGTCGGGCACCGAGTCGCAAAGCTCCAAAATCCAGCCGGCGATGGTCTCATAATCATCGCTTTCCTCGAGCGGCCAACCAAGCTCAATCGCGTCATCGCACGAAAAACGCCCATCGACAAGCCACTCGCGGCGCGAGAGGCGCGTGAGGTACTTGTTGTCGGGGTCGAACTCGTCCTCGATCTCGCCCACAATCTCCTCGACGATGTCCTCGATGGTGATGATGCCGGCCGTGCCGCCGTACTCGTCCACGACCACTACGATCTGGTCGTGCGAGGTCTGCATCTCGGACAGCAGCGGCAGGATGTCCTTGGTGTCGGGCACAAAGGTGGCGTCGCGCAAAAAGTCGGCGATGGGCTGGTCGCCCTTGCCGTCGAGCGAAGGCTGGATCAGGTCCTTGATGTGCGCGATGCCCACGACGTTATCGGGATCCTCGTGATAGACGGGGATGCGGCTGAAGCCGGTCTGGCGCATGGCGGACAGCACGTCGGCGACCGTCTCGTCGTCCTCGCACATGGTGGTGTCCACGCGCGGCACCATGACCTCGCGGGCAACGGTGTCGCCCAGGTCGAAAATCTCGTGGATCATGCGCTTTTCCTCGTCGAGCAGATCGTCCTGCTCCGAGACCATGTACTTGATCTCTTCCTCCGAGACGTTTTGGCGGTCGTCGGCGCTCTTGATGCGCAGGATGCGGGCCAGGCCGTCAGAGCAGGCACCGGTCAGCCACACGAGCGGGCGGGCGATCTTTTGGAACACGGAGAGCGGTCCCACGACCTGCTTGGATACGCCCTCGGCGTTAGCGAGCCCGATGCGCTTGGGCACGAGCTCGCCGATCACGATTGACACAAAGGCGACGGCGACGGTGATGATGACCGGCGCCAGACCGCGCGCGATGGCGGAAAGCGGCGCGATGCCAAAGCTCATGAGCCACGTGGCAAGCGGGTCGGACAGGCTCGTCGAGGCGACGGCGGACGAGGCAAAGCCCACGAGCGTGATGGCGACCTGGATGGTAGCGAGCAGCTGGTCGGAATCGGCGGCCAGCTTAATGGCGCGCTCGGCGCGTTTGTCGCCTTCCTCGGCCTCGTGCTCCAGCACAGCGCGCTTTGCCGTGGTGAGCGCCATCTCGGACATAGAAAAGTAGCCGTTGATGAGGGTTAAAACGAGGGTAGTGATAAGGGAGATGGTTATGTCCATCGGGAGTTTCTCGAACCTCCAAGATTCGGGCGTCAGGGTAAAACGTTGATGACGGATACGGCAATTGCGCCGGCGCCCAAACGAGGACGCGGGCGCGCAGGCATGGTCGCTAGATTACGAAGAGGATCACCGCCATGAACTGGAAGATGCTGCCGGCGAGCACCCACAGGTGAAACACGCTGTGCAGATAGCGCACGTTTTTGGCGATATAGAACGGCACGCCCGCGGTGTAGCACACGCCGCCGACGGCGAGCAGGGCAAGTGCCACGGGGTTGAGCAGCGACACAAGTTCGGGCAGCTTAAAGACGACAAGCCAGCCCATCAGCAGGTAGACCAGGCCGCTTACCCAGTGCGGTTGACGCTCACGCATAAAGCACTCGAGGGCGATGCCGATAATGGCGATGGCCCATACGGCAAAGAACAGCGCAGGACCGCCGTCGTTTGCGAGCGTGATGAGGCAAAACGGCGTATAGCTGCCGGCTATGAGCAGGTAGATGCAGCTGTGGTCGATGATGCGAAACACGCGCTTGGCGCGCGCGGGTTGAATCGCGTGGTAGAGCGTGGAGGCCAGATATTCGAGAATAATGCTGACGCCATAGACAATCGCCGCGGCCATGTGGGCCGGGCCTCCGCCGCGCAGGGCAGCGAATACGATCAGGAGCACCAGGCCCGCGATACCCAGCAGGCAGCCGACACCATGGGTGACGGAGTTCATGATCTCCTCGCCCACCGTGTAGTGTGGAACGGCCGCGGTCTTGGGTCGCGGCTTAGAACTGTCGCTCGAATCGGACATGCCGGTTACATCCTCCAACGTAAAGAGTTCTCAACACTATATCAAAGCGTCTAGGTACGTGCGAAATTTGCACCATACGTGACCCTTTGTTTACCCATTCTTTGTCTGTTGACGCATCAACGGCGAACGTCCATAATGCGCTTGCATTAAATGTTGATGTATTAACATCTTATAGGAGAATACCGCATGGCTCAAAACGCACGTTCCCATCGAAAGCTCAAGATAGCCGGCATCGTTGCACTGGTGGTTGTCGTTGCGCTGCTCGGATTTGCCGGCAACTTTCTGTTTGACTTCGCGCTGAATCCCCAAGCGCCGTACACCATGAAGATGATGCAGGATAGCAAGAACGACAAAGAAGGCGAGCAGCCGGATGCCGAGGAAACCGAGGCGCGGGCGTGGTTTAAAGAGAATCGCGAGAGCAGCAGCCTCACCGCAGATGACGGAACCGAGCTCGCCGCTTGGTATTTTGCCGCCTCGGAGAACACCCACGATTACGCCGTCTGCCTGCATGGATATACCAACGAGCCCATCGGTATGGCCCGATACGCCAAGCGCTTCCACGACCGCGGCATGAACGTGCTCGCGCCTGCCGCCCGCGCCCACGAGCGCTCCGGCGGCGACTATATCGGCATGGGCTGGCCCGAGCGACTCGATGTTATCGCATGGATCGGGCGAATTGTTCAGGCTGACCCCGAGGCGCGCATCCTGGTCTTTGGCGAGTCGATGGGTGCGGCAACCGCCATGAACGTTGCGGGGGAATCTCTGCCCGCAAACGTGAAATGCATTATCGAGGACTGCGGTTATACGAGTGTTTGGGACGAGTTTTCTCTGCAGCTCAAGGACGTGTTCGGCCTGCCCAGCTTTCCCTTGCTCGATGTAGCAAACTTGGTGTGCAACGTGCGCGCGGGCTACGACTTTCATAAGGCGAGCAGTGTGGAGCAACTCAAGCACGCGACGGTTCCCATGCTGTTTATCCACGGCGACCAGGACACCTTTGTGCCGTACAGCATGCTCGACCAAAACTACGACGCGTGCGCCAGCAAGGTCAAGCAAAAGCTCACCATCCATGGCGCCACCCACGCCAAGAGTGCGCAAGTTGACCCCGAGCTCTACTGGAACACGGTCGATGACTTCCTCGACGAGTATTTTTAGGCAAAAAGCAACGTCTGGGGCTTTATCTGACCACCTATTTTCGGAAGTATGCGGCAAAATCTGGAGCTGCCGACCAGACCGCAGTTTTACCAACAATTTATCAGGGGTTTTGTTGCCAAAAAATGTCGTGTGCTCGGCGGTCTCGAAATTTGCCGCATACTTCCGGAAAGCCGCCCGCGAGAGCTGTGCTCGCGGGCGGCTTTTGCTAACGTTGCGCTACAAAAGCGCTCGATATGTCCAATGGACAGGTGCTACTTGACCTCGATGAGCTCGTACTTGCTCGTGCCCAGGCCGATCTTCTCGGCATGCGCAATGCAGGTGCGCCAGTCGGTGTCGGGATGCGTGATGCAGAAGGGGTCCTCGGCTTGCTCGCCCTCCAGATGCTCGTGGTTGTGCTCCATCTTGGCCGCGCTATCGGTGAGCTCGGTGTTGGGAAGCGGCTCGGACGCCATGACGGCATCGGCACAGGCCTGGTCGATGGCGACCGGGTCGAAGCTCGCGAACATGCCGATATCGTTGACGATAGGCGTGTCGTTTTCGGGATGGCAATCGCAGTTGGGGCTGATGTCCATGGCGAGCGAAATGTGGAAGCTCGGGCGGCCGTCGACGACGGCCTTGGTGTACTCGGCGATCTTGCAGTTGAGCACGTCGGCCGCAGCGTCATGGCCGGGCTTGATGGCGTCCTGGTTGCACACGCCGATGCAGCGGCCGCAGCCCACACAGCGATCATGGTCGATAGCGGCAACGTGAACCGTACGGGTGTTGCCGTTGGCGAGCTCGCGCTCACGGGTGTCGTCAAACGAGATAGCGCTGTGCGCACAGACCTTTTCGCAGGCACGGCAGCCAATACAGTGCTCGGTCGCGACGTTCGGCTTGCCGGCGGCATGCTGCTCCATCTTGCCGGCGCGGCTGCCGCCGCCCATGCCCAGGTTCTTCATGGCGCCGCCAAAGCCGGCCTGCTCATGGCCTTTAAAGTGCGTGAGGCTGATCACGATATCGGCATCCATGAGTGCCCGACCGATCTTGGCCTCGCGCACGTACTCGCCGCCCTCGACCGGGACGAGTGCCTCGTCGGTACCCTTGAGGCCGTCGGCGATGATGATCTGGCAACCCGTGGCATACGGGGTAAAGCCGTTCTGATAGGCGGTATCGATGTGCTCGAGCGCGTTTTTACGGCTACCAACGTAGAGCGTGTTACAGTCGGTGAGGAAGGGCTTGCCACCCAGCTCCTTCACGACATCCGCGACGGCGCGGGCGTAGTTGGGGCGCAAAAAGCTCAGATTGCCCAGCTCGCCAAAGTGAATCTTGATAGCGACGAACTTGTTCTCGAAGTCGATCTGCTCGATACCGGCGTGACGTATGAGGCGCTTGAGCTTGTCGAGCTGGCTCTCGCGAGCATGCGTGCGCAGGTTGGTGAAGTACACCTTAGCGGGTGCTGCGGGTGCAGTTGCGGTCATAGTTATATCCCCTCGGTCTATATGGCGTTACAGACATAGAGGATGGTACCAGTTAAAGCAGAGTTAAAGTCAAGTACAGCGCCTAGTCATTGGGGACGTCCCTAACGACTACTCTTGGACTTTGAGGGCCTCGGCCAGGCTGACGCGCTTGATAGAACGCGTGTGTAGCAGCGCCACGACCAGGTAGGTCGCAAAGCCAATGCCCACGCACGCCGTCATGGACCAAGCGGGCACGTAGATCTCGATATTGCCGTTGTAGGCGAGCAGCATCGAGCGGAAGATGGCCGTGAGTGAACCAATAATGACCGGCAGGCTCAGCACGAGCGACGCCGCCACGCACAGCGTGATCGACCGGATGTACAGATGCGAGATCTCGCTATCGCGATAGCCAAAGACTTTCATGTAGCTGATCGAACGGGCGCTATGATCGATAACGGCCTTGGTCAGCAGGTACATAAACAGCAGGAAGATAAACACCGCGAGCCCGACCATCATTCCGATCATTTTGCTCATCATGCCGATGAACTGGTCGCCCACGGCACGCATGTCATCGGGCGTGGTGTCGCCGGCAAAGTAACGAGCTTCGAGGTCGAGCTTCTCGTTGCTCACATAGCCGTTAAAGTAGGCGGCGTCGTTGTCGAACAGCTCATTAAAGTCGTCGATACTCATATAGATATTCATGTCCGACTTGGAGCCCCAGGCGCAGTCCTTGCCCGCGTACTCAAGGGAATAATGCTCACCCTCGTACTTGTCGCCGAGCGTGACCTTCTGGCCCTCGCTCCAGCCAAACTTATCGAGCAGACCGCCGCCAAAGACGACACGCCCGTCGCCGACGTTGAGGTCTTTCCAATAGCGCGAATCGGATGAAATGCCGTAGACGGAAATCGTCTCCTCGCCATTTCCATCGCCGCGGTCGTATTGCAGCTGGTAAACGGCATATTTCTCGGCCTGCGCGATTGCTCCTGCGCCGTTGTCGGTCGTATTGACCGGATGGATATCGTCGTTGTCAGTGTCGATCTTGGAGGCCTTGTCGATCAGGTCGATAGCCTCGTCGCGGTTGCAGCCGAGGGCATCGGCAAGGTCATCGAGACGCGCGTAGAGCGCATCTTTCTTGTCCTGGACCTTGGCAAGCGCATCCTGCGCCGCAGTCAGGCTCTCGGCAGACGGAGATGCGGTCGCGGCATCGGCTGCCGTCTGCGCCGCATCGGCCGCGTCGTCAAGCTCGTCATCGGCATCCTGGGCAGCGGTTAGCAGCGCGCCGTCAACCGACTGCAAGCGCTCGAGTGCCGACCACTGCTCGCGCTCCTCGGCGGTGCCCTCGAGCTCCAGCGGCGCCTTGAGCGTGTACTGGTGCTCGGCGACCAGGCTCGTCTTCAGGTTGTCCGCGTAGTGCGTCATCGTGGGCAGAATCGCCAGGCCAAAAAGCATCAGCAGCGACGCAAATGCAATGCCCACGAAGAGCGTGGCGAAGTTGCCCAGGTTGCGCAGGAAGATACGCAGGCGGAAGCGGGAAACAAAGCCCATGCGCTCCGGCAGCTGCAGGCCGCACTTGGTACCCGATTTGCCGCTCGCCTCGTGACGAAGGAATTGCAACGGCGTCTTGCCCATTTTGCGAAGCAGGCCCACCAGCGTGATGAGGATGAGCGCGGCGGCGGGAACCACGGCGCACTTCACAAAGATCTCCCAGCTCCAGTACACCTGGAAGGGCGGCAGGCTGTACGAACCGTAATAGAGGCTGCGCATGGGCTCGGTAAAGAACACAACGCCGAGCGCAGTGCCCAAAAGCGCTGCGAGCACGCCCACGATGGCGGGAAGCGCAAGGTAGTGCAGCACGATCTCGCGACGGCGATAGCCGCTGGCGAGCAGTGTGCCAATGATGGCGCTCTCCTCCTCGATGGTGGCGTCGGTAAGGACCACAAAGATGAACGCCATGATCACGATGATGATGTCGAGCAGCGTCATCCACATCATAGAGTCGCCGTCCACGTCGTCGCGCGCGTAGCCAATACCCTGGTTGGAATCGGCGTCGATCAGATCGTCCACGCGCGTATCGGCATCGGTCAGCGCCTCGACCATATCCTGCTCCGCATCGATGCGGTCCGCAGTGGAGAGGTCACGATCGGTAAAGGTAAAGGAGTAGGTGTAGGCGGGCGCGCCGCCGACGTCCTCGAGCGCGGCAAAGCCAGCGTCGGTGACCTCGGCCACGCCATAGGTGATGGTGTTCACCGTAAAGTCGGAGTTGTTGAGGAACAGCGCCTGGCTATCGGGTTGAGTCATGATGCCGCAGATGGTGTAGGTGCGACCCTCGAGCTCGACCTTATCGCCCACGGCGAGATCGTTGTTGGTGGCGAAGACACGGTCGATTGCCACCTCATCGTCCGTCTTGGGCTCCTTGCCCTCACAGTAGGACGCGATATCGACCTTGGTGCGGTGCGCATAGGTGCGCAGCGTGCGCTTGGTGCCGTCGTCGCCGGACGCCTTTTTGATGATGGCGTCGATGGAGAAGTTCTTGTAGAGCGTGACGCCGCCGACGTCGCCGGCTGCACCCTCGGCTGCCTTGAGCTGGTCTTTGGTGGCCTCGAAAGAGGTGGTCACGCGGCCGTCCTCAATCGTGTACGCATCGCGCATGTCGTCGATAAGGCAACCGATGGAATGCGCTGCGAGCAAAAAGCCCGAGGTAAGGGCGATGCTTCCGCACATAAGCAAAAAGATGCCCAGGTACTTGCCGATATTGCGGCGCAGCTCGCGCGGGAGACGTTTTGTGAGAGGTGTCATGGCGCCGCCTACCAATCGAGCTCGGCGGCCGCGACGGGCGACTCGTTGAGCTCATCCTCGACGATGCGCCCGTCGCGCAGGCGCAGCACGCGATTTGCCATGCGCGCGATGGCGGCATTGTGGGTGACAATGATGATGGTGCAGCCGTAGGTGCGGTTTACATCCTCCATGAGCTGCAAGATTTCCTTGGACGTCTTGTAATCAAGCGCGCCCGTGGGCTCGTCGCACAGCAGCAGACCCGGGTTTTTGACGAGCGCGCGGCCGATGGCACAGCGCTGCTGCTGGCCACCCGAAACCTGGCGCGGAAACTTGTTGCGGTGCTCGTAGAGGCCCAGTGAACGCAGCAGGTCGTCGACATTGAGCGGGTTTTTGGACAGGTGCGCCGTGACCTCGATGTTCTCCTTGATGGTGAGATCGGGCACCAGGTTGTAGAACTGGAAGACAAAGCCCAGCTCACGGCGGCGATACTCGCCCAGGTCGGTAGGCTTAAGCACCGTGAGGTCGCAGCCGTCCACCAGAATAGAGCCGGCATCGGCATCCTCCAGGCCGCCGATCAGGTTAAGAAACGTCGATTTGCCCGAACCCGAAGGCCCCAGCATGACGCAGATCTCGCCACGATTGATGGACGTGTCGATGCCATCGAGTACCGTCAGGCGCGCATCACCGTCGCCGTAGTGCTTTTTGAGATCCTTAACCTGGACGTAGGCTTTCTGCGTTGCCATGGTATCCCCCACTGTTAGCCTCATACTACTTTATGAGCGTAATAGTAAACCTTGGCGAACTATTTTGGAGCGAGGCTTGGGATTTATTTCAGACTGGTCATTGGGGACGTTCTTAAATGACCAGGTGGCTAAGCACGGGATTTGGTGCGCGAGAGGGCTAGGCCTACGGCGGCGATGGCCGCGGCAAAGAGCACCGTGACGCCCAGGTCGCAGGCGATGTCACCCAGCACGGCGGACGTCAGGTCCGCGGCGAGCGCCTTGCTGATCGCGTCGTTCACCCAAAACGTCGGCACAAAATGCGCAACGGTCTGCACGGCCGAGCCCATGAGCGACAGCGGCATCCAGGCGCCGCCCAAAAACGTCATGAGCATGCCGAGCAGGTTGCCCACACCGTTGAGCAGCTCCTCGCGCGCACCCAGGCTCGACAGCGCAAAGCCAACGGCCAGCGGCGTGCACGCCAGGGCAAACGTCGCTGCCAGCGCCAAGCACACACGGCCCACGCCGACCTCGGCGACCGCGCCGGCAAAGCCCACGACGCCCATCATGCTCGACACAAACCAGATGCAGACGGTGATCACGGCGGCGGCTGCAAACACGGCAAGCGAGCGCCGGCGCTCGGAGATTGGACCGGCATCCATACGACGCACGCGCTCAGGCTCGTTCATGCCCGAGAACACCAACCCCACCGACACGATGACCGACGAGATAATCGCGTACGCACCGAAGTTGAAATACGACTCGAGCGTGGCGGCGGCAGTCGAGTCGACCTTGACCTGCTCGATCTCGACCTCGGCACGCTCGGTGGCCGCATGCTCGGCGGCCTTGGCAACGTCGCCGTTAGAGGCGGCGGGCTCAAGTGCGGCCGCAGCGCCCGCGAGCGAGATCCAGCGCGAGGCCTCGGCAGACGAAAGCGCCGCCGCCATGGTGCCGGCACCGTAGGTCACGTCGAGCTTGGGCAGGGACTCCCCCGCGCGGGCGGCCGCAACGAGGTCGCCCTCAAACCCCTCCGGGATAAAGAATACGCAGTCGGCACTACCCTTGGCGCTGTTGCTCTTGGAAAGCGCGTCCGCGAGATCGTACGTATCGTCGTCGACGCCCGTGACCAGCTCAAAGCGCGAACCCAGATGCTTGGTAAGCGCACGCGAAAGGTCGCTGTCGTCGCGGTCGACCACGATCACGCTGGCATCGTAGGGCTTGTACTCGGTGAGCTGCGACGAGTTCCAGCTCACCGATGCCGCGATAAACACACCCATGAGCGAGATGAACACCGTGTAGATAAGCAGATAGAGCGGGTGCGCGAGCGCCATGCGAAGCGCAGTCTTAAAGGTGCTCATAGCGGCTCCTTCCAAAGATCAGCGTGGCGGCGGCGACAAACACCAGGGCCATCAGGACGAGCGCGCCGGCGCGAACGGCAAAGGGGCTCAGGTCCTCAAAGAAATACAGGCGGTTGAACATGTCGCAGATGAGCTTGACGGGGTTGAGCCAGCACTCGGCCGGGCAGGCGCGGGCGACGTCGTCGGCAAGTGCCATCGCCGGCTCGCCGTAGAGGCCGGCGAACAAGGCGCACGTGGTGGCAAAGCCCGTGAGGATGCCCGACTTGGACGCCTTGCCGCCCTTAACGGGAAGCGTGCCCACAAAGAGCCCCAGGCCCGTGGCGGCAAGCGCGGGCACGGCGCCGCCCACCAGACACAGCCCCTCGCGCCCGCCAAAGTCGACGCCAACGACTAGACGCACGTAGCCAATCGCGATCGTCATCGAGACAAAGGAAACCAGCCACGAGCCCACAAAGATACCGGCCAGCGACGCCGTCTTAGAAAGGCCACCCACGCAGCGACGTGCACCAAGGCCAGACAGATTGGGTTGCAAATCGACGACGCTCAAGGCGGCAAACTCGGCAGACATCATCGCGACCAGGCCAAAAAGCGCGTAATAGTAGATGACCGTGCCATCGGGCGTGGTGCGTGTCAGGCTTACGCGGCGGGTGTCGCCCTCGAGCGACAGGGCGCGCGCAACCGCCTCCGGGTCGGCGAGCGCCGCCGGGTTGTCTTGGGCAATCTGGGACATGAGCTCGGCATTTTGCGTATACGAGCTTGCCACCGTCTCAAGGATGCTGCGGTCGGTGAGCACCGACGAGGCACGCGAGCCGTCGTAGCTCGAAAGCAGCGTGAGCTTGGGCGTGCCCGCGGCATCGACCGTGTAGATGCCCGCGACTTCGCCGGCCTTGAGCGCACGGTTCGCATCGGCTGCGTCGTCGCACTCGTGGATCTCGAGCAGTTGGTCGCCGTCCTCCTCGTCGAGCGACGTCGCCACGTCCTTAAAGGTCGAGGCGTCCCAGGCCTCATCCGCTACGACGGCCACCGGCACCGGGTCGACCGTGCCGTCAGAGCTCAGGTTCGCAAACATAAACATAAACATCGTGGAAAGCGCGATGGGAAAGAGAGCGCCCCAAACCCACGTGCTCGGCCGGCGCAGCAGCGTCTTGACCGTGGTGATGATGGTGTTGAACATGGCTGCCCCCTAGTCGCGCAGCTCGCGGCCGGTGATCTCGAGGAACACGTCGTTGAGGGTCGGCGGCTCGCTCCACACGCGGCCGAGTGCCACGTCGGCGGCGCGCAGCGTGTCGAGGATGTCGACCAGGTTGTGCGGACTCGCCTCGCAAGTGCAGACGAGCTCGCCGCCGGACAGCTCAACCGAAAGCACGTGCTCGAGAGCATGCAGCCGCTCGACCGTGGCGGGCTCGACGGCGCCGACCTCGACGGTCACGCGCTCGCCCATCTGAATCATGCGCTTGAGCTCGTCGTTGGTGCCCTGCGCCAGCACGCGGCCGCCGTCCATGATCATGATGCGGCTGCAGATCTGCTCGACTTCCTCCATGTAATGGCTGGTATACACCACCGTGGCGCCCTCGTCGCGCAGGCGGCAGATGCCCTCCAGGATGGCGTTGCGGCTCTGCGGGTCGACCGCCACCGTGGGCTCGTCAAAAAAGATGAGCTCGGGCTTGTGCGCGATACCGCAGGCGATGTTGAGCCGGCGCGCCAGGCCGCCCGAGAGCTTGCCGGGGCGGAACTTGGTAAAGTCACCCAGCCCGACAAAGTCAATCGCCTCGTCCACGAGCGCGCGGCGGCGCTTGCGGTCGTTAACGTAGAGACTGCAGAAATAGTCGATGTTCTCGCGCACCGTAAGCTCGTCGAATACCGCCACCTGCTGCGGCACCACGCCGATGCGGCGCTTGAAGTCATAGCGGGCGGGCGTCATGGGCTCGCCGAACAACTCGATGGTGCCTTTGTCGTAGGCAAGCAGCTGCAGAATGCAGTTGATGGACGTGGTCTTGCCCGAGCCGTTGGGGCCCAGCAGGCCAAAGATCTCGCCGGGGGCGATGCTCAGGTTAAAGTGGTCGAGCGCGATAAGGTCGTCATAGCGCTTGACGAGGTTTTCGACGTGGACGATGTCTGTCATGAGGCGGCCCTCCTGTTGATTGCGGCCCGGTACGATTGCATCATCGCAGGAGCCGCCGGCGCGCGCCAGTGAGCTTTGTCACGAGTGCGGGGCTTGGCCGTGTGGCCGCCGACGCCCCCGATTTGTCGCGCGGGAGGAATGTCACGGTTGCGCAGGCGGCCCCTCCACTACGCGCGGCTTCGCGTACAATACCCGTATGAACAGGCTTTTCGACAAATCGATCGTGCTGGCGTGCTGCATCGCAGCCGCCACGGGCCTTGCTGTGGACGCTCGCCTGGTCGCGGCGTTTTGCCTTGGTGTTATTGCCACCTCGCTGGCCGAGCTCGCGCAGAAGGAACGCACGCGCCGCACAAGCGAGGCCGCGAGCTGCGCTTACATCATCGCGGCCGTCTTCGTGCCGCCGTTTGTGCCGTTTGCGCCTCTCGCCCTCTATGACATCGCACGACGCGTGCACCGTGAGCGTGCCTGGATCGCACTGAGCATTGGCTCCGTCTTTGCTTTTGCGCTCATTGCGGACCTACGCGCCGACGCGCTCACCGCCCGAACGTTTCTACTGACCGCCATCCTTTCAGTTGCCGCCACCTTGTTATCGCTACGTACCGCCCAGTTGGAGCGCGAGCAGCAGCGCATGCGCCGCATCCGCGACGAGCTGCAGGAACGAGCTCTCGCGCTCGAAGCGCGCAACCGCGACCTTGCCGATCGTCAGGACTACGAAGTTGAGCTCGCGACACTCGCCGAACGCGCCCGTATCGCGCGCGAGATCCACGATAACGTCGGCCACCAGCTCACGCGCGCCTCGCTGCAGACCGAGGCCCTGCGCGTCGTGCACGCCGACGAGCCCAGGGTTGCCGCCGATTTCGCCGACGTCAAACGCACGGTTGACGAGGCGCTCCAGCTTGTGCGCACCAGCGTCCACGCGCTCAACGACAACGCCGTCGACCTTTCCGTGCAGCTCGAACGCATTGTCGAAGGCGCGCACTCGGACGGCGGCCCGCAGATTGAGCTTGAAGTTATGGCCGAACATGCGCCCGCAAACGTCGCCAACTGCTTTGCGGCAGTCCTGCGCGAGGCGCTCTCCAACACCATGCGCCACGCTTGCGCCCGTACTGTCACCGTACGGTGCATGGAGCATCCGTCGTTTTACCAGCTCATCGTTACCGACGATGGCACGGGCGGGGTCCAAGCAAGCAGCCGCGGCGCCGCGGAGGGCATGGGGCTTGCCTCCATGCGCGAGCGCATCGAGGCGCTTGGCGGCACCTTCACCGCCGGTCCGCGTGCCGGCGCCGGCGGCTGGCGCGTGTTTGCCACCGTTCCCAAACAGCAAGGAGATGAGGACTGATGAGGCTCATCGTTGTCGACGACGACCGCTTGGTGGTCGATTCGCTCAAGATTATCCTGGGCGCCCAGCCGCAGATCGAAGTGGCGGGCACCGGTGCCAACGGCAACGATGCGGTTTCGCTCTATGCCGAACACGCGCCCGATATCGCACTGCTCGACATTCAGATGCCGGGGCGTGACGGACTTTCGGCGGCACGCGAGATCCTTGAGCACGACCCCGCGGCACGCGTCGTGTTTTTGACGACATTCTCGGATGACGAGTACATTGTGTCGGCGCTCAAGCTGGGCGCCCGCGGCTACCTAATTAAAACCGATGTCGCCGCCATTCCACCGGCGTTGGAGCAGGTCATGGACGGTAGGCGCGTGCTCGAGGGCAAGGCGATCGAGGACATCGATTTTGACGGAACGGGCGTTGAGGCGGGCACACTCCGCCGGCCCGCGGCCTTTGTCAGCCTGACCGACCGCGAGTTCGAAGTCGCCGAGCTCATCGCCCGTGGCCTCGACAACAAGGAGATTGCCGCCACGGCATACATGGGTGAAGGCACCGTGCGCAACCACATCAGCTCAATCCTTGCCAAAATGGGCCTGCGCAACCGCACGCAGATTGCCATCGCCTACCTGCGAGGGTAATTACCCAACGGCCGACCACCCCGGCATAGCAAAATGGCTGCTACCGTTTTAATGCCATTTCAAAACTATGCCGGTTTACTACGATGAATCGCCCACCTTCGACCACGGTAAATTGCGCGCTTGCAAAACCGCAGGTAGAACGCTTGCAATATTTAGAAAAATGCAGTCATGGTCGGGAATGTCGAATTCATCGTAGTAAACCGACATAGTTTTGTTCGGGCGGCCCTGCACGAGTGCCTCCGCAAGCCTCGCGGGACCAAAATGATCCGTTTCCCTCTGTCCACGGGAGATCAGGGGCTGGTACTGATATGGTGGCATTTCAAAACTATGCCGGATTACGGGGCTAAAGCCGGAGCCCTCATCCATACCTTCATTTTTTGAAAAACAGCAAGCTATCTACCTGCGGTTTTATTTTCGTGGTTTTCGGTATGGTCGGGGGTTCGCTATCCAGCCCCGTAATCCGGCATAGTTTTGTTCGCGGCGGCCCAACCGCGCGTTTAAGCGCGGGGCCGGTGGGGCAATTTTGCCCCACCGGCCCCTATTCCAACTCTATTCCAACGCTACTCCGGCTTGGTTTCTACCGTGGGAGTCTTGTCCGCCGCAACTGGAGTGCGGGCGGTGTCCATAGTCAGGCAGTGTTTGGGACAGCTTTCGATGCACTCACCGCACACCACGCAGGCATACGGGTCAATCGACCAGGTACCACCCTTGCGATCGACCGCAAGCGCGCCCGCCGGGCAGCGACGCGCGCACATGCCGCAGCAAATGCACACGTCCATGTCGTTAACGATGTGCCCGCGCAGGCGCTCGGGCGCCACGAGCTTTTCCTGCGGATAGCACACCGTGACCGGCTGCTTGACCATAGAGCCCAAGGCCGTCTTGGCAAATGTCAGTAAACTCATGCCGCGCCTACCTTTCCGTGCAGCTAATGCAGGGGTCGATGGTCAGGATAATCATGGGCACGTTGGCAAGGAGCACGCCCTGCAACGCATGCGTCAGACCCGCCAGATTTTGCGACGTCGGCGTGCGCACGCGAAAACGGTCCAGATTCTTGGTGCCGTTACCGCGCACATAGTAGTACGCCTCGCCGCGCGGCTGCTCAATCACAACCTCGCCGCGCGCGCCGTCGGCCGGCGTGAGCTTGGTGCGCCCGCCGATACCGTCGTGCGGGATCTTGCCCACAAGCTCCTTGATGATGTCCATGGCCTGCGTGACCTCGGCACAACGCACCTGGCAGCGGGCATAGCAGTCGCCGTCGGTAGCAACGATGGGCTCAAATGCTGCCAGGCCTGCATAGGCACCGTCGCCAAACATGCGCACGTCGTAATCCACGCCCGAGGCGCGACCGAACGGGCCGACCATCGACAGATTCAGCGCGTCCTTCTTGCTGATCACGCCCACGCCATGCAGGCGCTCGCCGCAGCTATTGTCGTCCAAAAACGTATGCACCAGGGCCTCGTAGTCGGGACGCATGGCATCGAGCGTCTGGACAATACCCGCCAGCTCGGAGTCCTCAATGTCGTGCTTAAGGCCGCCGATCTCGTTGATCGACAGAATCACGCGACCACCGCACGTGCTCTCGAAGATCTTGAGAATCTGCTCGCGCAGCGTCCACGAACGATAGAACAGCGCCTCGAAGCCAAAGGCATCGGCGAGCAGGCCCAGCCACAGCAGGTGCGAGTGGATGCGCGAAAGCTCGTGCAAAATGGTGCGGATATACTGCGCGCGGCCGGGCACCTCGATGTCGAGCATGCGCTCGCAGGCGCTGGCATAGCCATAGCTGTGGCCCACGGCGCAGATGCCGCAGATGCGCTCGGCGATGTAGCCAAACTGGTGCATGTCGCGCTTTTCGGTGAGCTTCTCGAGTCCGCGGTGCACAAAACCGATCTGCGGAATTGCCTCGATGACGCGGTCATCCTCGATCACCAGGTCCAGATGAAGCGGCTCGGGCAGCACCGGGTGTTGCGGGCCAAACGGAATAACGGAGCGATGTGCCATGGACCTTACGCCTCCTTTTTCTGCTTGTCGCGGGCGGCCTTGGCAGCAAGCGCCGCGCGGACCTTGGCCGCTTTCTCGGGATCCATGGCGGCGAGCTTTGCCTCCATCTCGGCAGCCTTAAGTGCGGCCTTGGCAGCAGCTTCATCGTGCTGAGCATCGGAGCCGGTAGCCGCAGCGGGCTGAGCGACAGTAGCACCCGCAGCACCCTCCCCCGCGGCAGCAGCGGCAGCAGCCTTCTCGGCCGCGGCCTTGCGCGCCTTGGCCTCTGCGGCGGCACGGACCTTCATGGCTTTCTCGCGCGCGGCCTTCACCTCGGGTGTGATAACGCTCATGGGCTCGGCCGTTGAGACCTGGTAGAAAAAGCCCTTAAAGTCGATCTGCATATCGGTAATGGCAAGCCCAAACAGGTCGTGCGCCTCGTTCTCAAACGGGAATACCGCCGGATAATACGAACTGATGGACGGAATCTCCTGGTACTGGTCGATGCCCTCGACCACCAGGTTCTCGATCGCATAGCTGCCATCCTGAGCGATCTGCTCCTGTGCAGCACGAACGTTGATAAACGTATAGACCAGGCGATACGTGCCGTCGTCGACGTTGCGCTCGGCATGCATTTGCACAAAGCGCGCGCCGACGCCCTTGAGCGCCTGGACATGCGACAGAAGCTCGTCGATCCCGACGGTGGTATAGATAGCCTTCTGCATTACTCGGCCTCCTTTGCAGCGGCGGGCGTCTCAGCAGATGCGTCGCCAGCGACGGGCGCGGCGGGCTTCCCGGCAGGCGCGTCACCGGCACCGTCAGCCCCGGCCCCCGCAGCCACAAATCCGTCCTCGCCCAGCTCAACGCCGCCATCCCAGGTAGCAGCACCGCCCACGGTAAGCGGGTCACCGCCAGCACGCATCACGGCCTCCTTCTGATCCAGGATGCCGCACGCCTCCACGATGGCATCAATCACCGTCTCGGGACGAATGGCGCACCCGGGCGCGTATACGTCCACGGGAATCGCGCGGTCCACGCCTCCGATCACGTTGTAGGCATCGCGGAATACGCCGCCCGAGCACGCGCAGATGCCGCACGCCACCACGCACTTGGGCTCGAGCATCTGGTTGTAGATCTGGCGCACGACGGGCAGGTTCTGAGCGTTAACCGACCCCGTCACCAAAAAGATATCCGCATGCTTGGGGTTGCCGGTGTTGACCACGCCAAAGCGCTCCGCATCGAACAGCGGCGTGAGCGAGGCCAGCACCTCGATATCGCATCCGTTGCAGCTCGAGCCGTCGTAATGAATAACCCACGGCGAGCGCGACATTTTATGATCCATGGATGCCGCCTCCTAAATAAACACGTCGACGAGGATGGGCATAAGGTTGAGCAGGCCAAACACCAGCGCCACGCCCCATCCGAGCTTAAAGCAGCTGCGCCAGGTGCTGCGTGCGAAGGTGTTGTCGATCAGCACCTCGACAAAATACGTCGCGGCCATCACGACCAGGGCTACGACCCAGCTCACCGGGTTGTCCCAAACAAAGAACATGCCCACCCACATCAAAAACAGCACGGTCTCGCACCAGTGCATAAGGGTCATCTTGGCCAGCGTGCCGCCGCTCATCTCGGTGGCGACGCCCTGGACGATCTCCTGATGCGCGTGATGCGAGTACGAAAGGTCAAACGGCGACTTGCGCAGCTTGATGGTAAGCACCGCGAGCAGCGCGAGGAAAATAGGCGCGCTGTACACGATGATGGGGGCCGACTGCCCCGTCACGGCGATGGAATCGAAGCTATCGGTAGCAAGGTACAGGCCCACGCTCATCAGCAGAACGGCGGGCTCGTAACTCATAACCTGCAGCAACTCACGATCGGCGCCGACCTGGGCAAACGGGCTTTGCGTCGAGGCGGACGCCAGCACCACAAAGATCGCGGCGAGCGTCACCATAAAAGCGCACAGCAGCGTGTTGGAACCCGACACAAAGATGCCGCCGCCCACCACGGTAAAGATGAGCGCACACGCCATGTAGGTATCGTCCATGGTGTTTACGCTGGCAGGGGCCTTGCGCAGCAGCTTGGCAACGTCGTAGAAGGGCTGCAGCAAGCGCGGGCCCACGCGGCCCTGCATGCGGGCCGAAAGCTTACGGTCAAGACCATCGATCAGGCCACCAACCAAAGGCGCAATCAGGGCAAACGCCACGGTGCCTATAAAGATGCCCACGACGCCCGAACCTTCAAAATACTTGCCACGCAGCACCGAGGGCGCACTCATGGCAAGCCGCTCGGGTCCAATCCACGCGCAACACAGCAGCGCAAACAAGATAATGCTGCAGCACACGACGCTGCCCGCGGGGCCGATACGCTTCTCGCCAAGGGCGTCCTCCGAGTACCAATTGCGCTTTTCGGCCTTCACCTCGTGTCCCATCGAGCCGCGGAAATGGCGATATTTGTCGGTTCCCACGCCCGAAAGATATACGTTTACGTGCGGTTTGTTGCTCACGCGGAATGAAGTCAGCAGCACCACGGCGATAAACGCCACGATAACCACCATCAGATACATGGAGTCCTTGCCAATAACGTACGGCACGCGGCCAAACACCATGGCCAAGTAAGGCGACACCAGACCGCTCGAGATAATCGGGAACGCCACGCAGCACAGAATCAGCAGTGCGGCGATGGTGTTGAGCGCCATCCATTCGGTCTTATGGACATTGACCTCAACGTTTTGAGCCGTGGGGTCGACGCCCGAAAGCTTGGCAAGCCACTTGCCCCAGAAGTAAAACGTCGCGGCCGAGCCAAAGGCAAGCACCATGATCATGAGCACGTTGCCAGTCTGTGCGAACGCCACCAGGGCGCCCCACTTGGACACGAGCATGCCAAACGGCGCCACGAACATGCCCATGATGCCCAACATCATCAGACGCGTCAGGTGCGGCATGCGGCTGAACATACCGTCCATGTCCTCGATATTGCGGCTGCCGATATGATGCTCGGCCGTGCCCACGCACAGGAACAGCAGCGACTTTGCCACCGTGTGAAACAGGATCAGGAAGATGGCGGCCCACACGGCCTCGGGTGCGCCGACACCCAGGCAAGCACTGATGAGGCCCAAGTTGGAAATGGTGGAGTACGCGAGCACACGTTTGGCGTTGCTCTGCGAGATGGCCATGAGGGCAGCGAGCAAAAACGTGATGGCACCCACACTCGTGACCATAAAGCCGGTCACAGGATAGATGGCATAGAGCGGGCTCAGCTTGACCATCAGGAACACGCCAGCTTTGACCATGGTGGACGAGTGCAGCAGGGCGCTCGTGGGGGTGGGGGCAACCATGGCACCGAGCAGCCAAGTGTGGAACGGCATCTGTGCGGCCTTGGTGAGTGCGGCGAGCGACAACAGGATGACCGGCATCACCAGCAGCGCGGATTGCGCGGTTCCGGCGCCGGAAAGCTCGATCATGCCCGAGATGGTCAGCGGCATGCCGTTAACGTGCAGGTACATGAGGCCGGCCAAAAACGCGATGCCGCCCAGCATGTTGAGGATGATCTGGGTGAAGGCGTTCTTGATGGCCTCGGGCGTGCGCGTATAGCCAATCATAAGGAACGAGCACACGGTGGTGATTTCCCAGCCGCAGAACAGCCACTCAAGGTTGTCGCTCGTCACGATGACGAACATAGCCGAGAGGAACAGGAACATAAGCGCCAGGAACTGAGGGCGTCGGTCGGGCGCGGTCTGCCCGCGCAGCGCGGCCTCGTGCTCGTCGTGGGCCTGGAAGTCCTTCATGTAGCCCAGGGCATACACGCAGATTAGGCTGCCGACAATGCCGACGGCGAGGACCATGATCACGCTCATATAGTCCAGGTAGAGCGGCGTTGCGGTGACGGCTTCGGCCGCGGGCAGCGTCATGGCAGCAAAGGCAAGCGAGCCCACCAGCTGGACTATGCCAAGCACCGTGGTGAGCGCGTTCCTATATTTGAACGCGTTGTACAGGATGACGGCGCACAGAATGACATCGATGACAGAGCTGATGATCGAGAGCACATGCGAGGTGCCGGGGGCAACCTCAAAGCTCTGCGGACCCGTGCCAAAAAAGATGACGGCGACTACAACTGTCACCGCCATAATAATGCCGGAACCTATGAGCCCCACCGCATCGCGGGCGCGGTCACCGCGAGCGAGCAGCATGCCCAGCGCCGGTACCAGCGGAAACAGGGTAAGGAAATACAGTAGCGTCATACCATCACTCCCCCATGCAAAAACGCTGCAATTGTTTAACGTTATAGCTCAATTGAGGAGTAGCAACGGCGGGTTTTCGGTCAACTGGGGAGTTTTAGGCGTACGGGGTAAGGGTACGTCCGCTTTGGAGCAGAGGGGCGGCAAGAAAAATGCGCCCCTGTGGGCGCACCATCCCGTTCGCTATTCCGCCTTTTTAACGCGCGGCTTGCGACCGCGCGGCTTATCGACCAGCGCGGACTCACCGCTCTCGCGATACTGGCGGCACCAGGCCTTAACCGAAGACTCGCTGGGAATCCCGTGCTTGATCATGGCCTCGCGAACCGTCAGGCCGTTTTCCAGACGGTCCTTAACCACGGCGAGCTTTACATCGTACGAATAGGTGTGATGACGAGCGCCCGCGTTGAGCACGGCGTCGGCACCGCCCACGGCATATGCGCGGGCCCACTGACGAGCCGTGGCCTGGGGAATGCCAAGCTTTGCGGCGAGGGCGCGGTGACCGACCCCCTCTTGGAGGATCTCGACGGCGCGCTGCCCAACCTCGGGCGCATGCGCGCGAGTCCTTGTTGCTTCTGACATGCCTGCCACTTCTTAGCCTTAACCGTTAATCTGCTTTCTTACGTGCTTGTTAGATAGTAGCATTTTGCTGTTCCCGCGTAACAGTTAATTGAAAATCGTAACGGCGGCATCTGGGTATTTGCCATTCATTTGCAACAGTTCTTTAGGCTTTATTTACGCAGCTAGTTGGCTCGCGGCTCATTGACGGTGTTTTACCAACCAGATGGGTATCTTTTTGTTTGGCTGGTATGGTTTGTGCAATTATTAACCCCTCGTCAGTCCGCACCTAACATGTCAGCTTTCCACTTACTTTCCAGCTTTCCACTTAACTTTCCAGCTTTCCACCTTAAGTGGTAAGTTAAGTGGAAAGCTGGACAGAAGTTGGGAGACCGAAGCATGGGCGACGGACAGCCCTACTTCGCGAGTCGATACCGTTGTCGCGGGCTGCGCGGAGGCTCCATCGCCTCAATCTTGCCCGCACCAATCAAGCCTTTTATGTGGTTGGAAACGGCGCTCCTGCTCAAACCCGAAGCGTCGGTGAGCTCCTTGGTCGAGGCCGAAGAATGTGTTGCCAGGTAATCCAAGATTGCCTCGTCCACATGCCCCACAGACGTCACCTGTTCCGCCCGCATTATCTTTCGCTTATCGAACGTCAACGAAAAAGAAACTGTCGAGTTCTTTGGTTCGGGCGGCAACATGTTTGCCCGCTCGAGCTGCTCACCTATCTCCTGATAACCAGTGCCGCGATTTTCGACCACGTAGCCACCGTCTGGGTACGGCGTGGTCTCGAGGATATTTGAAAGGAACTGGTTTCTGGATGACGAAACCCCAGAAACTCCCAGCGAATCGATCGTTACGTCGCCGTACAGCCCGCCGGGATTGAGAATCTCGACGCGGTCGATATACAGGTTGACCTGCACTTGTGAGCCGCGCGCGGCGGAAGAGTAGTCGCGGTGCATGAGCGCGTTCGCCACCGCCTCGCGCAGCGCCACGGGCGGATAATCGGGCACATCTTTCCGGAACGCGCCCTCGATAACCGCTGCGTTTCGGGTGTTTCTCGCAACGGCGGCAAGCATGTCCTCAATCATGAAAGGGATCGGACCCAAAATGGTCTGAGAATCCACAAAACGCTTGTTATCACTTACTCGCTGCGTTTTTGTGGTCCCGGGGTACGCCGTAAAGGTCACATTGAGACGTGGGAAGAACTTTTGCGGAAACCGTCCCATCGCGACAATTGCAGCAAGCGTCGGCACGATTGCGTCGTCCACCCTTTTGGTCACATGCAGGTCAAGGAGAATCTCATCGTCGCTTCTGGTGCCCAAAAGCCTAGGGTGTAGCTCGCGCTGGCGTTTTATAAACCCTTGCAAAAGATCGGCGTCAAGGTCATCGAGCGTGGCACCTTCGACCGGCTCGTCGTCGTATGTAGGCTGAACATGCTCCTCCATAAAGCGATCGATTTCGTAGGGAGTCATGCGCCGGTCGCCGTCGCCCGTACGGATAAAGGACGAATCGTACATTCCGCGTGCCGCAATATAGCAGGGTTTATCGCGTGGATGCATTTCTTTGATGCGCGCGCAAAGCACCAGCTTACCCTCGAAGGGGAGCACTTGGATATCCGGCCTCACAACGGGCGTCAGCTTTTCACATGCAGAAGAGAGGGCGTCTTGCATCTTGCGGGCATCAAAACCCTCGACGGGCATAAACCCGTTCTTTTCGGAAATGCCGAGGATGATAAAGCCGCCCTGCGCGTTGGAAAATGCCGAAAGCGTCTCGACGATGCTTTTGGGGAGCGCGCCCTTGGCTTCTTTTACTTCGTACTGCTGGGTGTCGTTTCCTATTGCCCGCAGATGATGGATAACCTGCGCCAACCACTCCTCATTCATGCCGAACCTCCCAACTTTCCAACTTTCCACCTAACTTACCAGCTTTCCACCTAACTTACCAGCTTTCCACCTTGAGTGGTAAGTTAAGTGGAAAGCTGGAAAGTTGGTGGAGAGCTGGGGCAGCAGTAGGCCAAGCGAACAAGAAAAAGGGCGGCAACCGGGTGGTTGCCGCCCCTCGCGTAGCTAGTTGGTTTTCGTCTCGTGCCGAATGCCCTCGGTGTTGATGCGCGCTAGCGTGTACGTCACGTAGTCGGAGTGCGAATAGCCATCAAGGTTGCTAACGTTGACCGGTGTGTCGTCGACAACGTTGCCGGTCATAATATTGGCCGTAAGCACCAAGCGGTAGTTTGCGTAAGTTTGGTTCTCACCCTCAACATTCGTATTCACTTTAACGCGGAAGGCATGCTTAAAGGCAAGGCTGTTGCCGTCGCGCGTGAGGAACGCGCCGTTGGTCTTGGTGTCGGTGAACACATAGCTGTTGCCGTCGGCGGATGCCGCACCCGTGCCTAGGTAATCGCTGCCGAGCACCGTAATGTAGTTCGAGATATCGCCGACCGGAGCATAGCCGCCATTATCTTGCCGCTGCTCCAGGCTCAGCGTGTAGGTCACCGTGCTTGCGGCGTCGATCTTAGCCTCGGCGCCCGTGAGCTTGCTCAGGTCGTAGGTACCCACCAGAGCGATCTCGCCGTCAGCGGACTTGAGGTCATCGATGTTGATGCCCAACTGGGATTTCTTAGACGCCTCGAGCGCGATGGTCGATGAGCCCACATCCATACGGTAGTAGCCGGCGCCGCCATCGTTGTATGCCGAGTTGCTACTGGTGCTGAGCGTGTCGGCATGCGTGGAAAGGTACGCGCGGTAGTTGGGTTTGGTGTAGCGGTCGGTGCCGCTGTTCTGCGAGGCCACGATACCCGCCTGGCAGGCAGGCTCCGTCATGGTGAGCGCGGCCCTCATGGTAACGGTGAAGGCGTTGACATGGTTCTTGGCGATCTCGCGCAGGCCCGACATGTCGATGGGATTACCCTCAGCATCGGCAAGCACCAGTGACATGTCGCCACCGTTCGCAGTCCAACTAAGGCCCGACACCACTGGGGTCTCCTTCGTGCCGGCCAGATTCCAACCCGACCCGCCCCAGGTGTAGTAGTTATCACCCACCTTAACGTAGAACTCATACGTGCCCTGCGTGCCCGTGGGGTATCCTACCGAGCCCGCGATGACGCCATCGTGATAGGTGACAAGCGACGAATCGAGCTGATAATACAGCGCGTCAGAGCTCGTGTATTGCTGGCTCGAGTCAAACGTCACGGTGTCGCTCACGTTCATGGAAAGCGAATAGGTGGCTTCCTTGAGCTCCATCCGGTTGATGCTGTCCCTGTTGTCGACGAGGTTACGCTTGTTGTCAACGAGGCTGTGCGTGTAGTTTGATGCCACGCTATAGGTCGAGGGCGTATTCTGGTGCCCATCCTCGGCAGCCTTGCCGTCGGCTGCTTTCTTGCCTCGCAGCAGGTAGTTGATGTGCTCGTTGAGGCTCGTGTCCACCGTGGTGGCGGTGTAGCCGTTGACGCCCACGGACCCCGCCGGCGTGCGCACCACCAAGTAGAAGTTTTCGCTCTTGGGCTCTTCCTTATCAACGGAGAGGGTATAGAACGTGCCCGTCGCGTCGGAAGAAGTGCGCGCGCGGTAGTACGCGCCATCGACCTTGGCGCCAGCCATCTTCGCGAGTTCGGCCTGGCTCTTGTCCTTGACCTCGTCATCGGCGAGCTTGACCCAAGCGCCGTCCTTGTCCTCCTTGGCCTCATCGGCCTTCACGCCCACGATTTCGCTCAGCCACGGTTCGGTGTAGTAAGCCTTGTTGCCAGCGTCCACAAACTCGGTGAGCCTGACTGACGTCGCGCCGCCCGTGCCCACCGTGTAGTGATATTCGCGGCTGTTGTTGGCCGTGTCCACGAGTGTGAGCTGTGTACCCTCGGGCAGCGTGGCACCGAAGGTAATGCTCTTGTTGAGCGGACCCATAGAGCCGCCGGCTTCGAGCAGCGTGTTCCAGCCGTAATCGACCGGCTTGCCCCGAGCGCTGCCATAGGTCCAGGTAAGGTAGCCGGTCATGGTGTCGCCGCTGCTCACAAGTACGTGCTTGTCGTATTTTGTCGCATAGTCGGCAGCCTTGAAGTTCGCACCTTCGGAGTAGGTGGCGGTAAAGTCGATCTCGAGCATGCGCTTGACGATGATGGGTACCTGTACACGGTAGCTCTGGCCGGCCTCGCTAAAGGTGACCGTAAGCAGCGTGAAGCGCCCCTGCTCATTGTCCCAGTCGGTGCTCGCGCGGAATGCCATAGAGCTCGTGCCATTGTTGAGCACCTTGAGCGTGGGCGCTTGCGAGGCGGCTACGTCCTTGACGAAGGTGCCGTTATCGGCGAGCGAGAAGACCTCGGCGGTGGCGGTCACATGCGCGGTGCTGCCGTTGAGGCGGCGGGCATCGGAGAAGCCGCCATTGGTCACGATGTTCAGGTAGCTCTCCACCGTCGTGGTATCGTTGCCCGGAATCACGAGCACGGGGAAGTCAGTTTTGGCCTTCTTGTCCGAAGTAATGTTGTTAGCGTTATAGGTGCTACGCGAGCTGTCCGCGCTATAGGTGCTCGTGTTTTGGTATGCGCCGGCATCATTGATGCCGGCGATGTTGGTGTAGGTGTAGCGGCCGGGAACGCGGGCACCCGCTTGGCTTTGGATGGTCGTCGCGGTGTCAATGGCGGCGCCGTCGCCAAACAGGTAGCGGTCGGTGGTGTCGCCGTCGGAGGCACGCACCGCCAGCGTGCTCACGGGCCTCGTGGTCACGTACGGACTCGTTGCCGTGGTAGCAGTATCGCCTGCGCCGTAAAGCGTTTTGTTCTCGTTGGGCGCGGCAGCCGTGCCGTTGTAGTCGCCGAAGGCAATATAAGTTTTCTCGTTAACAGCAGCCGTATTCGTATTGGTCGTGTAAACCATCGGCGGCAGGTCGCTCGTGGTCTTGCCACTACCGGGCTTTACTTCCACGCCCGCTGCGGAAAGGCTGTACTTACCATCCCCCGTGTCAACCTCGCCCAAGAGTACGCCCTGGGTTTTGCCCGCATTGTAGCTATTGCTGTCCATGAGCACGTTTAACAGATGGAACTGGCCGCGCCCGTCGCCCATAATGCCGCCGTTGGACCTTTCGCTAAACGTGGTGTTGGATACCTTTGTGTTGGTAACGTCGATGACGACGGGTCCGCTGTTACTCGCGTTATTCGCGCCCAGCAGACCGCCGCTCCAGTTACCCTTAATCGTAGCGTTCTCGATCGCGATGTTGTTGCAGGCTATATTCACATTGCTGAAGAAGTAGCCGATAAGCCCGCCCGAGCATTTGCCGGTGCCGGCGATGCTGACATTCTTGACACTGCAGTCGTCGAACCAGTACTTGTTGGGGCTACCGCTACTCGTAACCTCACCAATCAGGCCGCCCGCATTGTAGATGCTATTGTTCGTTCCGGCCTTATCGCCGATGACGGCGTTCTCGGTGCCGTTTCCGCCATCAATGCGCACGTTGCTCATAGAAATAACGCCGCCACGGGCGCGTCCGACCACGCCGCCGGCGCCCATATGGTCATCGGAGTTCGACCCGGTGGCTAGCACGTTTACCCCAGAGATGACTGCCGTGCACGACGACTGGGCCGCTGTAGTGGTGCCGATGTTGGTGTTGACCGAGATATCGCTTCTTTCGACATAGCCGAGCACGCCGCCCACGTAGGGCACTGTCCCTGTGGCAGTTATGGTCGAGTTTTTGCCAACGGTCCTTTCGCTCACCCCTGTGCCTGCGGTTGTCCACACACCGCACGCCGAGGCGACCGCACCCACATAGCCACCGACATTCTTCTCGCCCGTGACGTTAAGGCCAGTGTATGAGCAGTCATAGAGATACGCGGGGCCCCACCCGTCCCCGAACTCGACCATATAGGTTCTGTCTTCGCTCGTAGTTCGTCTGGCGCGGCCCGAGCTGCCAAGAAGCCCTCCTACGCTCTTTGCGCCCGACACGGTGCAGTTCTTCATCTGCACGTTGCGGTAGATGCCGCACGTGCCGTCGTCGTAGTTGGCCGTTGCACCCGCCAAAAGGCCGGCACCGGTAAGGTCGTTCGGCGCCTCTCCTGGTTTGGCTTCGCCGTTGGTGTCGATATAGGTGAGCGCTACGTTGCAGTTGCTAAAGGTGAGGTCTTTGACCTGCGCGCCGTCGTTCGCGGTGACGCTCTGCCCCACATTGGTGGAGGTGAACATCACGGTGCTGAATAGACCACCCACGCCCGAGACCTTATAGTCGTCGTCGGCGTATTCGACGACGCCGTAGGCGGTGCCTTCGGTACCCACCGTGATGGTGGCGCCGTTACCGTCGATCGTGGCTACGTGCGGCGTAATACGGTCTCGGTCGGTGCCCGGCTGGTTCGAATTGCAGGCATTGGAATAGTAGCGGCCGTTTAGGCCCACGTACCCCGTGCCGTAGTCGGTCATATCGTAGGTGTCGCCCTGCTTGAACTCCAAGCTCATGCCGATCGATTTCGACGCGCACACATAGCCCGTTTGGTAGTCGGCAGCGTAGGACGCCACCAGGTAGGGCGAATTTACATCGTCATCATGGTCGAGCGGGCCGTGCCACCCCTGCTTGCCGGGGGCCTTCTGGTCGTCGTTTTTGGCGATTTCGAAATCGCCGGCAGCACTCTCAGGCTTGCCCACATTTGCGTAGTTAGCATTCCGTACCTTGCCATATTCCTTGTTGCCAAACAGGTAGCCGCATATCGCCGGGTCTTGCGAATCGCTGCCCCAGTAAGCCTTGGAACCGCGGAACACGCCATTATTGGAGTAGTTGGTATGTGCCGCGCCAGCACCCGCACCCGAGCTGATGATGGCCGAGAGCACCAAAAGGCCCTGGGCGTTTTTCACCATGGTCACAGGAGCCTCGGCGTTAGTGCCGAGGTACTTGTTGTCGGTGCCCGTGGTGGTGACACAGGGGGTTCCTTTTTTTGTGAGCTCGTTAATCTGGTAGTTAGCGTTACCGTTTTCAACCTTACAGCCCTCGCTAAAGGCATAGCCATCAATCACGCGACCGACGTAGGGATTGTTGTAGAGATCAAAGTTGCCCTTTCCCAGACCACGAGATTTGTCACCAGTTCCAGCACGCCAGGAAGATTTTCCGCTTTTGTCCATATTGCGGAAAATCACGCCGCCACCCGCAATGGCACCGACGTAGCCACCAATGGGAACAAGATGCGGCTTGTCGCCACCGCCCGTGACGGTAAATCCCGTTGTAGGGTTTTCGGCCGTCGTCCCATTAACGACCACGCCATCGATAATGTTATCGCCACCAAGGATGCAGCCGACAACGCCACCGAAAAACGCCGTCGGAACGCCGTCGGCATCCTTGGCAGAATAAGTAATAGTCGCCGACGCGTTCACATAGCGAATATTCAGATCGCGCACCACGCTGCCGTAACTATAGGGAATAAGGCCGCGAAGCGAACCCTCGTTATTCTCTATCTTGATGGTTGCGTTTTTATTATCACTGCCAAAGTTGCCAACGATGACGCCCCTAAACGGGTTGGCCCTATTTCCAAAACCGCCAAACGATGCGCCGTCGAGAGTAATCGTATTGCCCTCAGTAGGCTCGATGCTGTAATACGCGCTCTGCATATAGCGGTGCATGGTTTCGTCGCTCAGCGTCTGCGGGGAATTGGTCGACGCGTCTCCGGTCTTCTTCTCCCATTTATTATCGGTACCGTTCGCCTGCTTGTAGACGTACGTAACCTCATTGTCGGTCGAGTGATCGCTGCTGCGGCGAGTGCAGAGCCTACCCTGGTCGGCGACAATGGTGACCTCCCAGCCGTCAAGCGCCGTCATGTTATTAATGTAGTTGGCAATGGCATTCATCTCCGCCGCGTTTGTGACGGAATAAGGATCGCCGTAGGTACCACATCCCATTACCAGCTTTGGAATGCGCTGGTTGACTTTAATTTCGTGATACTGGACGCCATCCTCGGCGGCTTTTCCCTTGTAAACATAAGGAAGGTAGTCACCGAACCAAGGCCTGACGTCACCGTCCTTCTTACCATCAACCGTCACATAGCCGCTCACGGCACCATACGTCGCTTCGTCGTAATACCAAAGCTGCTTGCCCGGGTACTCCGTACTCCCATCAATCTCAGATCCGTATGTCACCTTGCCTGCATCGGCATCGGCCTTAGTAAAGGTGTAGTCCGCAGAACCCGTGCTCGTGCTTCCGTAGCCAAAACTCTCCAGCAGGCTCGCATGGGTGAAGATCGTATTGTTCTTTTGGCTGGGCAAGCTGATTTGCTCAAACTTCGCCGTCACCTGATCGGAATTGTTTCCCACGCCGAGCCTGCCGAAGAGCGAGGTTGCCGCCGTGGCCCCTTTCGCGTAACTAAGGGTTGAAATATTCTTAGCGCTCAGGTTCACGCATGTCTGCATCTCGTTGATAAGCAGAGGGGCGTAACTGGTATAGCCGTTCACACCGTCGACCTTCAAGCCGTCAAGTGTCAGACCATCTATCTCGAGCTGTGCCACATTAGTCTCATTGATGGGCCCATAGATACAGCAGCACACAAGTGCACCGGACGAACTTCCCGCATCGTTCACAACGGAGCCCACGGTGCCTGCAAGCGTGACATTTTTAACCTTGAGGCTGCCCGTATGGGTTCCGATGAGAGCGCAGTGCATATTTTCGTGCTGCGTGGCTTCGCTATTCTTTTTGTTACCTTCTTGCTCATCTTTAATGTCGGAATAATGGAACGTAATCGTTGCATTATTCACAGTAACCGTTGAGCCCTTCGCGGGGTCAGTAGGATAGAAACTGTATCCATCTAAATTGATTTCCACGCCCGCGCTGTCGCTCGTGCCAATATTGTTTCCTTGGAAAATAGCCTGATTTCCCGGAATGATATAGCCCTGAATCGCGCTAGGAGCATACAGGTACGCACACCAAAGTAATAAGTACTCTGCGGAGTTCATCCAATTGTCTTTGCTAGCGTTTTCCGGCTTGTTGCCTACCGCCGTATACGCTTTGTCAAGATTGTAGTAGTAGCGAACAGAACCATTTGTTTGCGGAAAGCTATCAGAAGGATTAGCGGGGGCGATGCGATTTCGATAACTATTATCTCTAGCAGGATCTCCGCTCATGTCCAGCTTTTGGTCCTCGGTATGAAGCGAGACAACCGCATTGCAGCCGTTATCAATCAGATTACTTTCGGGCTTCACGCCATTTGCAAGCCATTCGTCGTATGTCTTTACCTTTGGGGCGGTTATAGACACGCCATTCACAGCATAAGCGGTACCCCACCAAGCCCTGTCCTCCAGATATAGACCGTTATAGTTGGTCTCGGCACCAAAGCTATTTGAATCGGATGTACTGCCGCGAGCAATAAGAACGCCAAGCGTGGTTGCGCTATTAGCGGTAAAGGAAGCGTTGGCCAAATTGATAGCATAATTATTGATGATCCAGTGGCCACTGGCGGCGTATACGAGGCCGCCGACCTCGGTAGAGTTTTCTGCAGTCACGGTCGTGTTGTTGGTAGTTTTGAGGGCGTAGGTGCTGCCGCTGGTATTCGCAGTAGTATCGCCAATGGTGACGATGGCGTTGCCCCAGCTGTAGCCCAGAAGACCACCGGCGCCGTTGAACTTGTCGCCGTTCTTGCCCACGGTCATAGCGAATTCACTAAAGCTAAGACCGGTAATGGTAACGTTCTTCTCGTTCGATCCCTGAGCAATGCAGCCGATAAAGCCACCGACCTGGGCAATCTTGCCGCTGGTGCAATTGCCGGTTTCGATTGATCCGGCGACTTCGAGGCCCGCAACATTGAATGACGAGCCATAATCGCCCACATAACCAATGGCGCCGCCAATGCGACTATTGCCGTTAAGCGTTTTAGTTGCAGCGATGGTCGCTTGAGCCCTGCTGTTATCCTTAAACGCAACCGTAGAAGCCGCCGACACGCTGCCCGCAATACCACCAATGTTCACTTCGTTGCCGAACGTATCATCACACGCGATATTCGTTTTGCACGTTACGCCAGACAATGGCAGGTTGCCGACGATGGTACCTGCAAGCGACCCGGCATCGATAGCCGAACCGTTATCGAACTTCATGGAACCAGCGATTGTGACGTTGGAGATGGTTGCGCCGTTGACGGCCGCGAACAAGCCCAAGCGGCCGTGGCGGTAGATTTTGCCGTTGCCGTTGCTCGTGTCATTGCCGTCGAGCACAGCTTCACCACGCTTGCCGTACGGCTCGCCGACGGCAAGGTTGATTGTGCCGTTGCCATTTGTGCCGCCGCCGTTCAACGTTCCCGAGAAAACTTGCGAGCCGTCTGCACGATTCTGCGTGAAACCCGTCAGGCCCGTGCCCTTGAGATCAATAGTGCCGTTCACCGTAATGGTCGAGGACTGCAAGATGTTCGGGTTGTTTTCGGAAACGCCCTCGACCATGGAGTAGTAGCCGTTGGTTTGCCAGGTGATTGCAAGTTTGGCGAAATCCTCAACAGAGGTTAGGGTGTAGGCACCGTTAGCTGCCGTCAGCGAATCCGGCAAGGTCAACTTATGAGTGTCCACATCAAGCTTAATGAAGTCGCCGCCCAGACGAATAACTTCGCCGTAGGTCGCGATGTCGTCCGTCTTCGAGGCAGTATTGCTACGTTTGAAGGTCCAGCCCGCTGCACCCTTGTCAGCGTCAGAGCCATCGCCGACAGCAAAAATCAGCGCGTTGTGGTTCTCGTATACGAGCTGGCCCGTCGTGCTGTTTTCGGCAAAACTTGCGCCCGACAGATCCGTGATGCCGCTGAATTTGATTACAGCATTCCACGCGGAGCCTGCAATTCCCGCGGCACGGTTGCTTTGCGCCTTACCGATAGGATTGTCGCTTGTAAGTTTGAAATCTCGCACGTCAAGGACATTGCGCGCGTCGACAACGCCCACGGCACCACCGAACTTTCCGGCGTCCGTTCGCGCCGAAGCATCTCCCTTGCACGCAACCGTCACGCCGTCGAGCACAACGGCGACAGGCTGCGAATTGGAGTCCGCGCTATCGCCAACATAGCCAACAACACCGCCCGTATCGGACAGCTTGCCCGCAAGTTCAAACTCAATTGAGCACGTTTTCTTATCCGCATCCTTTTGGACCACAAAGGCGCGCAGCGACTCATCGACGCCTTTTGCCGTCGCAAACACCTTGCCGACAAGGCCGCCGTAGCTGCCGTTGAAGCTAACTCCTTCCGGTAAGGTGAACTTGCTCTTATACGTTCCGCCTTGCACCACGATGTCGCCATTAGAAATATCGGCCACACCAAAAAGGGCGCCGGCGCGTTGCGATGCACCAAGCGTCACAAGCTTGCCCAGGTCGAACATATTGGGCTTAACGATAAATCCTTGCGCAAAGCTCACGTCGCCGATGACGCCACCGGAGCAAGCGCTGTCTTTATCGCCGACGTTGCACGCCGGCTTAACCGTTACGCCATCAGCGATGTTGAGCGTGAGGTTGGTGGCCTTACCGATAAGACCGCCCGCCGCGTTTTTACCTGCGACGCTCAGCGCCGAGACATCGATGCCAGTTGGTAGGGCGACGGTGGCACCCTCCCGCGCCTCGCCGATAAGGCCTCCTGCGTTGGCGCCATCGGCTGTCGCGTTGATAGTGGGGGTACCGTCGAGTTTGTCCGGCAGGGCGAGGCCCGCAAGCGTAAGCGATGCTCCTTCGGCAAGGGTGTTCACAAGCAAGCCCATGTTGCCTGCGCTCGATTGCATATCGACCGCCAGGGGGCTGTTCGCGCTTGTCGTGTAGGTGGCATTAAGTGTAAGCGCGCCCGTGACCTCGCCCACAAGCGGCGAGGTGAGCTTGCAGATGTCCTTTTCGGTATCGCTTTTGGGCGTGCCCACGGTAACGGTGGCAGCAAGCGTCTTGTCCGCGCCCGCGACCTTTGCGGCCACTATGGGCTGGGCATCGGTGCCCTTCCAAGTGAGCTTTACGCTGCTGTTATCGTCACTAAGCTCGATGTTGTTGAAGAGCGTCTTGTTGACGGTCAGGGTCCTGTCGCCGAGGTTGAGCGCGCCTTTGAAAGGGTAGGCATCGCTGCCGAAGCCCTGGAACGTGAGGCTACCCAGGCCGTCCACGATCTCCGCGCCGCACACGTCGAAGTCGATGCCGGTCGAGCCACCTTTGGAGATGTTCGCGTTCTGGTAGATGGCGGGATCGGTGTTGGAGATGGCGATAAGGTCGGCGTTGGACTCAAAGGTAATGGCCGTGACGGCGCCCAAGTCGTCAGTGATGACATTGCCGTCACCCAACGCGTGCCTGAGATCCTCGACAGTAGCGATGGTGGGGGCGGTGTTTGCCTGATCAGCAGCATCCGCGTCCGCGTCATCCGCTTGTTCTCCGTCAGCAGCACCCTCATCGGCAGCCGCATCGTCTTGGGACGCGTCGCCCTCCGTTGGGGTATCGCCGTTAGTGGTTCCATCGGTCGTGGAGTCCTGTGATTCGCCAGCGTTGGTAGAACCGTCGCCGCCCTCGGTAGCGCCAGCGTCGGCGCCCGGAGTCGTTACGACATCATCAGATGTAGCCTGGTCAGCATCTTGCAGCGCGGTGGCCACAGCATCCTGTACGGAGCGCGCCGTGTTGCCCGCGGCGCGCGCGGCGGAGACGGATGCCTCCATGACGGCGTCGAGCTCTTGCGCGAACACCTCCGTGGAGGGCGCAAGCGCCTGGAAAATCATGATCGCAGTCAGGCATGCGGTTGTTATGCGCTTTGCCGTTCTCATCTGATCCTACCTCGTTCTATCTCATGCCCCGTGCGGGGTCTCAAAATCACAGATTGCGGTTGGCCTACGCAGCCCTGCACGTAACACCGATGTCATCCAAGCTGCCGGGCGCGGTATCCGTCGAACGGTAAAAGGTAATAATCTCCGACCCGGGATCCATGGTGAACGTAACCGACCTTCCATCAAAGGTCGCGTCGGAATGATTCGTCGCCAAAAATGGGTCAAGCTCAACCTTGTCGCCCCATGTAAGCTTGATTTTTGTTGGCGCGCCCGTAACGGTCGCGCGATAGTTGTAAGCGTCGAAAGCGTTGATATCCGAGTTCTTATCGACCCACTCGCCCGAAACGCCCGAAGCCGTTACCTCTGCACGCTCGGAAGGCGCAATCTTGGCGGCGAGCCATTTAAGGTTGGTGCCAGGGCTATTGGAGCCGACCTGGGCCTTAACGGTGAAGGATGCTTTGTTGAGGTCTGCCTTGGAAAACGTAACCTTATAGGTATACATGGTTGCCTTGTTGGCGGGGAAGGAAAGGCCGACCGTGCCGTTCGCCGTCAGCGCAGGCTCACCGCTTATGCTCCAAGCTTTCGTCGTACCCGTCGCCGTCACGCTCAGCGTCGCGTTAACGTCCTTGTCGTTGACCTTGTTCTTGTCGCCCAGCAGATGGTTGTAAATGCGAAAGGTAAAAGAGCAGTTTTCCCCACTCGTGTCGGCAATGACGCTTCGGACGGCAATCCCCTCGTCATTCAGCGTATCATTCGTGTAGCCCGTAAGCATGTCCGAGGCAAACAGCGCCTGTGACGTGCCCGAAACAGCAACCGACTTAAGAAAGTCACCCGCCAAAAAGGCCGTGTAGGTAAGGTAGGTTCCCGTCGCAATCGCGACGGCGCACAGCAGCACCGCAACTGCCCACAGGCGTTTGCGCACTTTGGAATTAGGGGCAGCAGACTCCGCCAAGGCAGACTTCGCCGCATGATCGTCAACCTGTGCAAAGTGCTTGCCGGCAGGCCTTGCGATTTCATTTTGTGCGTTCTTGTCTTTCCTCATCTGGCGCCCCTCCCTTCCTGCTATTAGTTGCCGCTCGTGCCGCGAGCGATTAGGTAGACCATGTCGGTCTCTTTGACGTTTGAGACTGTCTTTCCGTTTACGGTCACAACGCCCGGATTCCACGTGCACTCGATGATGAAGTTCGTGGCGGCGTTGGCCCTTTTGTTCTTATCGCTGTAACCGTCGAGCTGACTCTTTGTGAACTCGTGATACCGGTAGAGCGGGCGCGCGTTTTTCTGGACATTCACGTACGAGCCGTACGTCGGGTCGTTTGCCTCAAGCTCCTTAGCTAACGTACTTGTCCCGTCCGCGGAGTTGATAAAAGCGAACTTAATCGGGGTGCTGCTCTTCTTGCTCCATGAGTAGGTGCGGTTGAGCCCGTCGAGGCCGACCACATCTCCCTTCGTTGCCGGCGGTTCGTTGACCGTCACGTGGTACACATTGATTGTCAGCCCCGTGATATTCGTGGTATTTGCCACCTGCAGCTCAAACGCTTGACCGCCGGCAGCGGGATCGCCATTGTCGCTCCGCACACAAAACGCGCGACGAACGGTCACGGTGCCGTCGTCTTTCTTCTCATCGCCGCGCGACTCGTCATACGAAATCTCGATGGGCTCAATGCTTGTCTGGTTGGGACCCATGATCTTAAGCTGCGCGGGCGTTTGAATCTTACCCACCGTAGACAAACTTTTGCTGCTTACGAACCATGTCATGGTAAGGCCGATGATAAAAATGATGGCCGCGAGCAGCACCAAGACCGCGAGGGTCTGTGCGCGGTGGTTTTCTATCCAATTGCGGGCATCGCCGAGGCGCGTTTGCATGGTGCTCATGAGCTCACGCCCTCCTGAGCGCTAATTCTAAGTTGAATGTATTCGACCTTATTGCCGATCTGCTCGTCGGCATTGTTGTACAGCGCCGAGCAGATGGCGGCGTCGCTGAAGGACATGTCAGCCGAAACCGCAGGAGCGTTGGCAGCACTTGTGCCGTTTGCCGCGCCATAGAAGTAGTTCGCTTTATGCGCGTTCATATCTGCCTGCAGAGCGCCGTAGTCAGACTTTGCGTCGCCCGCCGCCGCAAACAGATTCTTGTAGTAATTCGTGTTGCCCGTAAGGACAAAGTTCTGGAAGTACTCCGGCCATACCCAGTACAGGCTCACCTCTTTTGACTCTGTGGTCTCGCTCGACCCCTTCTTGCAAAATTCGCTCTTGTCAATCCTGATCTTGCTATCGACTACGCGCCCCGAGTAGTACCCGTTCTGGCAGCTCGTAAAGAACAGCAAATGGCCCTTAGCCAAGCCAAGGAGCGTTTGCGCATCAGACGTCAGCGTTTTTCCGTCCTCAACAACGACATTGCCCGTGACTTTAAGCACGCGTGACAAGTTGATCGTGACCCCGTTCAGGTCATCCACCAGCGGCTTCACCGTAAACGTAATCTTGCCTCGGGCACCCGGATACAGAGAGCCGGCGGACTCGTTGTTGAGGTTGGATTCCAGCGTTACCGTCATGGCGTCCGTCGTATCGAGCCTCGTGATGTTTTGCTTTTCGGCGCCCGTGCGCTCGTAATATCCCGTGTGGGCGTCGGGCTCGCCTTCGCCGGTGGCGGTAAGGCTATAGCGCCCCGCCTTCGCCCCGATCGTGCCCCCCGTGGCGCTCACTCGGTTATTCGCAGCAAACCAGGCCAGGCATGCAAAGATGGCAACGATGGCAGCCAGCACAAACAGACCGCTCACCAGGAAATCCTTCCAGAAATCCTTGAGGGTCCGCACGTGCTCGTCGGCAGCTTGGCGGTACTCGGCCGCCGTCATGTGCTGCTGGAGCTCGCTATGTCGGTCCATGCCACTCATCGCTTACGTTTGCCCTGCTTGCGGGCTTGCCATCCTTTTCCGCTCGGTCGCGTTTATCCGTTGTTCGCAGGTAGAGAATTCAGGCAGAATACAACACCGTACGATAAGGTAAAAGAATAGCATTGACCTGCGGTTCGCTCCACAACGCAAGCCTTAATGATGTCTTAAAAGTCAAACCCTTGGTGCAAGGGGTCAGGTTACTTCGTGCCAACATGGCGCAAACAAACATGACCACTTGCGCCAATCCCCTTGCACCAAATTCGGATTTTCGGGTGTTAGCGATTCGGATTTTCATGTTCTGAGGATTCGGATTTTCGGGTGCTCAAGATTCGGATTTTCTGAACCCGCTGGTCAGAGCACCTCTTATCGACAAAAAGGCGGGGAGCACCGATACGGCACTCCCCGCCCACTCAATACGCGATAGCTTTCTCGACTACAGCTCGTTAGCCGCGTGATATGCCGTGCGGATAGCGCTCGCGATGTCGGCGGTACGCTCGCCCGAGCAGTCGCCCACGTAGGTCACGGGTACCGTCACGCCGTCCAGGTCAAACGCGTTGGCCTTGGAGCCCACGGCCATCACCACGTAATCGCAGACGATCTTCACCGGCTCCTCGGCGCCGTCCTCGGTGGTGCGAATGGCCTCCACGCCCTCATCAGTAATGGCGGTCAGGCGGGTCTTCACGTGCTGCTCCACGTTATGCTCGGCAAAGTCGCTCATAATCAGCGGCAGAATGGTCTCGGACTCGCCCGCGGCAATCTTGTCGAGCATCTCCACGATCGCCACCTCGCAGCCGTGCTGCAGCAGGTACTCGGCAGTCTCGGTGCCCACCAGGCCGCCGCCAATGACGGCGACGCGGCCCGTAAGCTCCACCTTGCCGGCCAGCACGTCCCAGCTCGAGACGACCTTGTCCGAATCGGCACCCGGAACGGGAATGACCACGTCGTGCGCGCCCACGGCCACAATCGCGGCGTCGGCGGCGTTGAGGTCCTCGGCGGTAGCGGCATGGTTGAGCTCAACCTTCACGCCCAGGCCGGGCAGAATCATCTCGTAATACTCGACCGAGCGCATGATCTCGTCCTTGCGCGGAGGCGCGGCCGCCAGCACAATCTGGCCGCCCAGATGATCGCTCGCCTCGTAGACGGTCACGTCGTAGCCGCGCTTGGCCGCCACGCGCGCGGCCTCCAGGCCGGCAATACCGCCGCCCACCACGGCGATCTTCTTGTCGCCCTCGCCCGGCTTGATGGCGATGGTCGCCTCGTCGCCGTTCTCGGCATTAAGCACGCACGAGATGTACTTGCGGTTTTGAATCGCGTCGACACAGCCCTTATTGCAGTTGAGGCACTCGCGAATGGGCTCGCCCGTGGCGGCCTTCAGCGCAATGTCGGGGTCGCACATGAGCGAGCGGCCATAGGCGACGATGTCGGCCGCGCCGTCTTCCAGAATCTTCTCGCCGGCCTCGACCGAGACCACGCGGCCGACGGTTGCCACCGGCACGGAGACCAGGGCCTTGACGCGCTCGGCCACGGGTAGCGTCCAGTTGTAGGGCATGGCGCCCATGGGCGGAATGGTGTCGCCCATGTTGCCGGTGTGATTTGCCTGTGCAACCTGGATCATGTCGATGCCCGCACCCTCGAGCAGCTTGGCAAATTCGCAGGCCTCGTCGGGCTGCAGGCCGCCCTTGCCGCGCGGCGTGCCGTCGGGGTTCTCCATGATCACAGGGAGCTTGTACTCCACCATCAGCTGCGGCGCGGCCTCCTTAATGGCAGCGACGACCTCCAGCGCATAGCGGACGCGGTTCTCGAACGAGCCGCCGTACTCGTCGGTGCGCTGGTTGAGGATGGCCGAGCACAGCGAACCCACCAGGCGGTCGCCGTGGACCTCGATGGCGTCGATGCCGGCCTGCTGCGCGCGAGCGGCCGAGGCGGCGATGGCCTCCTTGATCTGGGTGAGCTGCTCTACGCTCGCCTCGTTCACAAAGTGCTGCATGTCGTGGTGCAGCTTGGCATATGCCTGCTTGCGGATCTCGTTGGACTCGGCCATTTTGGCGGCAAAGGTCTCCTCGTCGCCGGCGGCCTTGGCCTCCTGCGCGGCCTTGGCAGCAGCCATGGAGCCCATGACCATGCGGCCGACGCCGGGCACGTCGTACTCGGGGTGGAACAGCTGCAGCGCAACCTTGGCGCCGTGCTTGTGGACGGCGTCGGCCAGCGCCTTAAACGTGGGGATCTGGGCGTCGGTTGCCAGCTTGGGCGTGGGGCTTGCGGTCATGACGGGAGCGACGTCGCCGATGACGATGTAGCTCACGCCGCCACGGGCCAAGCGCTCGTAAAAAGCCAGGCTGCGCTCGCCAATGGAGCCGTCGCGCTCCTCGTAGCCGGTGGTCAGCGGCGGGAACATAATGCGGTTCTTGAGCTCAAGGGGGCCAACCGTAATGGGCTGAAGCAGTTTGGATGCAGGTGCGGTCATGAATATTCCTCTCTTGTAGGCGCGGCGGCGATGGTGCCGCGTAGTTGTCTAGAGGATATGGCATGAGAGCACGGCGGCACAACGAAAATCGGCGAATATCAGGTGACGGCAGGTGGATGGGGCGGGACGGCCCGTCGGTTCGTCTCAATCTGTAACAGTTACTCGGCAAAACCGGGTCTTGCTGTTACAGATCAAGACAAACGGGAGCGGTCCGTCGGAAAATCTCGATCTGTAACACTTACAGACCAAAAACGACCCTAGATGTTACAAATCGAGACGAACAAATTCGGTCCGACCAAACATCTCAATCTGTAACATCTAGGCCCACTTTTGGCCCCTACCTGTTACAGATCGGGACAACGGGAACCGTCCCAACAAAATGTCTCGATCTGTAACATCCATCGGCCAAAAACGACCCCAGGTGTTACAGATCAAGACAAACCAAACCCGCCTGCTAGAAAATCTCAATCTGTAACAACAACTCGGCAAAATCCGTCCCTCGTGTTACAGATTTAGACAAACAAGGATCGTCCTGCCGAAACATCTCGATCTGTAACACCTAGCCGCCCAAATCGGGTCCAGATGTTACAGATCGAGATTTTGTTTGAGAGGCTGAGAATTGAACCGAAAATACGATTCCGGGATAACAAAAAAGCTCGCCGGCTAGGCCGACGAGCTGCAAGTTCTTGGTCGCGGGGGCAGGATTTGAACCTACGACCTCCGGGTTATGAGCCCGGCGAGCTACCAGACTGCTCCACCCCGCAATGTCTGGGCGCCTCATGTGCGCAAGAAAGAATATTACGCGGGAGTTCGGTAAACGGCAAGGAAAATCTCGTAGAGCATAATTCCTTCATATCTTGAACACCCCCGGCGCGAAGAGTCCAGGGCCCACAACGTTCCTAGGCCATCTCGTCAAACGACACCTCGTCGTCGGCCAAAACGGCAGCGTTGCAGCCTTCGGGCCCATCGGCTACGCAGTCCTCAAACACGCGATACCTCTCGGCGCGCTCGCGGGCAGCAGCAGCCGCCAGCTCAAACGCGCGGTCGAGCGACATGCCGCACATGAGCTGATACTCAAGCTCTACAGTGAAGTCGCCGCCCACGTCATTCGCCACATCGCCGGCGCGCATGCGCAGCTCGTCGTTCCACGGCAGCAAGACCTTTCGATCGTCATCCTCGTCCGCAAAGGATGCGCCCGCCGCAGCAAGACGCTCAGCCGTCACGTCTTTCGCCGTGGCGCAAATAAAATCTGTCACCGAAGGCTTCTCGCTGTTGATCATCGCCACCACCGTCTTATCGCCGTCCACGCGGGTCGCGGGAAACTCGTTCAGATATTTAGCTGCAGCGACATTCATCAACGGCAAATCGCCCACATCGATATTCCGATTCGTGAGCAGGCCAATGAGCTCGCGGTCATACGCCTTCGGCGCACCGTAAGAGCCGGGCGCCCACTCGGCAAACTGCCCAAGCATGCCACCTGTGGCTACAAGCACGCTTTCGGCGCTCGTGCGATAGCCAAACTCCCAGTGATAGGAATCGTGCAGCGGGAACGGCCGGCTCGACAGCGGCCCGCAATGCATATGCGTCAGGGCAAACGGATCACCCAAGAAGTCCACGGCAATCGCACCGGAATCACCGGCATTGCCATACCAAACGCGCACGCCATCCCATACTACCAGGCATAGCGTGCAGGCAAACGAAGTGATATCGGCAGCGGGCTGATCGACGGCCACGTCTGCGACCGCACGAAGCGCACGCTCAAACACGCCCTTAAGGGCAGAGGCATCACCCGGCACGAGCTCGCCCCGACGATACGCTTCGGTCGCCGCATCGACGGCAGCTTCGCTGGCAAGGTGGGCACCTTCGTCGCTCAAAATCATGGATGGCATACCGCCCGCGACGGCGGCGACGATCGCCTGGCGAGGCGCCGCGTCGATCACCGAGCCTCCGCCGTCCGGACCACCATCCCCCGCCGCGCCGAACGCGCGGGGCGGCTCGACCACCTGCACGCAGCAATGCTCCCGATTTCCGCACCCCTGCAACTCATGCCTGGCACCTGCTACGCTCGCCTCGTAGTGAATCAACATCTCTGCTCCTTATCGTCCACACCGGCTGGGCGCGGCGGGCTCTGGTCCGTCCGGCACCGCGTCCAGGGCTGCTTCCGCGGGCTTGGACCGCCCGCTTTGTCGCCGACAGTCTGGCAGCAACACGGGCGTTTCGGTCGCACGCGGTTCAGCTGAACACGGGGCCGAAACGCCCACGCAAACGAATCGCGGTACAGCAGCGCCGACGGCACGTATACAATGGTGCGCGTCCTTTTACGCCGACACCGGGAGTAGACATGCTGCTCGCTATCGATATGGGAAACACGCAGACGGCCATGGGCCTGTTTGACGGGGACGAGCTGGTGCAGTCGTGGCGTATGCCCACCGACCGCTCCTATACCGCCGACGAGATCCACGTGCGCCTGATGGGTTTCTTTAAGATGTACGGCCTTTCGCTCGATGCGGTCGACGCGATCGCCTTTGCCGGCGTGGTGCCGCAGCTCTCGCGCGAGTGGCACGCCGTGGCCGACCGCATTGCCGCGGATGCCATCGTCATCGGGCCGCAGACGGCCGCGGTGACCAAGCTGCGCGCGGCGCGCCCCCAGGCCGTGGGTGCCGACCGCGTCGCCAACGCCGTTGCGGCCGAAACTTTCTACGGCGCGCCGGCGATCGTGGTGGACTTTGGCACCGCGACCAATATCGACGTCATCGATGAGGACGGTTATTACATTGGCGGAGCGATCGCGCCGGGTATCCGCATCTCCATGGACGCGCTTGCCGCACGTGCCGCCAAGCTCGCTAGCGTGCCGCTCGAGGCGCCCGAGCACGCCATCGGCCGCGATACCGAGGAGTGCATCAAGGTCGGCGCCGTGGTGGGCGCTGCCGCCATGGCCGAGGGCCTGGTCGCGCGCATGAAGCGCGAGCTGGGCCGCGAGGATGCCACCGTTATCGCCACGGGCGGTCTCGCCGGCATCGTCGCCGATTCGACCGATGCCTTCGACGTGGTCGACGGGCAGCTCACCATCAAGGGCATCTGCGAAATCTACCGCCGCATGCAGGAGCTGGGGTAAGACAGGGGCATAAGTCGAGCACGTCCAATGCCCCAGCCCCCGCAAACGTTCGCCAAGCCTATTCCTCAAAACTGAACAATTTTCAATTTTGAGGAATAGAGACTCCTCGAATACGCCCAGCACAGCGATATCGTGCATGTTTCCTATTCCTCAAAAACGAAATTTTTTCAATTTTGAGGAATAGGACCGAGATGCCGCCCTGCAGTCACGCAAAAGCCCTCCCCGGTGCAAGCCGAGGAGAGCTTCTGTTGTCATCGTTATCTTTGAGCGCGGGCGTCTCGCGTTACAGCCCGCGAATGCGCACGGCCTCGGGCGGAAACTCTTGCTCGCCGGCGTCGGTCTTAATGGTCGCGCGGCCCCAGATGTCCAGGCCCGCAAACACGCCGACCGCGAGCGGCAGGCCGTTGGGCGACACCGCCGCGACCTGACGACCCAGCAGCGGCACCATATCGAAGTACTCACCCAGCACCGGGGCCAGCGGGCCGGCAGCGCCCTGTGGCGTGTTGGCGGCAACCGCCCAGACGCCAACGCGAGCGAGCACCGCCGCGGCCAATGCCTCGACCAGCGCTTCGTCGGCCACATCTACACCGAGTTCGCTCAACGCCGAACGCTCAATATCCACCGTCACAGCACCGAACATGCCCGCGGCACCGGCACCGCCGTTGACGGCGACGCGCGCGAGCGACGTCTCAAACGCAGGCGCGCCGCACACGATGTCGCTCGGCCACTGGATGCCCACTTTGCCGGCAAGCCCCAGGCCCGGCGTTGCGGCCGTGCCCGCGAGCGCGTCCATCATGCCCATTGCGGCCACAAACGGCAGGCCGTGGAAGGCGTGCATGTTCACATCGGGGCGCACGACCAGCGAAAACGTCAACGACGCCTCGCCCGCGCTCCAAGCACACCAGCCCGCGGACATGCCCTCGCGGCCCGCGTCACGCGCCGCGTCGAGCTCGGTACCGGCGGCAACAGCATTCATCTCGATCATCTACATGCGCCCCAATTCGCCCACGATATGGCCCACGCGGTCCTCGGGCTCCTTGACCTCGACGCCGTTGTAGCGGAAGAACCGCGCCGGGTCGTGCATCAGGTCCTCGAGCGGCACCAGCACAAAGTCGCGCTCGCCGATCAGCGGATGCGGCAGACGCAGCTTCTTGCCGCCGTGGGTCTCGCCGTCCATCCACAGCAGGTCCAAGTCGATGGTGCGCGGGCCGTTTGCCTTGGCCTTTTTGGAGCGGTCGCGCCCCAGCTCGGCCTCGATCTTCATAAGCTCGTCGAGCAGCACCAACGGCGCCAGCTCGGTCTTGATCTCGATGACGGCGTTGGCAAACGCGTCCTGGCGCGTCTCGTAGGCAGGCTCGCTCTCGTAGATCTTGGAGGAGTTGGACACGCAGGTGAGTGGAATCTCGGCGATCATCTCGCGTGCAGCGCGGATGTTGTCGCAGCGATGCCCCAGGTTGGAGCCCACAGCCACAAACGCGCGGCGCGGCTGCGGCTTGGCAACCGCCCAGTAACCGTTCAGGAACTGCGCAAAACCCGCGGCGTCGTGCACGCGCACGATGTTGGCACCGGCCTGGATGGCGCCCAGGCACACGCCAAACGTAGCGGCATCGCGCTCGGCGGCCTCGGTCACACCCGAGACGGCGCCCACAAAGCGCTTGCGCGACACGGCGCACATGAGCGGATAGCCCAGTGACGCCATCTTGGCAGTCTCGCGCTGGATGACGATGTCCTCGTTAGCCGACTTACCAAAGCCCGGGCCAGGATCAATGCAGATGCGGTCGCGCGACACGCCGGCATGGATGAGCGTGCGGGCCTGGTCGGACAGAAAGCCCATGACGCGGCGCATGATGGGCGCCGAATCGGGCAGGGTGAAGCGGCGGAGCTGCGAGGTGGGCACGTAGGCTTCCTCGCGGCGGGCGCTGCGGCGCATCATGGCGGCCAGGCGGTCATTGGACTCCGATGCGGCCTCGGTGGCTGCGGGAGTGGCCTCGGGCGCGGGCGCGACGGTCTCGGCGGCCTGTCTCTTATACACATCTGACGCTGCCGACGAACTCTAGGG